>NZ_JBHXPI010000039.1:36654-66633 GCF_042718575.1 Streptomyces sp. NPDC058579
GGGGTGGGTGTTGTTGTGCGGCCCGCTCACACCCGCTTGGGGGGGGGGGTTAGAGGGCCCCCTCGCGGGGGGGCGCGGGGACGGGCGCCCCGCGGCTCGCGGACATCGCGGCCCAGTCGGGCGTCAGCGAGGCCACGGTCAGCCGCGTCCTCAACGGCAAGGCGGGCGTGGCCGGCGGGACCCGGCACCGCGTCCTGGCCGCGCTCGACGTGCTCGGCTACGAGCGTCCCGTACGGCTCAAACGGCGCAGCGCGGGCCTGGTCGGCCTGGTCGTGCCCGAGCTGACCAACCCGATCTTCCCCGCGTTCGCGCAGGTCATCGAGCAGGTCCTGGCCGGGCACGGCTACACCCCGGTGCTCTGCACGCAGATGCCCGGCGGGGCCACCGAGGACGAGCTGGTCGAGCAGCTGGAGGAGCGCGGGGTCACCGGCATCGTGTTCCTCTCCGGGCTGCACGCGGACGCCACCGCCGACCCGGAGCGGTACGTCCGACTGGCCGCGCGGGGCGTCCCGTTCGTCCTCATCAACGGCTACAACGAGCGCGTCGACGCCAACTTCGTCTCGCCCGACGACCGGGCGGCGGCGCGGATGGCCGTACGGCACCTGGTCGAGCTGGGCCACGAACGGATCGGGCTTGCGATCGGCCCGACGCGCTACGTCCCCTCGCGCCGGAAGGCCGAGGGCTTCACGGCCGAGCTGCACGCGGCGCTCGGCCTGGACCGGGCGGAGGCCGAACGGTACATCCGGCCCACGCTGTTCGGCGTCGAGGGCGGGCACGCGGCGGCCGACATCCTGCTCGACCAGGGCTGCACCGGGATCGTCTGCGGCTCCGACCTGATGGCGCTCGGCGCGATCCGCGCGGTGCGCGCGCGTGGCCTCGACGTGCCCCGTGACGTGTCGGTGGTCGGCTTCGACGACTCGCCGCTGATCGCCTTCACCGACCCGCCGCTGACCACCGTGCGCCAGCCCGTACAGGCGATGGCGACGGCGGCGGTGGGCGCGCTCCTGGAGGAGGTGGAGGGCAACCCCGTGCAGCGCACGGAGTTCGTCTTCCAGCCGGAGCTGGTGGTCCGCGGCTCCACGGCGCAGCCGCCGGCCGGGCGCTCGTTGCAACTCCTTGCGTAATTGCTTGCGTTGAGGGGTCCAAAGGGTTGACCCGGCCCCGGGGCGCTCGTACGGTCACGGCTGAAAACAGTTGCTGTCATTTTCGGCAACTTCTTGCGACAGGGACGTCGTCAGGAGGAATCATGGCCAGAAAGACCGTGGCCGCTGCACTCGCCTTGGTGGCGGGAGCCGCTGTGGCCGTCACGGCGCCGCCCGCTCCGGCGCAGGCGGCGGCACCCGGGCCCAAGGACGTCACCGCGGTGATGTTCGAGTGGAAGTTCGCCTCGGTGGCCAAGGCCTGTACGGACCAGCTCGGTCCGGCAGGCTACGGCTACGTACAGGTCTCGCCGCCCCAGGAACGGATCCAGGGCTCGACCTGGTGGACCGCGTACCAGCCCGTCAGCTACAAGATCGCCGGACCGCTCGGCGACCGCACCGCCTTCAAGTCCATGGTCGACACCTGTCACGCGGCGGGTGTGAAGGTCGTCGCGGACACCGTCATCAACCACATGGCGAACGCGTCGGGCACGGGGACGGGCGGGACCTCGTTCTCCAAGTACGACTACCCGGGCCTGTACTCGGGCGCCGACATGGACGACTGCCGGGCCACCATCTCCAACTACCAGGACCGGGCCAACGTCCAGAACTGCGAGCTGGTCGGCCTCCCGGACCTCGACACCGGCGAGGACTGGGTGCGCGGCAGGATCGCCGCGTACATGAACGACCTGCTGTCGCTGGGTGTCGACGGCTTCCGCGTCGACGCCGCCAAGCACATGCCGGCGGCGGACCTCGCGAACATCAAGTCGCGGCTGAGCAACCCGGGCGTCTACTGGAAGCAGGAGGCGATATTCGGGGCCGGTGAGGCGGTCTCGCCGAGCGAGTACCTGGGCAACGGGGACGTGCAGGAGTTCCGCTACGCGCGGGACCTGAAGCGGATCTTCGGCTCGGAGAAGCTGTCGTACCTGAGCAACTTCGGCGAGTCGTGGGGCTACATGCCGTCCGGTTCGTCGGGCGTCTTCGTGGACAACCACGACACGGAACGCGGCGGGGACACGCTCAACTACAAGAACGGCGCCACGTACACCCTGGCCTCGGTCTTCATGCTGGCGTGGCCGTACGGCTCCCCGGACGTCCACTCCGGCTACGAGTGGTCCGACAAGGACGCGGGCGCGCCGGGGGCCGGCCAGGTCAACGCCTGCTACACCGACGGGTGGAAGTGCCAGCACGCGTGGCGCGAGATCGCCTCGATGGTGGGCTTCCGCAACGCGACGCGGGGCACGGCGGTCGGCAACTGGTGGGACAACGGCAACAACGCGATCGCGTTCGGGCGGGGGGACAAGGGGTACGTCGCGATCAACCACGAGGGCGGTTCGCTGACGCGCACGTTCCAGACGGGCTTGGCAGCGGGCACATACTGCGACGTGCAGACCGGCACGCCGGTGACGGTGAACGCCTCGGGCCAGTTCACGGCGACGCTGGGCGCGAACACGGCGCTGGCGCTGCACGTGAACGCGCGCTCGTGCGCGCCGTCGTCGTCGGTGACGGGAGCGTCCTTCGCGGTGACGGCGACGACGACGTCCGGCCAGAACATCTACGTGACGGGCAACCGCGCGGAACTGGGCAACTGGTCCCCTGCGTCGGCCCTGAAACTGGACCCGACGTCGTACCCGACCTGGACGCTCAATGTCCCCCTCCCGGCGGGCACGACCTTCGAGTACAAGTACCTCCGCAAGGACGCGGCGGGCAACGTGACCTGGGAGTCGGGCCCGAACCGCGCAGCGACGGTCCCGTCGCCGACCGGCCAGGTCACTGTCACGGACACGTTCCGCACGTGACGCTGCGCGTCTGAAGGGCCTCGGGCCCGGGCGGCCCCGAACGCCCCCGTGCCCGGGGCCCGGCTGAACGAACTTGTCCCGGGCGCCGCCCTCGTGGGTTGTGCCCACCCGTTCCGCCCTGCGGAACGTATGCCCACAACGGGGGCGCGACCCCGCGGTGCACTGCCCACTGGCGGCGCCGCGGGGCCCGTGGGGCACGGCCCTCTTCCAGGCGCTGCCCTCGTGGGCTGTGCCCACACCCCCGCCGTCCCGGCGGAAACGTACGCCCAGAACGGGAGTCGCCATCCGGCGGCGCCCCGCCCACCGCCCGCGGCGCGAAGCTGCCGGGCTACCCGCCCACCGCCCGCGGCGCGAAGCCGCCGCGCTAACCACCCACCGCGCCTGCGGCGCGAAGCTGCCGCGTCACCCGCCCCCGGGGCCCTGGGGCGAAGCCCCCGGTAGTTCCGGCTCACCCCCACCAGCCCCCGGCAGGGTTTCGGGGAGGGGTGGGGTGGGGTGTCCGAACTCGTTAAGGAGAACGCACTTGTTCCGCACCCGACGATCGCGCGCCCTAGGCGTCGCCCTCGCCGCGAGTCTGGCGGTCGGGCTCAGCCCCGCCCTCCCCGCAGCCGCCGCGCCCCCGCCCCCACCACCCCCCTCCGACCGGGCGCTCGCCTCCCAGCCCGCCCGCCACGACCTCACCCGCGAGCAGTTCTACTTCGTCCTGCCCGACCGCTTCGCCAACGGCGACCCCGCCAACGACCGCGGTGGCCTCACCGGCACCCGTCTCCAGACCGGGTTCGACCCCGCCGACAAGGGGTTCTACCAAGGCGGCGACCTCAAGGGGCTCACCAAGAAGCTCGACTACATCAAGGGGCTCGGCACCACCGCCATCTGGCTCGCGCCGATCTTCAAGAACCAGCCCGTCCAGGGCGCCGGCAAGGACGCCAGCGCCGGCTACCACGGCTACTGGATCACCGACTTCACCCAGGTCGACCCCCACTTCGGCACCAACGCCGACCTGGAGAAGCTGATCGACCAGGCCCACGCCAAGGGCATGAAGGTCTTCTTCGACGTCATCACCAACCACACCGCCGACGTCGTCGATTACGAAGAGAAGACTTACGAATATCTCTCCAAGGGCGCCTTCCCCTATCTCACCAAGGACGGCGTCCCCTTCGACGACCGCGACCGCGACCGCGACCGCGACCCCGACCGCACCGGCAGCGCCTTCCCTCGCGTCGACCCCGACTCCTTCCCCCGCACCCCCGTCGTCCCCGCCGCCAAGAAGAACCTCAAGGTCCCCTCCTGGCTCAACGACCCCACGATGTACCACAACCGCGGCGACTCCACCTTCGCCGGCGAGTCCTCCCAGTACGGCGACTTCGTCGGCCTGGACGACCTCTGGACCGAGCGTCCCGAGGTCGTCGAGGGCATGGAGAGGATCTATCAGCGGTGGGTCCGTGATTTCGACATCGACGGCTTCCGCATCGACACCGTCAAGCACGTCGACACCGCGTTCTGGACCCAGTGGGCCACCGCCCTCGACGAGTACGCCGCCAAGCGCGGCCGCGACGACTTCTTCATGTTCGGTGAGGTGTACTCCGCCGACCCGGCGATCACCGCCCCGTACGTCACCGAGGGCCGCCTCGACGCCACCCTCGACTTCCCCTTCCAGGACGCCGCCCGTACCTTCGCCTCCCAGGGCGGTTCGGCGGACAAGCTGGCCAACCTCTTCGGCCAGGACTACCGCTACACCACCGACAAGGCCAACGCCTACGAGTCGGTGCCCTTCCTCGGCAACCACGACATGGGCCGCTTCGGCACCTTCCTCGAGCAGGACAACCCGAAGGCCGACGACGCCGAACTCCTCGCCCGCTACCGGCTCGCCAACGAGCTGATGTTCCTCACCCGGGGCAACCCCGTCGTCTACTACGGCGACGAGCAGGGCTACACCGGCGCCGGCGGCGACAAGGACGCCCGCCAGACCCTCTTCGCGTCGAAGACCGCCGACTACCTGGACGACGACCAGCTCGGCACCGACCGCACCCACGCCACCGACGCGTACGACCCCACCCACCCCCTCTACCGCCAGATCGCCGCCCTCTCGAAGCTCACGCGCGAGCACCCCGCGCTCCGCGACGGCGTCCAGGAACAGCGGTACGCCGAGGGCAACGTGTACGCCTTCTCCCGTACCGACGCCCGGGCCAAGGTCGAGTACGTCGTCGCCGTCAACAGCTCCACCGAGGCCAAGACCGTCGAGATCCCCACCGGCTCCGCCGCCGGCACGGACTTCACCACACTCCACGGCGGCGGCTCCACCCGCGTCACCAGCACCGGTGACACCAAGGTCAAGCTGACCGTCCCCGGCCTCGGCTCCCTCGTGCTCAAGGCGGCCAAGCCGCTGCCCGCGCCCGCCGCCAACCCCACGATCACTCTCAAGGCGCCCGCCGCCGGAGCCACCGGCACCGTCGAGATCAGCGCCGACGTCGACGGCGGGCGGCTCAACCGCGTCGTCTTCGCCGCCCAGACCGGCACCGGCAAGTGGCAGGTCCTCGGCTCCGCCGACCACGCCCCGTACAAGGTCACCCAGAAGGTCACCGCGCCCGCCGGAACGGCCCTGCGCTACAAGGCCGTCGTCGTCGACAGCGCCGGCCGCACCGCGAGCGCGACCGCCGCGTCCACCAGCGGCGCCCCGGCCGTCGAGCAGCCGCCGACCGCCACCCAGCGCGACTACGCGATCGTCCACTACAAGCGCCCCGCCGGGGACTACGACGACTGGGGCCTCTACACCTGGGGCGACATCGCCGACGGCGAAGGCACCACCTGGCCCGCCGGAAAGCCGTTCACCGGCCGTGACGCGTACGGCGCCTTCGCCTACGTCAAGCTCAAGCCCGGCGCCTCCTCGGTCGGCTTCATCGCCGTGAACAAGGACGGCGTCAAAGACACCGACGCCGACCGGACCGTCGACCTGTCCCGTACCGGCGAGGTCTGGATCGAGCAGGGCAAGCCGACCGTACTGAACGCCGCCCCCGAGGGCGCGTACCCGCCGCAGGACACGACGAAGGCCGTCCTGCACTACAAGCGGGCCGACGCCAACTACGCGGGCTGGGGGCTCCACACCTGGACCGGCGCCGCGAACCCCACCGACTGGAGCAAGCCGCTGGAGCCGGTCCGCGTCGACGCCTACGGAGCCGTCTACGAGGTCCCGCTCGCCGTCGGCGCCACCTCTCTCTCCTACATCCTCCACAAGGGCGACGAGAAGGACCTGCCCGGCGACCAGTCCCTCGACCTGAAGGCCAACGGCCACGAGGTCTGGCTGCTCGGCGGCCAGGAGAAGTACCTGCTCCCGCAGCCCAAGGGCGGCGGCGCGGCCCTGGACCTCACCAAGGCCCAGGCCGTCTGGATCGACGGGACGACGCTCGCCTGGAACGGCAGCGACGCCGCCGCCTCCAGCGTGCTCCTTGCCTCCCGCGACGGTTCGATCACCGTCAAGGACGGGGCGCTGAGCGGTGACCGGCAGGTCCTGCGCCTGAACCGGACGCAGCTCACGGACGCCCAGAAGGCCGCGTTCCCGCACCTGAAGTCGTACGGTGCCTTCACCGTCGACCCGCGCGACCGCGACCGGATCCGCGAGGCCCTGGGGGGCCAGCTCGTCGCCGCCCAGTACGCCGCGAACGACGCCGTCCTGACCGCCACCGGCGTCCAGCTCGCCGGGGTCCTCGACGCCCTGTACGCGCCGAAGGCGACCGGCGCCGACCTCGGCCCGGTCTTCCGTCAGGGCCGTCCCACGCTCTCCCTCTGGGCGCCCACCGCCCAGTCCGTCGCCCTCGAACTCGACGGCAGGACCGTGCCCATGCGCCGCGACGACGCCTCCGGCGTCTGGTCGGCCACCGGCACGCGCGCGTGGACCGGAAAGCCGTACCGGTACGTGGTGAAGGTCTGGGCCCCGAGCGTCCAGCGGCTCGTCACCAACAAGGTCACCGATCCCTACTCCACCGCCCTGACCACCGACTCCACCCACAGCCTCGTCGTCGACCTCACGGACCCGAAGCTCGCCCCCAAGGGCTGGACCGGCCTGAAGAAGCCCGCGGCCGTACCGCTCCGCGACGCCCAGATCCAGGAGCTCCACATCCGCGACTTCTCGGTCGCGGACACCACGGCCGTCCCGGCCCACCAGGGCACGTACCTCGCCTTCACCGACGCGGGCAGCAAGGGCGCGCGCCACCTGCGTGACCTGGCCGCCTCGGGGACCTCGTACGTCCACCTCCTCCCGGCCTTCGACATCGGCACCATCCCCGAGAAGAAGTCCGACCAGACCGCCCCCGCCTGCGACCTGAAGGTCTACGCCCCCGACTCCGAGGAGCAGCAGGCCTGCGTGGCCGCCGCGGCGGCCAAGGACGCCTACAACTGGGGCTACGACCCGCTGCACTACACCGTCCCCGAGGGCTCCTACGCCACCGACCCCGAGGGCACCCGCCGCACGGTCGAGTTCCGCCAGATGGTCCAGTCCCTCAACGGGGCCGGACTGCGCACGGTCATGGACGTCGTCTACAACCACACCGTGGCGAGCGGCCAGGCGGACAAGTCCGTACTCGACAAGGTCGTGCCCGGCTACTACCAGCGCCTCCAGGCCGACGGCTCCGTCGCCACCTCCACCTGCTGCGCCAACACCGCGCCCGAGAACGCCATGATGGGCAAGCTCGTCGTGGACTCGGTCGTCACCTGGGCCAGGCAGTACAAGGTGGACGGCTTCCGCTTCGACCTCATGGGCCACCACCCGAAGGAGAACATCCTCGCCGTCCGCACGGCCCTGGACGCGCTGACCGTGGCGAAGGACGGCGTCGACGGCAAGGCGATCGTCCTCTACGGCGAGGGCTGGAACTTCGGCGAGATCGCCGACGACGCGCGCTTCGTCCAGGCCACCCAGAAGAACATGGCCGGCACCGGGATCGCGACCTTCTCCGACCGGGCCCGTGACGCCGTGCGAGGCGGCGGCCCGTTCGACGAGGACCCGGGCGTCCAGGGCTTCGCCTCGGGCCTCTTCACCGACCCCAACTCCTCGACCGCCAACGGCACTCCGGAGCAGCAGAAGGCCCGCCTGCTCCACTACCAGGACCTGATCAAGGTGGGTCTGTCGGGCAACCTCGCCGACTACACCTTCACCGACACCGCGGGCCGTACGGTCAAGGGCGGCCAGGTCGACTACAACGGCTCCCCGGCGGGGTACGCGGCGGCCCCGGGCGACGCGCTCGCCTACGCCGACGCCCACGACAACGAGACGCTGTACGACGCGCTCGCCTTCAAGCTCCCGGCGACCACGTCGGCGGCCGACCGGGCCAGGATGCAGGTCCTCGCCATGGCGACGGCGACGCTCTCGCAGGGCCCCGCGCTCTCCCAGGCGGGCTCGGACCTGCTGCGTTCCAAGTCGCTCGACCGCAACTCGTACGACAGCGGTGACTGGTTCAACGCGATCCACTGGGACTGCCGGGACGGCAACGGCTTCGGCCGCGGCCTGCCGCCGGCGGCGGACAACGGGCCGAAGTGGGGGTACGGAAAGCCCCTGCTGACCGCTCCGTCGCTGACGGTCGGCTGCGCCGAGATCGCGGGCGCCTCGGGCGCGTACCGGGACCTGCAGAAGATCCGTACGACGGAGCCCGCGTTCTCCCTGGCGACCGCAGGGCAGGTCCAGGACTCCCTGTCCTTCCCGCTCTCGGGCACGGACGAGACCCCGGGCGTGATCACCATGCGCCTGGGGGACCTGGTGGTGGTCTTCAACGCGACCCCGCAGCAGCAGACCCAGCGGATCGCGGCCCTGGCGGGCAAGGCCTACACCCTCCACCCGCTCCAGGCGAAGGGCACGGACCCCACGACGAAGTCGGCGTCCTACACCCCGACGACGGGCACCTTCACGGTCCCGTCCCGCACGGTGGCCGTCTTCAAGGCCGGCTGATCCCTCTCATCCGGGTGGGCACCCGGGTGGGCACCTCCCCACGGCGGTGCCCACCCGGCGGTTAGCGCGTGCCCTGCGCCGGGACCCTCGGTGCCAGGGTCAGGAGGCGGGTGACCAGCTCGCCGAACGGGCCGTCCGACGGCTCGTCGGCGAGCATCCGGATCAGGATGTCCTCCATCTCCGTGTCGTACGCCGCACTCACCGCCGCCAGCGCCGCGAAGTCGTGCACCAGCTGCAGCTCCAGCTCCGCGCGCGGCACCCGCCGCCCGTCCAGCCAGATCAGAGCCGTCGACTCGGCCAGCGACACCCAGGAGCGGACGACCAGTTCGAGGCGGGCCGAGGGGGTCTCCACGTCCAGGTGCGCCAGGATCTGCTCGTACGCCGCCTGCCGCACCTCGTCGATCATGGCGTTCGTCGTGGAGGAGCCCACCGCGGGGCCGCCCCGCATCAGCGCCGCGAAACCCGGGCCGTGGTCGTCGACGAAGTCGAAGAACCGGCCCATCACCCGCAGCAGCCGCGCGCCCAGCGGACCCTGCGGCGGCTCCAGGAAGCGCGCGGCCAGCTCGTCCGCCGCCCGCCGCAGCGCCGCCTCGTACAGGCTCTGCTTGCCGGGGAAGTAGTGGTAGACCAGCGGCCGCGAGATCCCCGCGGCCGCGGCGATCTCGTCGATGGAGACCTCGTCGGGGGAGCGGTGGCTGAACAGCTCGAGGGCCACCCCGATCAACTGCTGCTTGCGCTCCTCGACGCCCATCCTGCGGCGCACTCCGGTCGTCATGCGAACAGCCTAACGGGCGTCCGATACGCTCCCTCGACATGAGCACATCCGGTTTGAGCCCGAAGCAGGCACGCCAACTACGGATAGCCGCCGCCTCCGTTCTGCTGGTCGCCATGGCCGTGGTCCTGGCGGTCCGGCTCGCGAGCCGGACGTCCGTCCTGGTCGTCGGCGTGTACGGGCTCGCGATGATCCTCTGCGGCGTCGTGATCGAGCTCTCCCGCAACGGCCGCACCCGCCTCGGCACCTGGCTCCTGGTCGGCGGTCTCGCGGCCGCCCTCGCCTTCGACTGGCTGATCCTGCCCTGACCTGACTCCTAGAGGTCGAGCACCAGGCGTTCCCCGGCGCACCGCGAGACGCAGATCAGCATCGAACCCGGCCGCTCTCCATCCGTGAGCAGCTCGTCCCGGTGGTCGACCTCGCCCTCCAGGACCCGCTGTTGGCAGGTGCCGCAGAAGCCCTGCTCGCAGGAGTACGCGACCCCGGGCACCGCGCCCCGGACGGCGGCGAGGACCGACTGGTCGGCGGCGACCGTCACCGTACGCCCGGAGCGGCGCAGTTCGACCTCGAACGGGCCGCCGCCCGCCGCGCCGGCGGGGGAGAAGCGCTCCAGGTGCGCGGTCCGGCCTTCGGGCAGCGCGGCGGACACCGCGGCCATCAGGCCCTCGGGGCCGCAGCAGTACACGACCGTCTCCTCGGGGAGCCCGGCGAGGAAGTCGAGGCCGGGGCGGCCGGACTCGTCCTCGGCGACCACCGACACCCTGCTGCCGGCCAGCTTCTCGATCTCCTCCACGTACGGGAGGGTCGCGCGGCTGCGCCCGCAGTACAGCAGCCGCCAGTCCGCGCCCGCCGCCTCCGCCGCGCGCAGCATCGGGAGTACGGGCGTGATGCCGATGCCTCCCGCCACGAAGACGTACGCCGGGGCGTCGACGAGCGGGAAGCGGTTGCGCGGCCCGCGGATCTCGATCTCCGTGCCCACGTGGAGCTGCTCGTGCACCTCGCGCGAGCCGCCCCGGCTGTCCTCGATGAGCCGGGTCGCCACCGTGTACGTGTCGGTCTCGGCCGGGTCGCCGCACAGCGAGTACTGGCGGACGAGCCCGGACGGCAGGACCAGGTCGATGTGGGCGCCCGGCTGCCAGGCGGGCAGGCCGGTGCCTTCGAGACGGAGGCGGACCACGCCCTCGGCGGGCTCGGTGCGCTCGGTGACCAGGACCCTGCGGGTCACGGTCGCGAGCCGGCCACGGCCGGAGGTCGGCTCGTCGAGGGCGGGCATCGGCCAGAGCGGGGAGGCGGTGATCCGGCGGCGCATGGCGCGCTTGGCGAGGACCGCGGCCCCGGCGACCAGGACGACGGTACGGAGACGGGGCATGGTCAGCGGCCTCCGTTGGCGCCGGGGGAGTTGGCCAGGTACGCGACGGCCTGGGCCGTGTTCCCCTCCTGGGAGGGGTGGTAGTCCCGGCTGAGGTAGCGCGGGACGGCCCGCAGCAGGTCGGGCGTGGCCGGCAGCACGCCCTCCCGGCCCTTGCGGACCAACTGGCCCACTGAGGCACGGCCGTTGACGAGCGTCGGGTCGTTCTCCATGAAGAAGCGGGTACCGCGCTGCCAGAGGAAGACCAACGCGGTGAACGCGGTGGCCCACGTGCGGGCGCGGCGCCGGTAGCCGCCGTCGAGGTGCATGAACAGCTCGAAGGCGACCGAGCGGTGCTCGACCTCCTCCGCGCCGTGCCAGCGCAGCAGGTCCAGCATCGTCGGGTCGGCGCCCTTGCGGTCCAACTCCTCCGCGTTCAGCACCCAGTTGCCGAGGAAGGCGGTGTAGTGCTCGATCGCGGCGATCAGCGCCACCCGCTCCATCAGCCACCAGCGGCGCGCCCGGCCGGGCGGCAGGGTCCGGTCGCTGAGCAGCTTCTCGAAGAACCAGTCGACCTGCGCGGTGTACGGAGTGGGGTCGAGGCCCAGCTTCTTGAGGTGCGGGAGCACGTCGTCGTGGGCCTGGGAGTGGACGGCCTCCTGGCCGATGAAGCCGATGACGTCGGTACGCAGCCGGTCGTCGGTGATGAACGGGAGCACCTGCTTGTACACGTGCACGAACCAGCGTTCGCCGGCCGGGAGCAGCAGGTGCAGCACGTTGATGGTGTGGGTCGTGAACGGGTCGCCGGGAACCCAGTGGAGCGGGGTCTCCTCCCAGTCGAAGGAGACCTTGCGGGCCTTGAGTTCGATGTGCTCCGACGCCACCGGTGCAGGCTGCGTATTAGACATGCCGTCAATGTACTGAGGGGTAAGCAGTTGGCAACAGGGTCGTGCACGAGATTTCGACCCCGAGGCGTTGACCGTCGTTCGCTAACGCAGCGCCCCCACCCGCGTCCCGTTCCTCAGCGTGCCGTCGAGGTCCGCGCGTGCGCCCGCCTTCGCCCGTACCGCGAGCAGCCGGCCCTCCGCCTCGCCCTTCACCCCGCCCGTGGTCCGCAGCGACACGAACTCCCCGCTGCCCGCCGCCAGGACGTACCAGTGCCCGCTCTTCGCCTGCCAGAGCACCCCCGCGAGGACCCGCGGGTCGCGCACCCCGCACGCCGGGGACTCCTCGGCCCGCGCCACGACGGCCGCGGCCACCCTCGGCGCCTGGATCTGGAACTGGGCGAGCACCCGGGTCCCGTTGCCCCGCCAGGTCTCCGCCCGCGCGCACACCCAGGCCGCCCGGCCCCCGTCCTCGGGGAGCCGCTGCTCGGCGAACGGCCAGGCGTTCACCGACCGCACCCCGTGCGAGCGGACCGCCGTAAGCCCGCACGCAGCCCGCGCCCACATCTCCCGCGCCGCCCTGCCCGTCGCGTCCTTCCCCGTCACGTCCTTCGGCGCCGAGGGCGGCCCCGAGGTCAGCCGGGCCGGCGCCAGTTCGCCGAGATCGGCCAGCAGCCGCTCCCCGTTCGCGTCCCGCACCTGGAGCGTGTTCCACGCCGTGCAGCCCTCGGCCTGCGCCGGGCTGAGCAGGGGCTCGGTCACCCCGTGCGCGTCGCGGCCGAGCCGCCAGGGCTCCTTGGCCGGCGCCAGCAGGTCCCGTACGGCCGTCTCCCGTACCCAAGGCGCCGTCAGATAGCGGACGTTGGCCGTCGTACGGGAGAGCACGAGCGCCGCCGAACCGACCAGGTCCGCGCCGTCGGTCCGCGCGAAGTCCAGGGCCGCCCCGGCGCTCCCCGTGCGCGGCTCCGCGTACCGGACCGCCCGCAGCCCGTCGTGGAGGAGCACGATCCGCGAGCCGTCCACCTCGCCCGCGTACAGCAGCTGGGGCGGGCCCATCGGGGGGCCCACCGGCGTCCCCGGTGTCGCCGAGGACCGCACCGACGGGCCCGGCCTGGCCCACACCGCGAGGGCCCGGCGCAGCAGCCCCCGGTCGTCCGCCAGGGCGCCCCTGACCGGCCACACCGAGAAGTCCGTCCGCGCCGAGCTCTGCCAGAACCCGGCCGGTACGCGCCTCAGCTTCGCCGGGTCGAGCGCCGCCTCGGCCGCCGGATTGCGCGCGTACGAGGGCGCGGCGGCGCCGGGGCCCCAGCCGTCGCCGGGCAGCCCGAGCAGCGTCCCGCACACCAGGGCGGCCGCGAGCGCGGCGAGCGCGGCCCGGCCGTGCTGGCGGCGGCGCATCAGGTCCGGCGGCCGGGCCTGGAGCGAGCAGGGATCGAACTCGGGCGAGTCGAGGAGGGCGTACTGCGCGGGCACCTCGTTCGCCTCCGCGAGCGCCGCCGCCGCGTCGGCCCGTGCCACCCCGGCCGCCCCGAGCACCCGCAGCACCTCCGGGTCGCCCTGCCGCTCCAGGCCCCGCAGCACGTACACCGCGCGGGCCGGTCCCGAGAGGGCGGAGAGCCTCTGGTCCAGGGCCAGTTCGTCGGCGCCGCCGGCGCGCGGGAACAGCCGCAGCCCCCACACCTGCGGCAGCAGCGGCGGGAACTGCGCCCGCCGGGGCAGCGCCCGGCGCAGCAGCGGCAGCCCCGCGAGCAGCGCCTGCCGCAGCACCTCGCCCCGCACGTACGCGTACCCGGGGTCGACGGCGTCCTCGGCCCGGCGCGCTCCGGGGACACCGGACCCGGACGTCCGGCGGCGCGGCAGCGAGCCCTGGACGAGCGCGTGCGCCGTGAGGACACGCCGGTTGCGCCCGAGCGAGGGCGGCAGCACGAGGTACGCGATCCGGACGAGACGCTGGTAGTGCTCGACGAGCGCCGCCTCGGCCTGCTCGACATCGACCGGGTCGAGGGGGGAGCCGTGGGGGGAGGCGTCGAGTTCCTGGGTGCTCACATTCAGCAGAACGAGCGAATGGTGCGATGGTCACCTCGGTGTGCCGGTGTGCCGGTGTGCCGGTGTGCCGGTGTGGCTCCTCAGACGTCGTACACCGTCAGCCGCTCGCGGATAACGTCCGTCACCTCGTCGGGGACGCCGAGCCCGTCCCCTACGTACGCCTCCATCGAGCCGTGCCGGACCGCGACCTCGTCGAGCGCCGCCGTCAGGTACTCCGGTACGACCCCGATCAGGGCGAGGGCCAGCTCCGGGTCGCCGCCCTGGGCCGTGAACCCCTCGATCATCGGCGCGAAGGCCTGCCGTACCGCCGGATTGACCGACAGGTACTCCGCCATGACCGTCTTCTCGTCCGCGCCGAGCAGCGTCAGGACGATCGTGGCCGCCCAGCCGGTGCGGTCCTTGCCGGCCGTGCAGTGGAAGAGCAGCGGCCCGCCGCGCGGATCGCCCAGCTCGGTGAGGAACGCCCGGTAGGCGAGGCGGGCGGAGTCGGTCGACACGAAGGCCCGGTACGTGCGGGCGAAGGCCTCGTGGGCCCGGCCGCCGCCGAGGGCCTGCTCGGCCAGCATCGGGTCGGTCAGGAGGGACTTCAGCTGGGCGGCGGGCGGCAGGCCGCTGGCGGCGAGATGGTCGGCGAGCACGTCCGCGAGGAGCAGCCGTCCGCCCGGCGGCAGGTGGTCGGGGCGGTCCGCGCGCTCGTGCGCGGTGCGGAAGTCGACGACGGTACGGATGCCGAGCGCGGCCACGGCGGGCTCGGCGGGGTCGAGCCGGTCGAGCTGCGCGGAGCGGAAGATCCGGCCCGAGCGCACACTGCGGCCCCCGCCGAGGGGGAGGGTGCCCAGGTCACGGAGGTTGGCGACGGTGGCGGCGGGGATGGCGGGCATGGCGTCGACTCCTCCGGAAAGGTCCCTCACGGCGGTACATCTACGGGCATAGCCCACCAAACCGTAACCGATCGGATTCCGCTCACCCTGGCGCGACCGGGCGGGCAGGATGGGCGGATGCTGATGCGTACGCGACGAACGGCAGCGGTGGCCGCGGTCCTGCTCGCCCTGGCGGCCTGCGAGTCGGCGCCCGGGGAAGCCCCCGCCGAAGCGAGCGGCACCCTCGAACAGATAGCGGAGCGCGCCGTCTGCGCCCCGGAGGTCCAGACGGACGCGACGGAGCTGCGCCAGGCGAAGTGCGCGACGGACGACGGCACGTACGTCCTGACCACCTTCGCGACCGACCGCGGGCAGCGCGAGTGGCTCAACCAGGCCAAGGACTACGGCGGTTCCTACCTCGTCGGCCGCAAGTGGGCGGTCTCGGGCGAGGCGGGGACGGTGGAGCGGGTACGCGAACGGCTCGGCGGTCGCATCGAGACCACCGAGCCGCACGGGACGCATTCCTCAGGGGCAGACGCAGGTACGAGCACGGGTACGGGACACCACTAGCCCCTTTGTCCGGAGCCGCTCCTCGTCAGCACTGTCCCTGCCGTACCGAGCTGATGAAGCTGTGCAGTTCGCCCAGGCTCCCTGCCGTGTTCGCGTCCCAGGCGCCGTAGAGCTGTGCCTTGCTGTAGTTGTAGTCGCCGTAGGTGCACCAGACGCTGTCGGTGTGGTTGGCGTACGACGCGGCCAGGTCGTCGAAGCCCTGCTGGGCGAGGTTGGGGCTGCCCAGGCGGAACGACGCGATCGCGCCGTTGCCGTCGTATTCGCTGAAGAGACAGAAGTGTCCGCTGGGGCACCGGTCGTATCCGCTGGGTGCCGCGGCCGCGGAGCCGGTCGCGAAGACCAGCGCGGCGGCGAACGCGGGCGGGGCGAGGAGTCCGAGGATGTTGCGTTTCACGGGCAGCTCCGATGAAGAGTGGGTTCACGGAGTCGTATGCCCCGGGCTCGGCTGCCCGAGCTCCCCCACATGGTCCTTCCGGAGTCCTTGATCGTCCCTCCGCACGCCCCCGCGCACGCGCCGGTGATCCTCGGGCGACGGGCGTCGGCGAGCGTACGGCCGGGGGATTGCCGGGCCGGGCCGGGTCCGGGGCTTCCCCGGACCCGGCGCGCGCCGGGTCCTAGGAGCAGCGCCGGCCGCTGTTGACGCAGTCCACCACCCTCCGCATCAGCCGCTGGTCGAAGACGTTGATGAAGTCGCCGTGGTCCGTGATCGGCTTGTGGAGCTGTTCGGGGAACGAGTCGACGGCGAAGCCGGGGCCGGGCGGCACGTCGTAGACGATCCGCTGGACGAGCTGGGGGATGGCGCGGAAACCCTTGCCGCACCGTCCGCTCGCCGGGTCGGCGAAGGCCACGTGGGTGCGGTGGTTGGCGCTGTCGGTGTTCCGGCCGTCCCAGCAGCTCTGGAAGCGGAACGTCCGGACGACCTTGCTGCCCTGCGGGCAGATCGGGTACTTGTCCTTCAGCTGACGGTTCTCGAACCCGGTGCACGACCAGGAGGCGTTGGCGTTCGCGTCGCCGTTGGTGAAGGCCTTGGCGTCACCGGTGATGATCCGCAGGAAGCGCGGCATCGCCGTGACCTTGGAGACCGGGCTGCCGACGAAGTTCAGGGTGACCTGCGAGGGTGTCTGGATCTCGCCCACGTTCTGGTCCTTGCCGCCGCCGTCAGCGTCGGCGTCGTCCTCGGCCTCGCCGTTCTGGAGCCGCAGCACCGGCCAGTAGTACGTGGACCGGTCGCCCTGGTTGCGGCACGTGGTCCGGCCCCGGGCGAGGTCCTGGTCGCTCGCGAAGGCGTCGTTCGCCTGGTTGCCGACGTAGTCGTGCATGTGGTGGGCGCCGTTGCTCACGCCCGGCGCGACGATGACGTTGTCCGGGTTGAACTTGCCGTTCTGGTTCCGGCCGCAGTCGGTGACGAACGAGCCGCGCGAGCCGCCCCGGCGCTGCTGGGGGAGGTTCACGTTGGGGCGTACCGACTGGATGTCGACGAAGTCGGAGGCCTCGGGCCCGTTCCCCGACTGCCCCTGCTCGCTGCCCCCGCGACCGCCTCCGCTGGGCTCGTCGTCGGCGCGCAGGGTGCAGGGCGCGAGCCCGTCGAGCGGCTCGTCCACGGACTGCCCGATCCGCTGCAGTACAGGGAGCCGCTCGTCCTTCAGCGGGGTCAGGATCTGCTGCTCGGCGAAGTCCGGGTCGCTCTCCACCCGCTCCCTGTCGTCGGCGAGCCGCTGGTAGGCGGCCGTGATCTGGCTGTCGAGGGCGGCGAGTTCACGGTCCACGGAGTCCCGCTCCGCCTCCGGTACGTCGGTCAGCTCCTCGGCCGCGTCGGGACAGTCGATCGTCGAGACCGCGTTCCGCGCCTCGGACGGTGGCGGGTCGCCCCGGCCCTCGCCCGCGGAGGCGTAGACATTGACGGCGACCAGGCCGCCCGCGCCCAGAAGCAGGGCGACGGAGACGGCCACAACTCGTTTCGCGCGTGTCGAACGTTTTCGTGTGCGTCGCATGGGACTCCATACGCACGACAAGCCCCACGCGTTCAGCCAACCCGATACGTACGTTCGTTCGATGCGCTGACCAGGAAGAGTGACGAGGGAGGCGGTCTCCCGCTCCCGGCGGCGGGATGTCACCATGGCCGAATCATGACGGACTCCCGGTCGCCGATACGCGCCCTGCGAGCCGCGCTTTTCGCGGCCGTCTGCGTGGTATTGGCTGCTGTGGGGCATTCGTCCATGTCTGCGCACGAGATCCCGGCGGGCTCGCTGTACGCGGCCTTCGCCGTCACGGGTGGCATCGCGTGGCTGGCGGGTGGCCGGCGGCGCGGCCCGGCGGCGATCGCGGGCGGCCTCGCGGCCGTCCAGACGGCGCTGCACCTGATCTTCTCGACCGGCCAGTCCCACGGCGGCGGCACGGCCCGCCACGCGGCGATGGACCACTCCGCCGCCATGACGGACCCGGTCATGGCGCACACGACCATGGACCCGGCGATGGATTCGGTCATGGCGATGAGCACCGGCGGGGGTCATTCCTCCCTCGGCATGCTCGCCGCCCACCTCCTCGCCGCCCTCGTCTGCGGCGTCTGGCTGGCCAGGGGCGAGGCCGCGCTCTTCGCGCTCGCGCGGACCGTCGCCGCGCTCGCCTTCACCCCGCTGCGCCTGCTGCTCGCGGTCGTCCGCGTGCCCGAGCCGCCTCGGGCCGTACGCCCCCGCCCGCGCACCCGGCGCCGTCCGCACGACGTCGTCCTCGCGCACAGCCTCTCCCGGCGCGGCCCGCCCCGGCTGTCCGTACCCCGCGCCACCGCCCTCGGAGCACACGTCTGACCCGGGGGCCGGTTCCCCCTGTCGACACCGACTCCTAGGACAGTCATGACCATCGACGACCTCGCGCGCCCGGAATCCGCCGAAGCGCCACCCGAGAGAACCGCCACCCGCCCCGGGACCTGGAGCGCGCTGCGCCCCCTCGTCCTGCGCCTGCACTTCTACGCCGGCGTCCTCATCGCCCCCTTCCTGCTCGCCGCCGCCGCCAGCGGACTGCTCTACGCGCTCTCCTTCCAGGCGGAGAAGATCGTCTACGCGCACGAGCTGGAGGTCCCCGTCGGCGACAAGGTCCTGCCGCTCTCGCAGCAGGTCCACGCCGCCACCAAGGTGAACCCCAACGGCACCGTCACCGCCGTCTGGCCCTCCGCCGAGGAAGGCGCCACCACCCGCGTCCTCATGGCCGACCCCGACGTCGAGGAGGGCAAGTCCCTCGCCGTCTTCGTCGACCCGTACACCGCCGAGATCCGGGGCCAGCTCCCCAGCTACGGCAGCTCCGGCGCGCTCCCGCTGCGCACCTGGATCGACGAGCTCCACCGCGATCTGCACCTGGGCGACCTCGGCCGCAACTACAGCGAGCTGGCCGCCAGCTGGCTCTGGGTGATAGCCCTCGGCGGTCTCGCGCTCTGGATCGGCCGGCGCCGCAAGAGCCGCCGTGACCTCTTCGTACCGGAGCGCGGCCCCAAGTCCCGCCGCCGTACGCTCTCCTGGCACGGCACGGTCGGCCTGTGGGCGGTCGCCGGGCTCGTGGTGCTCTCCGCGACCGGTCTGACCTGGTCGCGGTACGCGGGCGAGAACATCGGCGCGGTCCAGGACCAGCTGGGCGGCGCGACCCCGTCCGTCTCCGCGACCCTCGCCGGGGCGGGCGACGGTTCCTCGGAGCACGAGGGCCACGACATGGGCGGCCACACGGCCGCCCCCAAGGGCCCGGACGTCGGCATCGACAAGGTGCTGGAGGCGGCCCGAGCGAAGGGCGTCGAGGGCAAGCTGTCCGTCGTCCTGCCCTCCGAGGGCAAGGGGTACGTCGTCAAGGAGACCGACGCCCAGTTCCCCGTGCACCTCGACTCGGTGGCCGTGAACCCGGCCGACGGCGCGGTCATGGACGAACTCCGGTTCACCGACTACCCGGTGCTCGCCCAGCTCACCCGCTTCGGCATCGACCTGCACATGGGCGTGACCTTCGGCCTGGTCAACCAGCTCGCGCTGGCCGCCCTCGCCCTCGCGCTCATCCTGCTGATCGTCTGGGGCTACCGGATGTGGTGGCTCCGCCGCCCCGGCCGCCCGGTCGCGCGCGGGGCCTGGCGAAAGGTTCCGCCGACCATGCTGCTGCCGCTGCTCGCGGCGACGGCACTGGTGGGCTGGTTCGTCCCGATGCTCGGACTCAGCCTGCTGGCGTTCCTGGCCGTGGACCTCACCCTCGCCCTGGTGGCCAGGGTGAAGGCGAGGTCCCAGGGGGCACAGGGGTCCGAGGGGTCACAGGGCTCCGAGGAGTCCCGCGCGGCCTGATCAGGGCGCGTACTTGTAGCCGACCCGCCGCACGGTCTGGATCGTGTGGCGGTGCTCGGCGCCCAGCTTGCGGCGCAGCCGCGCCACATGGACGTCGACGGTCCGCCCGTCGCCCACGTGCCCGTACCCCCACACCGTCGTGACCAGCTGGTCGCGGGTGTGGACCCGGTGCGGGTGGGCGACGAGGTGGGCGAGCAGCTCGAACTCCAGGTACGTGAGGTCCATCTCGCCCCCGTCGACGTGGGCGACGCGCCGGGCCGAGTCGATCGTCACGGGCCCCTGTTCGTCCTCCGGGGCGACGGGGGTCACCGGGGCCCCGGTCGTCTGCCCGCCGGCGGGCAGCAGCACGAGATACCCGACCATCGGCGGCCGCCCGGGCAGCGTCGGCAGCGCGTGCGGCGGCGCGGGCAGCAGGGTGGCACCGGGCGGCAGGAACTCCGCGACCTGGGAGAGGTCGACGACCTCGTTGGGATCGACGGCCCGAAGTCGGTGCCGGCCGGGGCGCAGCGGCGTGAGGGAAGCGGTCTGGGCGGTCTGGGTGTGGGCCATGGGAAGCTCAGCTCTTTCGCGCGAGACGGAGAGAAGACGAAGACGTACTACGTCGATCGCGCGTCGGCCGAAGGCCGCTGGACCGGGTTCAGATCCCGGTCGGGGCGTTAGAGGGCCGACGCGTTCCGCACGCGCCGACAGCACCGGTCGAAGTCGTGGTGCTGGCGGGAAGGCCAGAACGGCTCGAGGTCGAAGCGACCTGTCGCGGTGTCGTTCCGGTTGATGGCCATATCCCTACTCTACTACTCGGGAATGCC
The DNA here is from genome assembly GCF_042718575.1 of Streptomyces sp. NPDC058579. NCBI lineage: Bacteria > Bacillati > Actinomycetota > Actinomycetes > Kitasatosporales > Streptomycetaceae > Streptomyces > Streptomyces sp. NPDC058579. Next base: position 57,115 of record NZ_JBHXPI010000039.1, read on the forward strand.
CGCGACGACCCCCTTACCGGCCGCAATGCCGAAGGGGCGCCCCACCGTTCGACGGTGGGGCGCCCCTACGGGAATGCGGGTGCGGATCAGACCTGGCCGGCCTTCTCCAGGGCCTCGCAGCAGGTGTCGACCAGGAGTCGGGTCACCACGTACGGGTCCACGTTCGCGTTCGGGCGACGGTCCTCGATGTAGCCCTTCTGGTCCTGCTCGACCTGCCACGGGATACGGACCGAGGCGCCGCGGTCGGAGACACCGTACGAGTACTCGTCCCACGGGGCGGTCTCGTGCAGACCCGTCAGACGGTCGTCGATGCCGGCGCCGTAGTTCTTGACGTGGTCGAGCGGCTTCGAGCCCTCGCCCAGCGACTCGGCCGCGGTGATGATCGCGTCGTAGCCCTCGCGCATCGCCTTCGTCGAGAAGTTGGTGTGCGCGCCCGCGCCGTTCCAGTCGCCCTTCACGGGCTTCGGGTCCAGCGTCGCCGAGATCTTGAAGTCCTCGGCCGTGCGGTAGAGCAGCCAGCGCGCGATCCACAGCTGGTCCGCGACCTCGAGCGGCGCCAGCGGGCCGACCTGGAACTCCCACTGGCCCGGCATGACCTCGGCGTTGATGCCGGAGATGCCCAGACCCGCCTGCAGGCAGTTCTCCAGGTGCGCCTCGACGACGTCACGGCCGAAGATCTCGTCGGCGCCGACACCGCAGTAGTAGCCGCCCTGCGGGGCCGGGAAGCCGCCGACCGGGAAGCCGAGCGGACGCTCGCCGTCGAAGAAGGTGTACTCCTGCTCGATGCCGAAGATCGGCTCCTGGGCGGCGTACTTCGCGTAGACCTCGGCCAGCGCGGCACGCGTGTTGGAGTCGTGCGGCGTCATGTCCGTGTTGAGGACCTCGCACATCACCAGGATGTCGGCGCCGCCGCGGATCGGGTCGGGGCAGACGAAGACCGGCTTGAGGACGCGGTCCGAGGCGTGGCCCTTGGCCTGGTTCGTGCTGGAACCGTCGAAGCCCCAGATCGGCAGCTCCTCCAGAGAGACGCCCGAGCCCGGCAGGATCTTCGTCTTCGAACGAAGCTTGGCGGTCGGCTCGGTGCCGTCGATCCAGATGTACTCAGCCTTGAAGGTCACGGGCCTCATCCTTTGGCGTGCTGCTGCTGCGGGGAGCGTGCTGCGGCTCGCGACGCTGCGAGAGCTGCGGTGTGTGTGTCTGTCTGCGCGCAGCTTGGCAACACGGGATTTCCCGGTCGTTGCCCGAATGTGAACCCCGTGTTACTCAGCTTTCCTGTGATTCACGGACCCGCCGTGCGGTGGCGTGGACGTCGAGCAGCGACGCGAATCCGGCGTTCTCGACCCGCCGCACGAGCTCGGCGTACGAGGTTCCCAGCGCCTCGGCCGTCCGGCCCAGGTGCCAGTCGCTGTCCGCGAGCCGGCGCAGCAGATGGCCGCGCCGGATCTGGTTCTCGGAGAGCCGGAAGGTCTTCAGGTACACCGTCCGGCCCTTGTGGTCGGCGATCAGCTCGCCGATGTGCTGCTCCTGACCGCCCCGCAGGAACGGCGGGAGGAACCGGTACAGGTCGTACGAATCCATCCGATACACGCGCTCGTAGGAGTACGAGGTCTCCAACAGGTCGCGGGCCATGAGCCCGTCGTGCGCCTCCGCCCACGACCGTTCCTGCGCCCGGGCCGCCGCCCGCAGATCCGCGAGCGTGCGGACGGAGCCCGCCCCGTCCCGGATGCGGGCCGTGAACTCCGGCACCTCGGCGCCGTAGAAGGCGTACTGGTGGATCAGCTCCCCGTACAGGTCCTCGATCAGCGTCGGGTGGAGCGCGCGGTAGTCCCGCGGGTGGGGCACGACGAACGCGGCGGCCAGGCTGTCGGCGACGTACAGCATGAGCCCGCACTGCCCCGGGTGGATCTCGAAGATCCGCAGCGCCTCCGCGAGCCCCGGCACGCTCCACCCCGCGTACGCCGCCTCGGCGCGCGCCGAAAGCCCCTGGCGGACCGCCTGCTGGGACCACTCCTCCCAGACGACGGACGGGCCGCCGAAGTGGAGCGCCAGATAGCCCTCAAGGGCGAGGTGCAGGGGCAGGAAGCGCAGCCGCTTCTCCGCCTGCCCGTCCTTGCGGCGGCGCTTGGCGAGCCGGTGGTGGTGGGTACGGCGCACGGGAACGGCGGGCGGCTCGTCGGCCCCGAGCCGGGTGCCGTACGCGGCCGCCTCGCGCTCCTCCCCGGACCAGTCCGCGACGAAGCCGTGCGGGATGTACGAGGTGTACGTCGTACGGTCCCCGAGGTCGACGGAGTCCCAGCCGGTGTCTCCGTACGGCTGGGGTCCGGACGCCTGGGATCCGTACACCTGGCGGTGGAGCCGCAGCCCCTCCACCGGCTCCGCCCGCACCAGCGGCACGAGCCGCACCCCGCCCCACACCTGCGCGGGGCGGACCTCCAGACCGGTCAGATCGATCCGGGTCACCGTCGCGCCTCCTTCAGGAACAGCTCCACCCGCCGGTCCAGATAGGCCAGCAGCTCCACGAGCCCCGTCCGCCCCTCCGCGAACTGGGCGACCTCCACGAGCGCCGCCAGGTCCTCCGCGTCCCGGATCCCGGCCGTCGGCACGCTCGGCGCGAGCCGGCGCACGTCGAACCCGTCCGCGTCGTATACGGGGTTCACATGGACGGCGCTCGTCCGGCGCTCCGGGTCGAGCCGGGTCCGCCAGACGCGCAGCACCTCGCCCGCGAGGCCCGGCGGGGCGTTGTCCCAGCCGTCCGAGACGATCACCAGGCGGTCGGGGGCGCGGCCGTCAGGGCTCTCCAGCGCGTCGAGGATCCGCGTCCCGAGCGGGGTCGGCCCCCAGGGGCGTACGAGCAGCGGATCGGTGCCGCCCGAGGTCCAGTGCGCGGTGTACGCCCCCGGCGCGGCGAGCGCGCCGAGAAGGAAGTGGCAGCCCAGGGCCACGGCCAGCGGCCGGCGCCGCTTCACGGCCGAACCGGAGGCGGAGTAACTGTCGTCGAGCACCGCGGCGACCCGCCCCCACGTCCCGGCGTACGGCCCCGCCACGCGCTGCGCCGCTGCCCGCAGCGCACCCGTCAGCTCCTCGCGCCGCGCGACCCTCTCCCCGAAGGGGAGGGAGAGGACGTAGAGCGCGAGCCTGGTCAGCGGCATCACGGTCAGGTCGCGCGCCCGCTCCGTCCGCAGCCGCTCGAGACGGGTCATCCGGGGCGCGATCCGCTCCAGGAACACCTCGCGCGGTACGCCGTGCCGGGCCGCGAACCCCTCGGCGACGGTGAACGGCAGCTCGTACAGCGCCCGCTGCTCGTAGTGGGCGCGCCGGAACGCGTCCAGGTAGGGGTGCTCGTAACGGACCCGGCGACCGGGCGCGAAGAGGAAGTCGCCGCACTCGGGCTCGGGGAGGGGGAGGTGGGTGTGGCGGGCGGTGGCCTTCAGACCCGACCGGTACTTGACGGCGTCATGGCCGAGGTCGGCGCGGCCGGCCAGCCAGTCGCGGACGATCGCGCGCGTGCGGCGGTTGTTGACCTTGGCGGCGCGCAGGGCGCGGAAGAGCCGGTAGACCCGCTGCGGGGGCAGCGCGGCGAGCCGGGCGGCGATCAGCCGCCCCTCCGCCCGCTTCTCGTCCGCCCCACCGGCCTCGCCGGCGGTGCGCAGCAGCTGCTCGACGATCGTGGCCGCGTTGTGGTCGTTGATGTCGAGCGCGAGCGCGGCGGCGTACACGGGGCGGTAGTTGACGCGGACGTACTCGTGCAGGAAGGCGAGCGAGAGCCGCTGCTCCCCGGCGGACGAGCGGAACTCCCGCTGGCCGGTGGAGGTGACGGCGGCATTCACGAAGAGCAGGACGTCCTCGGCGGCGATGAGGTCGGCGTACGTCTCCGTCATGGGGTCCTCGCAGGGGTGGGGTCGCCGGCCGGGGAATGGGGGAGCGAACAGCGAAAACGTTGCTTCAAAGGCAGGTCCCGGAAGTCGCACCGGAGTCCCGCGGCCGGCGGATGCAACGTAACACCGGGGGAGGCCGCCGACGCCACCGGATTTCCGCCGGGGGCGTTGTCGGAGGGACACGGCAGACTGGCCCCATGAAGATGCGCATCGGACTCCTCGGCACGGGCCCCTGGGCCGCACGGACGCACGCGCCGGCGCTGGCCGCGCACCCCGGTGTCGAGTTCGCCGGCGTCTGGGGCAGGAGGCCCGAGGCCGCGGCCGAACTGGCGGCCACCTTCGGCACGACGGCGTACGACGACGAGGAGGACCTCCTCGAGTCCTGCGACGCGATCGCCTTCGCGCTGCCCCCGGACATCCAGGCCCCGCTCGCACTCCGGGCGGCGGCGATGGGCTGCCATCTGCTCCTGGACAAGCCGGTGGCGACGACGGTCGAGGCGGCGCGGGACGTCGCCGGCTTCGCGGACGTGGGCGGGGTCGCCTCCGTCGTCTTCTGCACGCTCCGCTTCGCGGAGCCGACGGCCCGCTGGATCGACGAACAGGCGGCGGCGGGCGGCTGGTTCCTGGGCGAGGCGCACTGGCTGGGCTCGCTCTTCGCGCCCGGCTCCGAGAGCGCGTACGCGGCCTCGCCGTGGCGGCGAGAGAAGGGCGGCCTGTGGGACGTGGGCCCGCACGTCCTCTCGGCGTACCTCCCGATCCTCGGCGACGTCACCGAAGTGACCGCCGTCCGGGGCCCGGCGGACACCCACCACCTGGTCCTGCGCCACACCTCGGGCGCGAGCAGCACGGCGACACTGACCCTCTCCGCGCCCCCGGAGGCGGCGGAGGCCGCCCTCACGCTGTACGGCGAACGGGGCCGGGTGGAACTCCCTCGCTGGGACGGTGCGGTGGACGCGTACGGCCGGGCGATCGACGCCCTGATCGAGTCGGCCCGGACGGAGAAGCCCCACCCCTGCGACGCCCACTTCGGCGCCCGCCTCACGGAGATCCTCGCCCAGGCGGAGGCCCAGGTGACGTCCGCTCCCTGATCCAAACGAAAGGCCCTACCCCCGTTGCTCCTCCGGGGCCATGAGCTCCCGTACGCCCGTCAGGAACCGCCGTACGGCATCCACCTCGCCCGCGTCGAACTCCCGCAGCAGGGCCACCGTTCCGTCGATCAGCGGGCCGAAGGAGGCCCGGCCGAGTTCCTTGCTCCGCGCCCTGCCCATGCTGCTGCGCCCCACGCCCGCCCGGACCGACGCGTTCCTGCGCTGGGAGACGGGCGGCGGCGCCGAACTCGACCCTCGCGGGAGGCAGCTGCTCGCGTCGGCCGCCTACTTCCCGGGCACCCGCCCGGTCACCGGCCCCCGCCCGACCCCCGCCGACCTCGCCGCCCTGAAGCCGCCGACGCTGCTCCTCCTCGCCGAGCGGAGCCGGGCCCACGACAGCGCCGAGGTCGCCGCCCGGGCAAGGGCCACCGTCCCGCACGTGGAGACGGCGACGCCGGCCGGTGCCACGCACCACACGCTGCCGGCGGGCGCGCCGCCGGAGACGTACGAGCGCGTCGCGGCCTTCCTGACGACCGCGTGACCCGTCAGCGGGACAGCGCGTCCCGTACCGCCTCATCCGTCCGTCCCACCACGGCCGTACCGTCGTCGGCGGTGATGATCGGCCGCTGGATGAGCTTGGGGTGGGCGGACAGCGCCTCGATCCACCGCTCACGGCTCGCCTCGTCGCGCGCCCAGTCCTTCACACCCAGCTCCTTCGCGACCGCCTCCTGCGTCCGCGTGATGTCCCACGGTTCGAGCCCGAGCCGCTCCAGGACGCCCCTGATCTCGGCCGGGTTCGGTACGTCCTCCAGATAGCGCCGCACGGTGTACTCGGCGCCCTCCTCGTCGAGCAGATGCAGCGCGCCACGGCACTTGGAACAGGCGGGATTGATCCAGATCTCCATGGCCCCAACGGTACCCGGCGCGCGCCCCTCCAGTACCCCTCAAACCCGGTCTGAACAGGGGCGATTGTCAGTGGGGGCGCCTAAAATAGGGGGTGAAGGTGAGGGTCCCGGGGAGGGCCCGCACCCCGCATTCGCCAGGAGGTCGCCCATGGCACTCGCCGTGATCCGGACACCGTCCCTCGAACCCTGGAAGCCCCTCCAGAAGCAGCCGCTCCCCGCGGGCCGCCCCCGCGAGTGGTACGTGAGCCACAACCGCCGCCTGAAGGCCATGCGCCTCGCGATCGTCCTGCTCGACGCGGGCGTTCACGACCCGGCGCGGGCGAGCAACGAGAAGATACGCACGACGGCGGAGCTCACCGGCATCCACCCGCCCTCGGACACCACCTGCCGAATGGTCCGCGCCCTGATCCGCTACGGCCGCTGACCCGAGACGCACGACCGAGGCCCCGGAGAGCACCCGCCCTCCGGGGCCTCGCCTTCTCACTCGCAGCCGACGCCGTCCCCGTCGCGGTCGAGGTGCCGTCCGTAGCCCGGGTCACCTCTGTGGATCGGATCGGCCCCGGCGGCTCGCACGGCGGTGCAGTTCTTGTAGTACACATTGTCCGGCTCGTCCCGCGTGGGCTCCGGAGCCGGGGTCGTGCGCTGGGGCTGAGGCTTGGGCTTCGGGGACTCCGTCGGCTTCGGCTTCGGCTTGGGGCGCAGTGCGGTCCCGGTGGTCGCGGGGCACTTCGTACCCGGCGCCACCAGATCGACGTTCGGGTCCGCGGACGCGGGCACGAGCCGAGCGCCCGCCGCCGGACCCTGGAAGCAGACGATCCAGGTCGCGTGGTTCGCGGGCAGGCTGACATCGGCGTACGCACTGCCCGCCCGCAACTCCCCGTCGACCAGGGCCTCCACGGCGGCCTCCGCCTCCGAGAACGCCTTGCCGACGACGTCCGGCATCACGAGCTCCGGGCTCGGCGACGGCGTGGCGGTGGTCGGCGTGGAGGTCGGCGTCGGCGTGGGGCTCGCCGATGCCGAGGCCGCAGCCTTCGCCTTGGCGTCGTCCTTCTCCTCCGCCGGCGGATCGCTGAGGAACGCGAGCAGGAACCACACCCCCGAGAGCACGGTGGCCACGACCTTCTTCGTCTGGCTCCACGGGCTCAGCCAGGCCAGCGCGATGCCGGCGGGCGGCAGCAGGACCAGGGCCACGATGATCACCGCCGGATGCTGCCACCAGCGCCGCCGCACCGGCGGGGGCGCCTGGGATCCGTAGGGGTTCGGGTACGGCTGAGCGGGCTGGTTCGGGTACATGGGAGCTCCTGGCGGCAGGGACGCTCGATGGGCGGCGAGCGGCGAGCGGCGATGGAATGCGGTGGAATCGTAAACTCCATGTGAAGGCCACCGCACAGGACTTGCACAAACCGAGACCGGGAAAACGCCGAGGCCCCGCCACTCCGGAAGGAGCGGCGGGGCCTCGGTCGAGCGGCCGGAGGGTCGGGGCGGGCCCGACCGTGCGGTCTAGATGTCGAAGTAGAGCTCGAACTCGTGCGGGTGCGGGCGCAGCTGGATCGGGGCGATCTCGTTCGTGCGCTTGTAGTCGATCCAGGTCTCGATCAGGTCGGAGGTGAAGACACCGCCGGCCTGCAGGTACTCGTTGTCCGCCTCCAGGGCGTCGAGGACCGCCGGGAGCGAGGTCGGGACCTGCTGGACGTTCGCGTGCTCCTCGGGAGCCAGCTCGTACAGGTCCTTGTCGATCGGCTCGGCCGGCTCGATCTTGTTCTTGACGCCGTCGAGGCCCGCGAGCAGCAGCGCCGAGAAGGCGAGGTACGGGTTCGAGGACGGGTCCGGCGCGCGGAACTCGACGCGCTTGGCCTTCGGGTTCGAGCCCGTGATCGGGATGCGCATGGCGGCGGAGCGGTTGCGCTGCGAGTACACCATGTTGACCGGGGCCTCGAAGCCCGGGACCAGGCGGTGGTACGAGTTCACCGTCGGGTTGGTGAAGGCGAGCAGCGACGGGGCGTGCTTGAGGATGCCGCCGATGTAGTAGCGGGCGGTGTCCGAGAGGCCCGCGTAGCCCGTCTCGTCGTAGAACAGCGGGTCGCCGTTGGCCCAGAGCGACTGGTGGACGTGCATGCCCGAGCCGTTGTCGCCGAAGATCGGCTTCGGCATGAAGGTCGCGGTCTTGCCGTTGCGCCAGGCGACGTTCTTCACGATGTACTTGAAGAGCATCAGGTCGTCGGCCGCGGCGAGCAGCGTGTTGAACTTGTAGTTGATCTCCGCCTGGCCGGCCGTGCCGACCTCGTGGTGCTGGCGCTCGACCTGGAGGCCGACGTTCTCAAGCTCCAGGGAGATCTCCGCGCGCAGGTCGGCGAAGTGGTCGACCGGCGGGGCCGGGAAGTAGCCGCCCTTGTAGCGGACCTTGTAGCCGCGGTTGTCCTCGGTCGCACCGGTGTTCCAGGCGCCGGCCTCGGAGTCGATGTGGTAGAAGCCCTCGTTGGCCGTGGTGTTGAAGCGCACGGAGTCGAAGACGTAGAACTCGGCCTCGGGGCCGAAGTACGCGGTGTCGGCGATGCCGGTGGAGGCGAGGTACGCCTCGGCCTTCTTCGCGATGTTGCGCGGGTCACGGCTGTACTGCTCGCCCGTGATCGGGTCGTGGATGAAGAAGTTGATGTTCAGCGTCTTGTCGCGGCGGAACGGGTCCAGGCGGGCCGTCGACAGGTCGGCGCGCAGCGCCATGTCGGACTCGTGGATGGCCTGGAAGCCGCGGATCGACGAGCCGTCGAAGGCCAGCTCGTCGGACGGGTCGAACGCCGTCGCCGGGATCGTGAAGTGCTGCATCACTCCCGGAAGGTCACAGAAACGGACGTCGACCATCTTGACGTCATTGTCCTTGATGAACTTCTTGGCCTCGTCGGCGTTCTGGAACATCCAACTCCTCCTACTCCCGGCCCGGGGAGGGGCGGGGTTGCAAGCTCGTTTTGTGCGGCCAGTGCGGTGGCACACGCTGGACCCGACCATAGGCAGGGGGGATTTCTCAAGCGTGACCCATTTGTTTCGCCCAAGTTAACCGGCCCGGGTGCGGGTCCGCTCCTCGGCGCTCCCCGGCCACCCGGGCCGAACTGATCAAAAACGGGCACAGTACCGTGGACGCGTGGACAACAGGGAAGCACTCGGATCATGGCTGTCCGGCCCCCGCGCGGCGGCCGAGAACGCAGGCGTCGACTTCGGTTACCGCGGTCAGCAGCTCGGGCTCCCCGAGGAGGGACCTGGTTCGATCGCCCGCCCCGGCCGCCGGATCGGAGCCCTCGTGGTCGACTGGGCCCTCTGCATGGTGATCGCATACGGCCTGGTCACGGACGGCTACAGCCAGGCGACCGGCAACTGGGCGCTCGTCATCCTGCTGGTCCTGAGCGTCCTTACGGTCGGCACCATCGGCTCCACCCCGGGCAAGCGGATCTTCGGCCTCCGGGTCGCCTCGGTGACCGGCGGCCGGCTCGGCATCCTGCGCGTGCTCCTGCGCAGCGTGCTCGTCTGCCTCGCCATCCCGGCCCTCATCTGGGACCGCGACGGCCGCGGCCTCCACGACCGCTTCTCCGGCGCCGTCCAGGTCCGGATCTGAGAATTACGAAACACCAAGAAGGGGCGCCCCGGAACCGATCGGTTCCGGGG
>NZ_JBHXPI010000040.1:0-61410 GCF_042718575.1 Streptomyces sp. NPDC058579
AGCCTTCCTCCACACCTACAACCACCACCGCTGCCACACCGCACTCGACGGACACCCGCCCATCAGCCGCGTCAACAACCCTGCGGGTCAATACACCTAGGCCTTGTAGGCGACCAGGGAGATGCCTACGTAGTGGACGATGAAGGCCGCGAGGGTCAGGGAGTGGAAGACCTCGTGGAAGCCGAACCAGCGCGGGGACGGGTTCGGGCGCTTGATGCCGTAGATGACCCCGCCCGCGCTGTAGAGCAGTCCGCCGACGATGACCAGGACGAGGACGGCGATGCCGCCGGCCCGCATGAAGTCGGGCAGGAAGAAGACGGCCGCCCAGCCCATCGCGATGTAGCAGGGCGTGTACAGCCAGCGAGGGGCGCCGACCCAGAAGACCCGGAAGGCGATGCCCGCCGCCGCGGCGACCCAGACCGCCCACATCAGCGGGCGGCCGGTCGAGTCGGGGAGGAGCAGCAGGGTCAGCGGGGTGTAGGTGCCCGCGATGATCAGGAAGATGTTGGCGTGGTCCAGGCGTCGTAGGACGGCCTCGCCGCGCGGGCCCCAGTTACCCCGGTGGTAGAGCGCGCTGATGCCGAAGAGCAGGCAGGCGGTGATGACGTACACACCGCAGGCGATCCGGGCGCGGGGCGAGTCGGAGAGGGCGACGAGGACGAGGCCCGCGATGATCACCGCCGGGAACATGCCGGCGTGCAGCCAGCCCCGCAGCCGCGGCTTCAGCGCGTGCGCCGGGAGGGACGGGGTGGGATCGGTACGGGTCACGTCCGGCACGTCCGGCGCGGCAGAAGTCATGAGACGAATGCTACCTACGCAACCGTAGGTCCCGGATATGAGTGGCGATGCTCACGTGTGCGGCCCTCTGGACATATGGGCGTATGCGTCGGATGATCAAATGAGTGTGGTCGGCACCGGATGAGCAGCTACGACGCATCCGGGTCGCAGCCCCCACGGGGCAGACAACTTAAACCCCTCATCAAGGAGCAATCGTGGCGCGCGACAACGCGGCTCCCACCACCGCAGTCCCCACCCGGCACCAGGAACTGGTCGCCTGGGTGAACGAGATCGCCGGGATCACGCAGCCGGACAGCATCGTCTGGTGCGACGGATCCGAGGCCGAGTACGAGCGCCTGTGCGAGGAGCTCGTCGCCAAGGGCACCTTCAAGAAGCTCGACCCGACGCTCCGCCCGAACTCGTACTACGCCGCCTCCGACCCGTCCGACGTCGCGCGCGTCGAGGACCGGACCTTCATCTGCTCCCTGAAGGAAGAGGACGCGGGCCCGACCAACCACTGGAAGGCCCCGGCGGAGATGAAGGCCATCTTCGCGGGTGAGGAAGGCATCTTCCGCGGCGCCATGCGCGGCCGCACCATGTACGTCGTGCCCTTCTGCATGGGCCCCGTCGGCTCGCCGCTCTCCGCGATCGGCGTCGAGATCACCGACTCCGCGTACGTCGCCGCCTCCATGCGCACCATGACCCGCATGGGACAGGCCGTCCTCGACGAGCTCGGCACCGACGGCTTCTTCGTCAAGGCCGTCCACACCCTCGGCGCCCCCCTGGCGGAGGGCCAGGAGGACGTGCCGTGGCCCTGCAACTCCACCAAGTACATCTCGCACTTCCCCGAGAGCCGCGAGATCTGGTCGTACGGCTCCGGCTACGGCGGCAACGCCCTGCTCGGCAAGAAGTGCTACGCGCTGCGCATCGCCTCCGTCATGGCGCGTGACGAGGGCTGGCTCGCCGAGCACATGCTCGTCCTGAAGCTCACCCCGCCGCAGGGCGAGTCGAAGTACGTCGCCGCCGCCTTCCCGTCCGCCTGTGGCAAGACCAACCTCGCCATGCTGGAGCCCACGATCTCCGGCTGGACGGTCGAGACCATCGGCGACGACATCGCCTGGATGCGCTTCGGCGAGGACGGCCGCCTCTACGCGATCAACCCCGAGGCCGGCTTCTTCGGCGTCGCGCCCGGCACCGGCGAGCACACCAACGCCAACGCCATGAAGACCCTGTGGGGCAACTCCGTCTTCACCAACGTCGCGCTCACCGACGACGGCGACGTGTGGTGGGAGGGCATGACCGAGGAGCTGCCCAAGCACCTCACCGACTGGAAGGGCAACGACTGGACGCCGGAGTCGGAGACGCCGGCCGCCCACCCGAACGCCCGCTTCACCGTCCCGGCCGGCCAGTGCCCGACCATCGCGCCGGAGTGGGAGGACCCGAAGGGCGTGCCGATCTCGGCGATCCTCTTCGGCGGCCGCCGCGCCTCCGCCGTCCCGCTGGTCACCGAGTCGTTCAACTGGCAGCACGGTGTCTTCCTCGGAGCGAACGTCGCCTCCGAGAAGACCGCCGCCGCCGAGGGCAAGGTCGGCGAGCTGCGCCGCGACCCGTTCGCCATGCTGCCGTTCTGCGGCTACAACATGGGCGACTACATGGCGCACTGGATCAAGGTGGGCGCCAACGCGGACGCCGCGAAGCTCCCGAAGATCTACTACGTCAACTGGTTCCGCAAGAACGAGGCCGGCAAGTTCGTCTGGCCCGGCTTCGGCGAGAACAGCCGCGTCCTGAAGTGGATCGTGGAGCGCCTCGAGGGCAAGGCCGAGGGCGTCGAGACCCCGATCGGCATCCTGCCGACCGCCGAGGCGCTCGACACCGAGGGCCTGGACCTGCCGGCGGAGGACCTGGAGTTCCTGCTCAAGGTCGACCGTGACGTCTGGCGCGAGGAGGCCGCTCTGGTCCCCGAGCACCTGAACACCTTCGGCGACCACACGCCGAAGGAGCTGTGGGACGAGTACCGCGCGCTGGTCGAGCGCCTGGGCTGAGCCCCGTACCCGCTGAGGTACGACCCGAGACGCGTGGCGGGCCGCCCCGAAACGCCGCCCTGACCAGTGGGGTCACGAACGGCTCGTCACGATGCGCACCGGCCCCCGGAGCCCCCTCACGGCTCCGGGGGCCGGTGCATGTTCCGTTACAGGAGGGGCTGGCCGGCCTCGACCGTCGCGATCGCGCGGCGGCAGGCGTCGCGGAACAGCACGAACTTGCCGTTCTCGTTCCAGGACGCCGCCCGGCCGCCCCGGCTGCTGGGGTCGCCGAACAGGCCCTTGCGCAGCTCCGTCGTGAGCTCCAGCTGTGCGCCCATGCCGAGCATCGTCTTGTTGCAGGGGTTCGCCGTGTGGTCGCCGTTGAACTCCGTGAGCAGCGGCGCCCACTGGGGGGCGAGGGAGTCGATCGCCACGAAGCCCGCCGCGTTCAGCTCGTTCACCAGCGCGGTGCGGAAGGCCTTGTTGCGGCCGCCGACGACGGCCACCTCCCGGTCGCCGGTGGGCGGGAAGGTGGAGGTGGGCAGCTTCAGCTGGTCGAACTGGCAGCCGTGCAGGCTGAGGACGTTGAGGTGGCTCGCCGCCGTCGACAGTGCGACGTGGTCGTCGCAGTTCTTCGAGGTGACGTGCAGGTCCTTGTTGTCGGCCTTGAGCAGGCCCTCGAACATCCAGTAGTCGTGCACGGTCGGCAGGATCGGGGCGCCGTCCGGGTCGCTGGGGCTGTATCCGGCGATGCCCAGGCAGAGTTCGCTGGTGCCGATCTCGATGCCACCGCCGTGCAGCGCGAGGATCGCGGTGCGCCGGACCGGGGCGACGGTGGTCATCGAGGTGTCGAACTGCTCGTGGCGGCGGTAGCGGCGGCTGAAGGTGCCGCCCGTGCCCTGTCAGGTCAGGACTTGCCGCGTTCCTCCAGGTAGCGGGTGTGCGCCTCCTGCCGGATCGACTCCGCGTCCTGGAGGGCCGCGGCGATCCGGCCCGCCTCCTCGTGCAGCGCGTCCAGTTGCCGTTCTAGGTGGGACTCGGGCGGCTCCGAACCCGGCGTGACCCGGTGCCACCAGCGGGTCCGTACGAAGGTGTCCACCGCCTCCGGGATGTCCTGGCGCACCGCGCGCGCCAGCATGTGCAGGTGCTCCGGGTCGCTGACCCAGCCCGGTTCGAAGAGCGCCTCGAAGAGGGTGTCGAGGTCGGTGAGGCGGCCGGCCGCGGCCGACGGCAGCTCGACCTCGGCCAGATAGGCGCGCAGGGTCGCGAAGTCCGCGCGCAGCGCGTCGAGTTGCTCCTCCGCGTTCGGGAACGGCGGGGGCGGCGTCCGCTCGGGCGGGGCGATCAGCGCCCCCGCCGCGTACAGCGCCACCACGATCAGCGGCCAGAGTGAGCCGGCCGCCCCGGTGAAGGAGAGGGCGAGGCCCGCGATGCCGCAGGCGCTGCCGGTGAGGTTCTTGCGGGACTCCAGGTACCGCACGACCGGATTACTGGTAGCCACGGATCTCCTCGAAGGCGCCGTCCAGCGAGCCCTTGGTGGCGTCGAAGAGCCGGCCGCCGGTGAGGCCCGCGATGTGGTCGAGGGCCGCGCGGTCGGAGTCCCCGAAGACGATCGGGAAGACCGGCGTCCGCTTCTGGGCGGGCGGGAGGTCCCGGTAGAAGGCGTCGAACGCGGCGGCCGGTGCGCCGTCGGTGTTCTCGCCGTCCGTCATCAGCACGATCGAGGTGAAGGTGTCGGCGCCGCCGCGGCCGGTGCCGAGGTGTTCGTACGCCTCCTCCAGGCTGGAGTAGATCGCCGTACCGCCCGAGGCGGAAAGCCCGTTCGCCTGGGCGCGCATCGCGCCGATGGCCTTCTTCGGAGCCGCCGGGTCGACCGTGTACGTGCGGACCTCGTTCCGCTTCACCGAGCTGCCGAACGGCATCACGGTGACCGTCTCGCGGTCCCGGAAGTCCTCGGTCAGCTCGGCGAACGCGGACCTCAGCCGGGCGAGCCGCTCGCCCTCCATGGAGCCCGAGGTGTCGAGGACGTAGACCGTGCGCGAGGGGCGCCTGAGCTTGTTCTCGTACGCGTCCAGGAGGCCGTCGGCGACGGCGCGGCTGCCGGGGAACGGCAGTTCGCGGCGCTGGTCGGCGGCGAGCGGCTTCGCGAGCTCCACGCCGGGGACCACCGGGCGGCGCAGTGTCCGCTGGGTGATCAGCCGCTGGGCGTCGGGGGTGCGGAGGTGGGCGGTGAGGCGCGCGGCCGCCTGCTTGGCGTCCGGGCTCGCCGCGGTGAGCAGGGTGAACGGGTAGTCGGCGGTGACGACACCGTCGGCCGGGCGGACGACCGTGAGCTCCTTGCCCGTACTGAGCAGCACCGACTCGTAGTTGATCAGCGCGTCGACGTCCTCGCGGCGCGACCAGGCGGTCGCCAGCCAGCCGGAGGAACCGGAGGTCAGCTTCTGGCCGCCGAAGAACTCCTTCAGCTTCGGCGTGGCCGCCGTGACGTTCTGCTCGGTGAGCGCCGACTGCGCGCCGGAGAGGCCCGAGGCGATCGAGACCAGGGCGGAGAAGCCGGAGTTGGAGCGGGCCGGGTCGGTCATGCCGTAGCCGAGCTTCTTCTCCGCGACGGCCTTGTGGATCTGCGACCAGGTGACCTTGGCCGGATCCCAGCCGAGCGCGCTCACCTTCTCGGGGCGCAGGCCGAGCGCGACGGGGGAGGTCATGATCGGCGTCTCGGCGGTGATCCGCTTCGCGGTGTCGGGGCGCAGCCGCAGGTAGTCGTTGGAGGAGAGCCAGACCGCGTCGTACGACTTCTCCGCCGCGCCGGACGCGATCCGCTCGACGGCGTCCAGCGTGCCGGCGTACGTCGGCTCGACGGTGACCCCGGTCTTCTTCCGGGCCTCTTCGAGGACGGGCTCCATGTCGGAGAGCTCGGAGGAGGCGAGGACGCGGAGGGTGTAGGGGGCGCCGGCTTCGCCTCCCTTCCCCGTGCCGCCGCCGTTGCTGCTTCCGCTGCCCCCGCCGTCGGCGGTGCAGGCGGCGAGGGACAGGGCGGCCAGGAGGGCGGCGGCGGTGGACGCGGCGCGGCGGGGGAGGGATCTCGTGCCGCGGGGGAGGCCTCGGGGGAGACCTCGGCTGGTGGATCTCATTCGAGGCCGCCTTCCAGGGCGCTCGTGCGGCGGGTACGGGCCAGATACGCGCCGGCCGACTGGAGTTCGGCGGTCAGGGACTCGACCGTGGCCGCCATCGACTCGGTCGCCTGGACCTTGTACGTGTCGATCGCGTCGAGCGTCCGGTAGATCTGCTGGAACGCCGTGCGCAGCGTCTCCGCGCCCACCGCCGGGTCGGCCGCGATGCGCTGGATCTCGCCGCTCTGGGTCGCCAGCATCTCCGCGTTGCCGCGGATCAGGTCCTCCGTCGTCGAGCGGAGCACGTTCACCTGCTCGGCGACCTTGCGCTGGTTCTCCAGCGCGGAGGACAGCATGACCGCGATGCGCAGCGCCGAGACCGTGGTGGTGGCCGCCCGCTCGACGCCCTTGATCAGCTCGTCGTTGTTGCGCCGGACCACGTCCATCGCCAGGTATCCCTGCGCGCAGACGGCGAGTTGGGTCAGCAGGTCCTGGTGCTTCTGGCGGACCGGGAAGAGCACGTCGGAGCGGAGCGCGTCCGCGGCCGTCTGGTCCGGGGTCAGCGTGATCCGCTCCTCGACGGCCGCGTCGAGGGCCTCGGTGAGCACCGCGTACTCCTGGAGCTTGCCCATGGTCTCCCAGAGCCGGCCCCGCTCGGTCTGCAACGCCGCGTTGTCGCGCCGCAGTTCGTCCTGACCGCCGCGGAGCGTACCGACGATCTTCGTCAACGTGCCCTGCGAGGAGGCGTACTTGGCGACGTGGTCGCGCAGCTTGTTCCCGCCGGGCAGCCTGGACAGGAACTTCCGCGCGCCCTTGCCCGGGGTGTCCCGGGGGTCGAGGTCCTCGACGGTGCGGCGCAGCTCGACGAGCGAGGAACCGACCCGGGACTGCGCGTCGCCGCCGCCCTCGCTCAGCGAGCGGACCGTGCGGTCGAGCATCCGGTTCGACTGGGCGGCCGCGCTGCGCATCTCGCCGGCCCCGAGGGCCGCGATCTCCCCGATGCGGCCCGCGAACTCGGGCGAGCGGGTGTCGAGCCCGGCGAGCGAGTCGACGTACTCGACCGCGCGCCGGCTCATCTCCGTACGGACCGACTCGTCCAGCGGCACGAGGCCCGAGGCCTGCTCGGCGCGGACCGGGGGCACCGGCTCGGGCGGGGTCAGGATCAGCTGGGCGGTGCCGGGGTCGTGGGGCGTGCTGATGCGAGGGTCGGGCGTGGTCATGCGGTGTCCCCCTGGTTGCGGGCCCGGCGCGCCATGTCGTGCAGCACCTCGCTGGTGGGCACGGGCGCCTGGCGGACCCCGGTCAGATTCTGGTTGATGCGGTCCGCGAGGTCCGCGGTCGCGGCCGTGAACTCGGCGGCGGCGCCCTGCGGGCGGAAGCCGTGGCGCACCGCGAGCTCGCGCAACTCCTTGTCGTTGGTGAGGAGTTCACCGAGTTCGCGACCGGCGTCGGTGAGCGGTACGACCGTGTGGTCGCTGATCACCGTGGTGTCCGGGTAGAGCACGACCAGGTCGCCCATCTGTCGCTTCGCGAGGAGCTGGGAGGCGACCTGGGACTCGTAGACGAGCACCAGCTGGTTGCCGACGCCGCTGATGAAGTCGCGGAACGGGGCGTCGGAGCCGGACTGTTGGGCCCCCTGGACCTGGATCAGCTTGCGCATCAGCGGGGCCGTTCGGCGCACGTCGGCCTTGTCCCCGGCCACCCTGCCGCCGTCGGCGACGAAGCTCGCGGCGGCGAGGTAGAGCGCGCCGGAGTTGGAGGCGACGGGGTCGGTCGAGGTGATGAACAACGTGCCGCTCAGCTCCGGCCGGCCGGCCGAGCCCTTGAGCTGCTGCCAGGTCCGGTCGGCCCGCGCGGCCTTCAGGTACGGCTCCATGCGCAGGGTGCCGGTCTGGCCCCCGGGGCTGAAGGCCACCAGGCCGTTGTCGGCGAGGACGTCGGCGGCGCCGCGGTGGGCGACGACGACGAGCGGGGAGTAGAAGGGCCGCAGCGCGGCGGTCTTCACCCCGTTCTTGGCGCGCAGCTCGTCGGCGGGGGCCTTGGAGGACGGGAACGCGAAGTCGTAGCCCTTGAGGGGCAGTTCCTCCATGTCCCAGGACCCGGAGGTCTCCGTCCGCACGGTGAGACCCTCGTCGGCCAGGGCCTGCACCACCTTGGGGTCGGCGAAGAACTCCGCCTTCTCCGACCCGATCACTCCTCGCACGGTCTTCGTTGCCGTGCCCTTGTCCTTGTCGCCGCCCACTACGAGGACGGCGGCCACGCCGCCCAGGAGCAGGACGGCCAGGACGATTCCCAGGATGCGTCTCACGGGGGCAGATTGCTCGCGGAAGCCCACATTCCAGGGGGAGTTGGGTGTACGGAGAGTGAAGTGGTGATCCCGGTACGGAACCGGAGTGTGGTGGACTGGTGTGTGGGGGCGAGGAGTTGGGGGGTGCGGGTCAGGGGGCGGACCCGGGGTGGGCACGAGCTTGGGCGGTGCTCGGCTGCGGCGGAGTGTGGTGGCGCCCGGTCCGCGCGGCCCTGGCGCGCGCGGACCGGGGCCGTCAGGGGGTGGTGAGCAGCGGCTCGGGGGTGGTCAGGGCCTCGGAGTGGGCGTCCATGCGCTCGGCGGCGAGGATCGCGGAGGCCGTGTCGGCCCGGGAGGCGGCGACGACCAGGGCGCGGCCCGCGAGGGTGTGGGCGCGCTGGTGCAGCGACGGGGTGTTCGAGCCGCTCAGTCCCGCGTGCCTGGCCGGCGGCGCGCCGCGAAGGCGTGCGACCTGGCGGGCGATGAGATCGCCGGCCTCCGTGTCGCCGAGCTCGTCCGTGACGGCGAGCAGGGCGGCGAGGTGTCCGGCGAGCTGAATGTCCAGCTCCTCCTCGCGGGAGCGGTGCGGGTACGCGTTCTGGTCGTCGTCGGCCATCCGGTGGACCGACTTCGCGCGGATCGGTTCGTACATGGGATGGCCTCCTGAGTGTCTGGAGCCATCCTAGCTTAGATTCAATCTAAAGTTGAGTGTGGTCTGAAGGGGCGGGGGTGGTGTGGTCCGGGTGGTTACGGCTGGCTGTAGCCGTCCAGGAACGTGCCGATGCGGGTCACCGCGTCCGCCAGGTCGATGGCGTTCGGCAGCGTGACGATCCGGAAGTGGTCCGGCTCGTGCCAGTTGAACCCGGTGCCGTGGACCACCATGATCTTCTCGGCCCGCAGCAGGTCGAGGACCATCTGACGGTCGTCCTTGACCTTGTAGACGCTCGGGTCGAGCCGCGGGAACAGGTACAGCGCACCCTTCGGCTTCACGCAGGTGACGCCCGGGATCTGCGTCAGCAGGTCGTACGCCACGTCCCGCTGCTCCAGGAGCCGCCCGCCCGGCAGCACCAGGTCCTCGATCGACTGCCGGCCCTGCAGGGCGGCGGCCACCGCGTGCTGCGCCGGCATGTTGGCGCAGAGCCGCATGTTGGCGAGGATCGTCAGGCCCTCGATGTACGAGGAGGCGTGCGCCTTCGGCCCGCAGACCGCGAGCCAGCCGGAGCGGAAGCCGGCCACCCGGTAGTTCTTGCTCATCCCGTTGAAGGTGAGGACGAGCAGGTCGGGGGCGATGGCGGCGGTGGGGGTGTGCGTGGCGCCGTCGTAGAGGATCTTGTCGTAGATCTCGTCCGAGCAGACGACCAGGTTGTGCCGGCGGGCGATCTCCGTGAGGGAGCGGAGCATCTCGTCGTCGTAGACGGCGCCCGTCGGGTTGTTCGGGTTGATGATCACGATCGCCTTGGTGCGGTCAGTGATCTTCCGCTCGATGTCCGCGAGGTCCGGCATCCAGTCCGACTGCTCGTCGCAGCGGTAGTGCACGGCCGTGCCGCCGGCCAGCGAGACCGAGGCCGTCCACAGCGGGTAGTCCGGGGCGGGGACGAGCACCTCGTCGCCGTCGTCGAGCAGCGCCTGCATCGACATCTGGATCAGCTCGGAGACGCCGTTGCCGAGGTAGATGTCCTCGACGGAGAGCGGGATGCCCTTGGTCTCGTAGTGGCTCATCACCGCGCGGCGGGCGGACAGCAGGCCCTTCGCGTCGCCGTAACCGTGCGCGTCGGCCAGGTTGCGCAGGACGTCCTCGAGGATCGCCGGCGGGCACTCGAAGCCGAACGCGGCCGGGTTTCCGGTGTTGAGCTTGAGGATGCGATGACCGGCAGCCTCGAGCCGCATCGCCTCTTCGAGCACCGGGCCCCGGATTTCGTAACAGACGTTGGCGAGCTTCGTGGACTGGATCACCTGCATGCCGAGAGCTTACGGCGGGGTCGCGCGGGGCGCCTCGTGTTTTGGGACACGTCGGGCGGAATCGGGGTGGGACGGGAGGGCGGGTAGGTTGGCGCGTCATGTGGGTTTTCAGTCGCTCGGTCGGTGTTTCGGCGTGCAGGTGGGCGGGTGCCGTCGGGGCGCTCGCCGTCGCCGTGGGCGGCTACGCCGCCGGGACGCTGCCGGACCGGCCGGAGCCGTGGGGGCTGTGGGCCGCCCGAGGGTCGGCGGCGACGGTGGCGGGCGCGGTCCTGGCGTACCTGGGGCTGACGCTGCTCGTGGCGGCGTGGGGGCGGTACGGGGTGCTGCTGGCGCGGGGGGAGCGGGACCGAGTCCTGGTGACCCTGGGGTGGTGGTGCGCGCCGCTGGTGCTCGCGCCTCCGCTGTACAGCGCGGACGTCTACAGCTACATCGCCCAGGGCGCCATGGTCCTGGAGGGGTATGACGTGTACGGGGCCGGGCCGTCGGTCCTGGGGCCGGGGGACCTCGGTGTGGAGGCGGCGGGGAGCGTCGGGGGGCACTGGACGGACACCCCGGCGCCGTACGGGCCGGTCTTCCTGGTCCTCGCGCAGGCCGTGGTGAAGGTGACGGGCGGGGCGGTCGTCCCGGCGGTGTTCGGGATGCGGCTGCTCGCGCTGGGCGCGCTGGCGCTGATCGTGTGGGCGGTGCGGGGGCTTGCGGGTGGGCGCGGTCTCGGGAGCGGGGGTGAGAGCGGGGCGCTCTGGCTCGCGGTCCTGAACCCGTTGCTGCTGATCCACGTCGTGGGCGGGATGCACAACGACGGGCTGATGATCGGGCTCATGCTCGGCGGCGTGCTGCTGGCCACGCGGGGGCGGTGGGTGCTCGGGAGCGTGCTGGTGGGGCTGGCGATGATGGTCAAGTCGCCGGCGGCGGTCGCCCTGCTCTTCATCGGCGTGATGGTGGCGCGTGCGTCCGGCGGGCGCGTACGGGGTGTGGCGAAGGGGCTCGTCGGGCCCGGGGTCGTCGCGGGGGCGGTGGCCGTCGGCGCGACGGTGGCGGCCGGGACCGGGTTCGGGTGGCTGCGGACGCAGAGCGTCGCCGGGGCGATCCATACCGCGCTGTCGGTGACCAGTGATGTCGGGCTGGGCCTCGGGCTGCTGCTCGGGGACGACCCGGACCCGGTGAAGGCGGTCATGCAGAAGCTCGGCCTCGCGGCTGCGGCGGCGATCATCCTGGTGCTCGCCTGGCGGGCGTGGAAGGGCCGGATCGACCCGGTGCTGGGGCTGGGGCTTTCGCTGGTGGCGCTGGTCGCGCTGTCGCCGATGGTGCAGCCCTGGTACCTGCTGTGGGGCGTGTGCGCGGTGGCGGTGACGGCCTGGGACACGCGGGTGGGGCAGGTACTGGCCGTCCTGTCGGCCGCGCTGGTCTACGAGACCGCTCCGTCCGGATCCACCCCGTGGTACGGGTTCGTGGCCGCCGGGGTCGTGCTGGCGGCGGGGCTCGTGTGGGTGCGGCGGTCGTTGTGGGCGCGCCTGGCGGTGGGCGCCGGACCCGTGGTGGGCGGGGACCTGGAGCGGACGCGCCCGTAAGGGCGCCGTCCCGTGTGCCCACCCGTCCCGCCCTGCGGGACGATTGCCCACACGGGGGTGGGTAGGGGCGGGACGGCTGCCCGCACGGGAGCGGGCGGGGGCGGGGCGATCGCCCACACGGGGGGTGCGGGGCGGGACATGTGCCCGCACCGGCGGGGAGACGGCCGGGGGCCCCGCCCCCCAGGGGTGGGGAGCGGGGGTGCCCCATCGGGCGTGGGGGCGGCGCTGTCGGGACCGGGTGTCGGCGGGCTGCGCGGGGCGCGGACCCGCCTGGTGCGGTCAGGGGGTCGGTGTCCTTCGGATCGACTTGCCCGCCAGGGTCGTCGTCCGCTTGCCGTCCTCCATCACGAACTTGCCGTCGATCAGGACGTGCGGGATGCCCACCGGGAGGGTGCGGGGGGAGTCGTACGTCGAGCCGGCCGCGACCGTTGTCGGGTCGAAGAGGACCAGGTCCGCGACGTAGCCCTCGCGGATCAGGCCGCGGTCGGGGAGGCGGAGGCGGGCGGCCGGGCGGGAGGTCAGGTGGGCGACGCACTCCTCCAGGGAGAGGACGCCCTCCTCGCGTGCGTACTTGCCCAGGTACTGCGGGAACGTTCCGTACGCCCTCGGGTGGGGCTTGAAGCCCTGGAGGATGCCGTCCGAGCCGCCCGTGTGCACCCGGTGGCGCATGATCGTGCGGACGTTCTCCTCGTGGCCGACGTGCTGGAGGATCGTCGAGCCCAGGCGGTCGTCGATCAGGAGGCGGCGGGCCGTGACCCACGGGGCCTCGCCGCGCATCTCGGCCGACTGGGCGATCGTCTTGCCCACGCACGACGCCAGGCCCGGGTCGCTGACCCCCGAGATCTCGATCGTGTCCCACTCGATCGGCACCCCGTGGCAGCCGTCCGAGCCGATCTCCTCCAGGTGGTGGCGGATCCGTTCCGCCGTCTCGTCGTCCTTCAGGCGGGTCAGCAGCGCCTCCGGGCCGCCCTCCGCCGCCCAGCTCGGGAGCATCGCCATCAGGGTCGTGCAGCCCGGCGTGTAGGGGTACGTGTCCAGGGTGATGTCCGAGCCGCCGGCGAGTGCCTCGTCCAGGAGGGACAGGAGGTCCGGGGCCTTGCCCTTGTTCACGCCGAAGTTCATCGTCGCGTGCGCCAGGTGCAGCGCGCAGCCCGCGTCACGGGTGAGGGCGACCATCTCCTCGTACGCCTGGAGCGCACCGGCGCCGTACGAGCGGTGGTGCGGGCAGTAGTAACCGGCGTAGCGGGCGACGATCTTGCAGAGGTCGGTCAGTTCCGCGTCCTTCGCGTACATGCCCGGCGTGTACGTCAGGCCCGAGGACATGCCCACCGCGCCCTGCTCCATGCCCTCCGCGACCAGTTGCCGCATCCGGGCCAGCTCGGCCTCGGTTGCTGGGCGGTCGTCCCAGCCGACCGCGTACATCCGGACCGTGCCCTGAGGGATCAGGTACGCCGCGTTCACCGCGATGCCCTGGCCGTCGTGCGAGCGGTCCAGGCGGTCCAGGTACTCGCCGACCGTGCGCCAGTCGAAGTCGATATCCGAACCGTCGCCGTTCCAGCCGGTGATCGCCCGGCGGACCTCCGCGAGCGTGCGGTCGTCGACCGGCGCGTACGAGAGGCCGTCCTGGCCGAGGACTTCGAGGGTCACGCCCTGCGCGGCCTTCGCGGTGTGTTCCGGGTCCCGGAGCAGCGCGAGGTCGGAGTGCGCGTGCATGTCGATGAAGCCGGGCGACAGGGCGAGGCCCTCGGCGTCCAGGACGCGCCGGGCGGTGGGGCGCTGGCAGCCCGCCGCCGCGCCCTCCTTGACTATCGCGGCGATCCGGCCGCCGTCGACGGCGACATCGGCGCGGTACGACTCCCCGCCGGAGCCGTCGATGACGTCCACGTCGCGGATGACGAGGTCCATGGTGACCGGCTCCTCTAGAAGAACGTACGGATGTAGTCGACGACCGTGCCGTCCGCCTCGACCAGCGGGATCAACTGCCACTTGTCGAAGGACGTACAGGGGTGGGAGAGGCCCATGCCGAGCCAGTCGCCGACCTCGATCTCGGCGCCCGGTTCCGTGCGGACCCAGCCGTGCTGGTCGGACAGACCGGTGACCGTGATGCCGTCGGCGGGGCGGACCGCTCCCGTACGGGCGTCACGCACCACCTGCGCCTCGGGGAGGTCGAGGTCGTACGCGGCGTCGCGCTTGCCGCCGTTGGTGAAGGCCTGTTCGGGGCTCGGACGGGAGACGACCTGCGCCCAGAGCCGGAACGCGGGCTGCAGCGCGCCCTCTTCGGGGACCCGGTTGAAGGGCGTGAGGTGCCGGTAGTGGCCGTCGTCGTGCGAGACGTACGCGCCGGAGCGGAGCAACTTCAGTACGGGGAGGGAGAGTTCCGGGATCTCCGCGAAGACGTCGGCGACCGCGTCGAACCAGGCGCTGCCGCCCGCGCTGATCACGATCTCCTCGATCCCGGGGGTGAATCGGCCCGCCTTGTCGAAGTCGGATGCGAGGGAGATCAGGCGGTTCAGCCAGGCGTGGACTCGGTCGGCGTCCGCCTGCGGGACCTCGCCCTCGTAGCCCGCCACGCCGACCAGGCGGAGCGTGCTCGTCGCGGCGACCGCGACGGCTACAGCGGTGCAGTCGGCTTCGGTACGGGCTCCGGTACGGGCCCCCTCGCCGGCGCCGAGCTCGACGACTACGTCCACGGGGCGCCGCGCGCCGGCCTCGGTGAGGGCCGCGTCCATCAGCTCGACGGCGCGGACCGAGTCGACGTAGCAGATGAACCGGAAGTCGGGGTCGGCGTCGAGCTCGGAGGCCAGCCAGCGCAGGGCGGGGGCGTCGACGAGCTCGTTGGCGAGGAAGATCCGGGCGATGCCGTGCGCGCGGTAGACGCGGGCCTGGTGGGGGACGGCCGCCGTGATGCCCCAGGCGCCGTGCTCCAGCTGACGGTCGAAGAGCTGCGGGGCCATGGAGGTCTTGCCGTGCGGGGCGAAGGCGAGGCCGTGGCGCTCGGCGTAGGTCTCCAGGAGGTCGAGGTTGTGCTCGACCGACTCGGCGGAGAGGGCCAGGACGGGGGTGGTGAAGCCGCCGGTGAAGAGGTTGCGGCGCTGGGCGGCCAGCTCGCCGACGGTCAGGCCTTCGGCGTCGGGGGGTAGGGCCTTGAAGCGGTGGTCCACGCGTTCGTGTGCGAGTTGCTGGGTGGGGGTTGGAGCGGGGGTGGGAGTTGTAGTTGGAGTGGGGGTGTGCTGTTGCTCCTGCTGCATGGTTCCTCCAGGCCTCGCGTCATTGCGTTGCAGTGTGCGCAACGGTCATTGCGCATATCGCTTGATGGTGTCTAACATCCGGGCCAACGCCGGGTCAATGGACCCGCATGATCCACGAGGAGCCCGCGGTGACCGCCGTGACCGGAGACCACCCGACCGTGGACGCGCCACCCGTGGACGTCGTCTGCCTCGGCGAGTCCATGGTCACCTTTCTGCCCTCCCGGCCGGGACGCCTCGCCGACGTGCCCACGTTCGCCCGTGCCATCGGCGGCGCCGAGTCCAATGTCGCCTGCGCGCTCGCCTCCGCGGGACACCGCGCGAAGTGGGTGAGCCGGGTGGGTGCGGACGGGTTCGGTGATCATCTCGTCGAGGCGATCGGGGCGTACGGGGTCGATGTGTCGGCGGTGGGGCGGGATGCCTTGCGGCCGACCGGGATCTACTTCCGTACGGCCACGGATCGGGCGACGGCGGCGCATGAGGTCGCGTATTACCGGGCTGGGTCGGCGGCTTCGGCGATGTCGCCGGGGAACGTTCCGTACGAGTCCGTCGCGGATGGGCGGGTGCTGCATCTGTCGGGTATCACCGCGGCGCTTTCGGGGGACAGTTTGGCGCTGATGCGGGCGCTGACCGCTCCGCGGGTGGGGCGGCCTGTTGTTTCGTTCGACGTGAACTTTCGGGCGGGACTTTGGCGGGACGCCGTTGACGGTGGGCGGGTGCTGCTGGACCTTGCGCGCGGGGCCGACCTGGTCTTCGTGGGGGAGGACGAGGCGGAGGAGGCGTGGGGGGTTGTCGGAACGGACGCGATCCGCGAGGCGCTGCCGGAGCCGGCGGTGGTGGTCGTGAAGCGGGGGGCGGCGGGTGCGGTCGTCTTTGAGCGCTGCGCGGCTTCTTTCCCCACCCCGCCCCTTCCCGAACTGGGGGCTCTGCCCCCAGACCCCCGTGCCTCAAACTCCCCCTACGCCCAGGGGCGTGGGGGGACCCCCAGCGGGGCTGGAATTTTTCGGGAAGGGGCGGGGTGGGGGAAAGCCCCGCGCAGCGGCACCGCACCCGCACCCGACACCGTCACCTTCGTCCCCGCCCCCCGCGTCGACGTCGTCGCTGCCGTCGGGGCCGGGGACGCGTTCGCCGCTGGGTTTCTGTCCGGGACCCTTCGGGGGCTCGGGGTGCGGGAGCGGGGGCGGCATGGGCATCTCATGGCCGCCGCCGCGCTCACCGTGGCCGGGGATCTCGCCGCGCCGCCCGCCCGCCGCCTCGCCGACCGGCTCGTCGCACTCGACGACTCCGCCTGGGAGACACTGCACCTCGGCCCCGGCTGGACGGGGCCGGACCAGGAGGTACGTACGCCATGAGTCAGACCGTCGACCGCGCGCTGAGCATCCTGCCGCTGCTCGCCCAGGGGCCCGCCGACCTCGGCCAGGTCGCCGACCGGCTCGGGGTGCACAAGTCCACCGCCCTGCGGCTGCTCCGCACCCTGCACGAGCATGGCCTCGTCTACCGCCAGCAGGACCAGCGCTACCGCCTCGGCGCCCGCCTCTTCGCCCTCGCGCAGGAGGCCGTCGAGAACCTCGACATCCGCGAGATCGCGCACTCCCACCTCACCGCGCTCAACGAACAGATCGGGCACACCATCCATCTCGCGGTCTACGAGGAGAGCGAGGTGCTCTACATCGACAAGGTCGAGAGCCGCTACCCGGTCCGGATGTACTCCCGTATCGGCAAGCCCGTCGCCATCACCGTCGCCGCCGTCGCCAAGCTGCTGCTCGCCGACCTCCCCGAGCCCGAGCGGCGCGCCATCGCCGCCAAGCTCGACTACCCCATGTACACGCCCCGTTCGACCCCCAACGCCGCCGCCTTCCTCAAGGAGCTGGCGACCGTACGCGAACAGGGCTGGGCCACCGACCTCGGTGGCCACGAGGAGTCCATCAACTGTGTCGGAGCGCCCATCCGCGGCGCCGACGGCCGTGTCGTCGCCGCCATGTCGGTCTCGGCGCCCAATGTGGTCGTGACCGCCGAGGAACTCCTCACCCTGCTCCCGCTGGTGCGCCGCACCGCCGACGCCATCAGCCGGGACTACTCAGGCAACACCCCTACCAAGGACCGGACATGACCGAGAAGATCGCGCTCACCCCCGCCACCCACACCGCCCCGCCCGCGAAGTTCTCGCACGGCGTCAAGAAGGGGAACATCCTGCAGGTCGCCGGGCAGGTGGGATTCCTGCCCGCCGAGGAAGGCAAGGCCCCCACGCCCGCCGGGCCGACCCTGCGTGAGCAGACCCTGCAGACCTTCGCCAACGTCAAGGCGATCCTGGAGGAGGGCGGCGCGAGCTGGGACGACGTGATGATGACGCGCGTCTACCTCACGGACGTCGACCACTTCGCCGAGATGAACGAGATCTACAACGCGTACTTCGAGGAGCAGGGCCTGAAGGCCCCCGCCTCCGCCCGTACGACGGTCTACGTCGGCCTCCCCAAGGGGCTCCTCATCGAGATCGACGCCCTGGCCGTCCTCTCCTGAGTCCGCGTCCGAGTCCGCGTCTGAGTCCGACTCCGAGTCTGCGTCTGCATCCCCTGAACCTGAGCTGATTCTGCTGAGAACGCCGCTCCACGGCACGGCGTCCGTCCCCGGGACGCCGTGCCGCGCTCCCCCCTACCCAAAAACGAGGCCCCCGCCATGCTGCTCGCCGCCGCATCCCCCGCCGCCGAGGCGCCACCCCACACCGGAGGACTGCTCCTCCTCATACCCGGCACGGCCGGTCTGCTGACCGTCGCCGCCCTCGGCATCGCCCTCCTCCTCGTCCTCATCATCAAGCTCCGGCTCCAGCCCTTCGTCGCGCTGCTCGCCGTCTCCATCAGCGTCGGCCTCGCCGCCGGCCTCTCGGTCACCGAACTCTTCGGCACCGTCCAGAAGTCCGCCGCCACCTCCGTCATCGAGAACGGCATGGGCGGCATCCTCGGCCACGTCGCGATCATCATCGGCCTCGGCACCATGCTCGGCGCGATCCTCGAGGTCTCCGGCGGAGCCGAGGTGCTGTCCTCCCGCCTCCTCGGCCTCTTCGGCGAGAAGCGCGCCCCGCTCGCGATGGGCCTGACCGGACTGATCTTCGGCATCCCCGTCTTCTTCGACGTCGGCATCTTCGTCCTCGCGCCGATCGTCTACGCCGCCGCCAAGCGGTCCGGCAAATCGATCCTGCTCTACTGCATGCCCCTCCTCGCGGGCCTGTCGATGACCCACGCCTTCCTGCCGCCGCACCCCGGCCCCGTCGCCGCCGCCGGACTGCTCCACGTCTCGCTCGGCTGGGTCATCCTCATGGGCATCGTCGTCGGCATCCCCGCCGTCCTCGCCGCCTGGGCCTACGCCGCCTGGATCGGCAAGCGCATCTTCGTCGAGGTCCCACAGGACATGCTGGAGGCCGCCGAGGACGCCAAGGCCCAGGTCGCCGCCGAGCGCAGGGAAGGCGCCTCCGAAGCGCCCGTCTCCCTCGCCACCGTGCTCCTCATCATCGGTACGCCGCTGGTCCTCATCCTCGCCGCGACCTTCTCCTCCATCGCCCTCGACGAGTCGACCGCCCGCTCCGTGATCGAGTTCTTCGGCAACCCGTTCGTCGCCCTCACGATCGCGCTGGTCCTCGCGTACTACCTGCTCGGCATCCGGCGCGGCTGGTCACGCAAGTCCCTGGAGCAGGTGTCCACGTCCTCGCTGAAGCCGGTCGGCAACATCCTGCTCGTGGTCGGCGCGGGCGGAGTGTTCGGCGCCGTGCTCAAGGCCAGCGGGGTCGCGCAGGCGCTCTCCGACACCTTCAACGACGTCGGCCTGCCCGTCATCGTCCTCGCCTACCTGATCTCCCTCGTGCTGCGCGTCGCCCAGGGCTCCGCGACCGTCGCGATCGTCACCACCGCCGGCATCGTCCTGCCGCTGGTCGAGGGCGGCGACCACTCGCAGGCCTTCCTCGCCCTGGTCATCATGGCGATCTCGGCCGGCTCGATCTTCGCCTCGCACGTCAACGACGGCGGCTTCTGGATCGTCTCGAAGTACTTCGGCATCTCCGAGCGGGACACCCTGAAGTCCTGGACCGTCCTGGAGTCGGTCCTCTCCGTCGCCGGGTTCGCCGTCGCCGCCGGGCTCAGTCTGGTCGTCTAGCCCCTCGGATACGTAAGGAGGAGGGCGCCCCCGGCTTCCCGGGAGCGCCCTCCTCGTCACGTGCCGGCTGCCGTCAGGTCGTGCAGTACTGCGACTGCTTGCCGATCGAGCGGTACATGCAGTCCGCGTTCTCCAGGAGCTGGAGGACCGCGTCCCTGTTACGGCTCGTCTCGCGTTCGATCACCTCGTCGGGCGGGTAGAAGCCGCCGTTCCAGGACGAGGCCGGATACATCTCGAAGGTGTAGCCGAAGATCTTCTGCGCGCCCCACAGCCAGTCGTCGATCGACCCGTCCGTGATGTAGAGGTCGCTGGACTGCTCGGCCGTGTAGCCGTTGCTCGCCGCCATCTTCCCGCCGACCGCCGCGAACGCGTCCCGGTCGTCCTGTGTCAGGCCCGGCGCGGTGTTGGCGGTGGTCCAGCCGTAGGGCCAGAGCACCAGTTCGCTGTACGTGTGGAAGTCGATCGCCGCTCTGATCTGCTGCTTGCCGCCCACCACCCGGGTGCGGACGAAGTCTGCGACGACCTTCACCTCGGGGGCCGACTCGGGGGCGGTGCCCCGGTAGGTCTCCGAGCTCTTGGTGCCCGAGGAGCCGCCGCAGCAGCCCCACTTGTAGTCCCAGTTACGGTTCATGTCCGTACCGACGTAGGAGGAGCCGGCGTTGGGCTGCCGGTTCTTGCGCCAGCTGCGGTACGAGCCGGAGGCGATGTCGTACTCGCCGCCGTCCGGGTTGAGGTCCGGCACGATCCAGATCTCGCGGTTGTTCACCATGTTCGTGACCCGGCTGTCGGAGCCGTAGCCCGCGCCGAGTTCGCGCAGCAGGTACAGCGCCATCTCGACGGTCAGGTGCTCGCGCGCGTGCTGGTGGTGGGTGAAGAGGACCTCAGGCTCGGCCTCGTCGGTGCCGACGTTGTCGCTGATCTTGATGGCGACGATGTCCCGGCCCTGGTAGGTCTTGCCGATGACCCGCTTGTTCATGAGGGTCGGGTACTGGGCGATGCGCTGGTCGATCTCCGCGTTCATCTCGGCGAAGTTGTGGTACTTCGAGTCGGCCGAGGGGAAGTCGAAGGGCTCGACGCCCAGGCCCTTCGCCGACCGGTCCGGCGGCGCCGGCAGCGCCTCCGGGCGGTGGCCGAGGGCGCGGAGCTTGCGCAGCTGGGCGGTGTTGGCGCTGACGACGACGCTGTGGTCGTCGGCCTCGTCGATGGAGACGCCGGTGGCGGCGAGCGCGGTGCGTTCGGCGACGGTGGACGGGCCGTGGATCTCGTACTGGCGGATCACTTCCTCGGCGGCGGGCGTCGGTTCGGAGTCGGCGCCGGCCTGCTGGCTGCCGAGCGAGAGCGGCGCCGCGAGGGCGAGCGCCAGCAGGGCCGCGAGCGTGGCGGACCTTCTGCCGCGGCCGGCGCGGATGCCGAGAGTCCCGCTTCCGCGGGTTCGAAGTCGCATGCTGTCTCCTGGGTGGGGAGGGTGGGGGGTGCGACAGGCTGTGCGGGATTGCTGTGCCGGATTGCTGTGCGGGTGTTCGGGTGTTCGGGCACATGGTGGGGCTATGACATGGACGGGTCAAGAGTGCGGTTCGGCCATCGGTCGTCACGGTCGCCTTCGTGGCCGGGTTCCACAGGAGATCACACCGGACGGCGAAATCCGCGAAAGGAAGATCCTTCGGCGATACTGTGCCGCGTGGGGACGCTGATCGGCACGTACGAGATCGAACGCAAGCTCGGCGAGGGCGGCATGGGGACCGTCTGGCTCGCGCGCTCGCGCGGCGGACGCGCCGTCGCCGTCAAGGTGGCCCGGCCGGAACTCGCCGCAGACCCCGGATTCCGCGAGCGCTTCCGGGCCGAGATCGTCGCCGCCCGCCGGGTCGGCGGCTTCCACACGGCGCAGGTCGTCGACGCCGACCCCGACGCCGAGGCGCCCTGGCTCGCGACCGCCTACGTCCCCGGCCCCACCCTCGCCGGCCTCGTCGCGGCGGAGGGCCCGATGGACGAGCGGCGGATCCGGGCGCTGGGCGCCGCGCTCGCCGAGGCCCTGGAGGCCATCCACGGCTGCGGGCTCGTCCACCGCGACCTCAAGCCCGGCAACATCGTCATGGCCGCCGACGGGCCCCGCGTCCTGGACTTCGGGATCGCCCGCGCCCTGGAGTCGACCCGGCTCACCGCCACCGGAACGGCCTTCGGCACCCCCGGCTACCTCGCCCCCGAGCAGGCCCTCGGCGAGGAGGTGACCGGTGCCGCCGACGTCTTCGCCCTCGGCGGCGTCCTCGTCGCGGCCGCCGGCGGGCGGGCGTTCGGGGACGGGACCCCGATGGGGCTCATGTACCGCACCGTCCACGAGGCGCCCGACCTGGCCTCCGTACCGGAGGCGCTGCGCGGCCTCGTCGGACGCTGCCTCGCCAAGAACCCGGCCGAGCGGCCCACGCCGGCGCAGCTCCTCGACGCGCTCGTGGCGGAGCCCGTTCCGCCCACGCCGACCGTCGTGTCCGTTCCCGCGCTCGCGCCCGCTCCGGGCGACGGCGTCCAGGACGCCGTACCCCTCCACGTCCAGGACGACCTACCCCCGCCCGTACACGCGCTGCCCACCGTCGTCGTACCGCCGCAGCCCGCCGCGCCGCCGGGGCCCGCGCCGACGTTCGAGGCCGCCGACAGGTCCTCCGGGATCGCCGTCGACGCCGACGGGGTGGTCTTCGTGATCTCGGACGTCGAGGCGGAGTTCGGCTGGGAGGAGATCGGGTCCGTCGCGAGCGAGCTGACCCGGCGCGGCCGGCGGCTCGCCGTCACCCTCACGCTGTACGACGGCTCCACCTACACCTGCGAGGTCGACGGCCGCGGCACCGAGCGCGCCGAGGCGTGGGCGCGCCAACTGGACCTGGTCCTGCGCCGCTACCTTCCCGCGTAGCGCGTAGCGCGTAGGACGAGACGAACATGGCGCGGCGCCGTCGCTGGGGGGCGACGGCGCCGCTGTCGTACGTATGCCTGACGGTTGTTACGGCAGGTTGTGGACGTGCGGGCCGACCGCGTTGGACCAGGCGTTGCCTGCCGTGGCGTCCCAGTTGGTCGACCAGGTCATCGCGCCGCGCAGGTTCGGCCAGGTCTGCGAGGGCTTGAAGGAGCCGCAGTTGGTGCCGCGGGCCAGGCAGTCGAGCGCGTTCTTCACGATCGACGGGTCGACGT
Source organism: Streptomyces sp. NPDC058579 (assembly GCF_042718575.1). NCBI lineage: Bacteria > Bacillati > Actinomycetota > Actinomycetes > Kitasatosporales > Streptomycetaceae > Streptomyces > Streptomyces sp. NPDC058579. The sequence continues at coordinate 22,279 of NZ_JBHXPI010000040.1, forward strand.
AGCCGCTGCCCGCGCCCCGGGTCGAGGCCGGCACGCCGAGGCCGACCTGGGAGGCGTCGAGGCCGCCCTGGAGCTGGATGCAGGCGAGCGCGGTGAGGAAGTCCACCGAGCCCTGGCTGTACACCTTGCCGTCACAGCCGAGCATCGAACCGCTGTTGTAGTACTGCATGTTGACGACCGTGAGGATGTCCTTCACGGCGAGCGCGGTCTTGAAGTACTCGGTGCCCGTGTTCTGCATGTCGATGGTCTGCGGGGCCATCGTCAGGACCAGCGAGGAGCCGGCCTTCGCGGAGAGCTGGCGCAGCGCCTTCGTCAGGTACGTGGAGTTGATGCCGTGCTCAAGGTCGATGTCGACGCCGGTGAAGCCGTACTCCTGCATCAGGGCGTACGCGCTGTCGGCGAAGGCGGTCGCCGAGGCGTCACTGTTGATGGTGACGTTCCCCTTCTCGCCGCCGACCGAGATGATGACCGACTTGCCCGCGGCCTTCTTCGCGGCGACGTCGGCCTTGAAGTCGGCGACGGAGGCGTAGCCGACGGCCGGGTCGAGGTTGAAGACGATCTGGCCGGGCGTGGTCGTCGAGTCGGCGAACGATACGGCGATGATGTCGTACTGCGCCTGCACGTCCCGCAGCTTCTGGACGGTCGCGCCGTTGTTGAAGTTCTGCCAGTAGCCGGTCAGCGCGTGCTTCGGTACGGACGGGCCGGGGCCCGGGTTGGTCGTACGGGCGGAGACGGCGGTCGACTTGGCGGACTCGCCCGCCGCGTTGGTCGCCGAGACCTGGAACTGGTACGTCGTGTTGGCCGCGAGGCCCGTCACCGTGGCGGAGGCGCCGGAGACGGTCTGGGCGAGGGAGCCGTCGCGGTACACCTTGTAGCCGGTGGCTCCGGAGACCGCGTTCCAGCTCAGGGCGACGGAGGACGAGGTGACCGAGCCGGTGGCGAGGCCCGCCGGGGTCGCCGGGACGACCGGGTCGGGGTCGACCGGGCCGCCGCCGTCGGGGCCGAAGACGGAGACGTCGTCGACGTGGTAGGCGGCCTGGCCGTACCAGCCGTGGGTGTAGACGGTCACCTGGGTGGTGCTCGCGCCCGTGGTGAAGCTGGTGGTCAGCTGCTTCCACGAGGTGCTGTCGGGGGTCCAGGTGGAGACGTCGGTGGTTCCGGTGCCGGTCGCGCCGAGGTAGGCGTACCCGCCCTGCACCCAGGCGCTCAGCGAGTACGTCGAGTTGGGCTTGACGGTGACGACCTGGCTGCAGCGGGCGTTGTCCTGGCCCGCCGGGCTCGCCTTGAGTGCGCCCGCGCCGGTCCGTACGGGCGAGGAGACGGCGGCGCCGCTGCCCGCCGAACAGCTCCAGTTGGCCAGGCCGGACTCGAAGCCCGCGTTCTTGGCCACGTTGATGTCCGCGGCCTGCGCGGTGCCGGTGCCGCCGACGAGGGCGAGCCCGGAGCCTACGGCGAGCGCGAGGGCGCCGCCGATCCATCTGCGCGAGCGTGTGGTGGTGCGGTCCACTTGCTGCCTCCGGTGGGGGAGATGGGGGAGGGGAGGTAAGGAGAGGGGAGGTAGGTCACGGTGGCCACCGTTGGGGCAACAAGCTGGTCCAGACCAATCGAGTTGTCAAGACCTCTGACGGGGGTGGGGAGTTGGGTGGGTGGGCCTGGGGAGCCGTGTTGGGCCCATAGGTGGACCCAGTCCCGGGCCCACCTATGGGCCCAGCGCTGGGTCCGGCGTCAGGCCCAGCGCAAGACCCATCCGGACCAAGAATTCTCGTTGTGCTTGCCGGATTGTGTGTTCACCAGCCCACGGTCCGTGGATAAAGTGCCAGCATCGCGCTGTGCAGTAACGCGGTGAACGCAGTGAGTCATGGGACATGGGGACTTGGGGACGGGGAGCCCGACGTGCCGACAGCGATCGCGGTCACCAGTGCCGACCTGGTGCTGCCACCGACCGACCAGCAGACACCCACCGCCGCCGTCCTGCCCGCGCCCGAGACCCAGCGCCTCGCCTCCGCCGTGGCCGACCTCCAGCTCCTCCTCGACCGCTACGGCCATGTGATCGTCCTCTGCCCGAGCTCCCTGCCCAAGCCGGCCGAACAGCGGCTGCACGCCATCCGCTCCCTCCTGGAGAGCGACCGGATCGCCCTGGTCAAGACCGACCTGCCGCCACTGGGCACCGCCGTACTGGCCCGGCAGCTGCGGCAGCTCTCCGCCTGCGACTTCAGCCCCGGCGTCATCGCCTCGGCCGCCCGGCTGCTCACCCACTACATCTACGCCGGCGCCGTCCTCGGCTCCGTCGCCAAGCTCGACCGGGTGCCTGTGACCCTGAAGTCGCACGTCAAGGGCTGGCTCCCCGGCGCCCAGTTCGCCGTGCTCGCCGGGCCCGTCCCGCAGCTCGTCCGGATCGGCGCGGGCGTCGCACCGCCCGCGGGCCCCGAGTTCGCCACCCAACTCGTCGTCGCCCGCGGCCAGCTCCAGACCGACTGGCCCACCGGCACCCTCGCCCCGACCTGGCAGGTCCAGGCCGTCCACGAGGCGCCGCTGCCCGCCGAGTCGCCCCGCTGGTGGGGGACGGGGCGGCTGATCGAGTTCACCGCGTACCTCCCCGACATCGCCGTACTCCACCGGCTCGTCGCCTCCGTACGGCGCGAGACCTGCCACTGGTGCCGGATGGAACTCATCGGCGACCGCTGCGGCTTCTGCGCCGCACCGTGGGTCGCGTCGACGGCCGCGCCGTCGCGCGCCGCGTCCGGCGCGGGGGAGGGCGTTCGGGCGGTGGGGCCGTCGGGCGCCAGGTCGGTGGGGTCGGCGGCCGCCCGCTCGGTGGCCCCCGCGTCCGCCGCCCCGCCGACGCCGAACGCGCTGCCGACCGCCGCCGGCGCCCGCCCGTCCCGCGCGCTGCCCGCCACAGCGCCCCCGTGGCCGTCGACGCCGTCACCGGCGCCGCCGGGAGACATCCCGCCCGCCACGCACCCCGTCCGCTGAGCCACACGACCCGTCCGCCGAGCCGCACGTACCCGTCCGCCGAGCCACACGTACCCGTCCGCCGAGCCACACCCACCCCGTCCGCTGACCCCCGTACCCCCGATCGAGGTTGTCCGGCAATGAACTCTCGCCAGCGTCGTGGCGTCATCCTGTTGCTGCTGTCCGTCCTGTGCGCCCTCGGTGCGTTCGCCGGCGTCCTCTCCGTGATCGACGACGTCAACTCCAAGGTCGGACCCGAGGTGACCGCGTACCGCGTCAAGGGCGACGTGGCGCCCCACACCCCGCTGGACGACGGGCAGTTCGAGGAGATCTCGATGCCGAAGCGCTGGCTCTCGAAGACCGCCGTGACCGACCTCGACCAGATCAGGGGGAAGATCGCCGTCACCAGGCTCGAAGCCGGCTCCCTCCTCCAGTCGGACATGATCGTCAAGCGGCCGGCGCTCCAGCCCGGCCAGCAGGAGATCGCCATCATGATCGACGCGGCGACGGGCGTCGCGGGCAAGATCACCCCCGGGGCGACGGTCAACATCTACGCCACGTTCGCCGGTGAGAAGGGCGGCAAGGCCGCCCAGTCCAAGGTCATCGTCAGCAACGCCCGCGTCATCGACGTCGGCAAGCTCACCCCCATCTCCGACCGCGACGACCGCAGCAACGGCCCCACCGAAGCCGTACCGATCACCTTCGCGCTCTCCACGCTCGACACCCAGCGCGTCGCGTACGCCGAGTCCTTCGCCGAGCACGTACGGCTCGCCCTCGTCGCCCCCGGCAGCGAGCCCGCCCTCACCCCCGACGACCGCACCTACACGCTCGACAAGGACAAGTGAGGCCGGTATGACCACCAGGATCCTGCCGGCCGTCGCCGACCCCGACGCGGCCCGCGCCGTCATCAGCCTCCTCAGCCAGCTCCCCGGCGCCGAACCCGCCCAGCCCGTCGCCGACTCCACCCAGCTCGTCGACACCCTCGCCCGGCTGGCCGCCCAGTCCCTCGACGAACTCCCCGAAGTCGTCCTCGTCCACGAGCGGATCGGCCCGGTCCCTGCCCTCGAACTCGTCCGCGAGGTAGCCCTCCGCTTCCCCGCCGTCGGCGTCGTCCTCATCACCGCCGACGCGAGCCCCGTGCTCTTCTCCGCCGCCATGGACTCAGGCGCCCGCGGCCTGGTCACCCTCCCGCTCGGGTACGAGGAGCTGGCCAGCCGCGTCCAGGCCGCCGCCCAGTGGTCCGTCGGCGTCCGACGTCACCTCGGCGGCGGAACGGACGTCCTCACCGGCCCCGGAGGCACCGTCGTGACCGTCAGCGGCGCCAAGGGCGGCGTCGGCACCACCGTCACCGCCGTCCAACTCGCCCTCGCCTCCCGGGCCTCCGGCCGCAACGTCGCCCTCGTCGACATGGACCTCCAGGGCGGCGACATCGCCTCCTACCTCGACGTCCAGTTCCGCCGCTCGGTCGCCGACCTGGCCGCCGTCGACGACATCTCGCCCCGCGTCCTCCAGGAAGCCGTGTACGTCCACGAGACGGGCCTCGCCCTCCTCCTCGCCCCCGGCGAGGGCGAACGCGGCGAGGACGTCGCCGACCGCTCCGCCCGCCAGATCCTCGGCGCCCTGCGCTCCCGCCACGACGTCGTGATCGTCGACTGCGGCACGTACCTCAACGGGGCCAACGCGGCCGCCGTCGAGATGGCCGACGCGGCGGTCCTCGTCACCACCCCGGACGTGGTCGCGGTGCGGGCGGCCAAGCGGACCGTACGGATGTGGGACCGCCTCCAGATCCGCAAGGCGGAGGAGACGACCCTCCTGGTCAACCGGCACACGCGCGGCACCGAGATCCAGCCCGCCCTCATCCAGAAGATCACCGGGACGAGGATGGCGGGCGTCGTCGTCCCCGCCAACTTCAAGGAGCTGCAGAGCGTCGTCGACGCGGGCCGCATGCACGAACTCGACGCCCGGTCCAGCGTCAAGCAGGCCCTGTGGGCGCTCGCCGGCGAGCTGGGGCTCGTCGGCCCGCCGCCCGGGGCGGTCGGCTCGGCCAGCGATCAGCGGCCCGCGCTGGGGCCTGGTTCCGGTTCCGGGAGGCAGCTCGCCCGGCTGACCCGCGGCAAGGGCGGGCGCTGAGCCATGCCGACTTCGGGGCGTACAGCGTGTGCGCGAGGGGACGACGACAGGGGGCAGGTGGCCGTCGAGTTCCTCGGCATGGTGCCGCTCATCCTGATCACGCTCGTCCTGCTCTGGCAGTGCGTCCTGGTCGGCTACACCTTCACGCTGGCCGCCAACGCCGCCGACGAGGCGGCCCGCGTCTGCGCGGTGGGCGGCGACTACGGCGCGGCGGGGAAGCGGCACGTGGGCGAGGCGTGGGGGGCCCGTGTGGGCTGCGACGCGTCAGGCGACCTGGCCCAGGCGACGGTGAGGCTCCAGGTCCCGGTCCTCTTCCCGGGCACGGTCTCGTTCCCCTTCCCGGTGACTGGTGAGGCCGGAGTCGTACGGGAGGAAGAGGGGGCGGGTGCCGGATGAGCCGACGACGGGACACGGCCGGGACGTGGCAGGAGCGCGCCCGCGTGTCGAACGACCGCGGCCAAGCAGCCGTCGAATACCTCGGGTTCCTCCCCATCCTCCTCCTCGTGGCCCTCGCCGGAATCCAGCTCGGCATCGCCGCGTACGCAGCCCAGCAGGCCGGTACGGGAGCGCGCGCCGCGGCCCGGGCCGAAGGCCACGACGAGGCGACCATCGACCCGCGGCAGGCCGGCCGGTCCGCGATGAGCGGCTGGATCGCGTCGAACGCCGAGGTCGTCGTCCGCGAAGGCGCCGGCGAGGCCGTGGCCACTGTCCGCGTGGACATCCCGTCCGTCGTCCCCTTCTGGGACTTCGGACGGATCGAGAAGAGCGCCACCATGCCCGTGCCCGAGGAGGGCGAGTAGCCATGAGCCTGCGAGCCCGCATCAGTACCCCCGACGAGCCCCGCGTCGGAGGCGCCAAGGAGGACGGCCACCTCGTCGCGACCTTCCGCGCGAAGCTCCTGGAGGAGATCGACCTCACCGAGATGTCCGCGCTCGTCGCCACCGAGCGGCGCGCCCGCCTCGAACGCGTCCTCGGCCACATCATCAGCCGCGAAGGCCCCGTCCTCTCCACCGCCGAACGCGCCCAGCTGATCCGCCGCGTCGTCGACGAGGCCCTCGGCCTCGGCGTCCTCGAACCCCTCCTCGAAGACGCCTCCATCACCGAGATCATGGTCAACGGCCCCGACCAGATCTACATCGAGCGGGCCGGCCGGGTCGAACTCCTCCCGCTCCGCTTCGCCTCCCACGAACAGCTGATGCAGACAATCGAGCGGATCGTCTCCACCGTCAACCGCCGCGTCGACGAATCCAACCCGATGGTCGACGCCCGCCTGCCCTCCGGCGAACGCGTCAACGTCATCATCCCGCCGCTCTCCCTCACCGGGGCGACCCTGACGATCCGCCGCTTCCCGCGCGCGTACACGCTCCGCGAGATGGTCGGCCTCGGCTCGCTCGACGAACAGATGGTGCTGCTGCTCGCCGGACTGGTCCAGGCCAAATTCAACCTGATCGTCTCCGGAGCCACCGGCACCGGAAAGACCACCCTCCTCAACGCCCTCTCCGAACTGATCCCGGACGGCGAACGCGTCATCACCATCGAGGACTCCGCCGAACTCCAGCTACGCCAGGCCCACGTCATCCGCCTGGAGAGCCGCCCCCCGAACATCGAGGGCCGCGGCGCCGTCACCATCCGCGACCTCGTCCGCAACTCCCTGCGCATGCGCCCCGACCGCATCATCGTCGGCGAGGTCCGCGGCGGCGAGACCCTCGACATGCTCCAGGCCATGTCCACCGGCCACGACGGCTCCCTCGCCACCGTCCACGCCAACTCGGCCGAGGACGCCCTCATGCGGCTCCAGACCCTCGCCTCCATGTCCGAGGTCAAAGTCCCCTTCGAGGCGCTCAGGGACCAGATCAACAGCGCCGTCGACGTCCTCGTCCAGCTCACCCGGCACCCCGACGGCACCCGCCGCGTCACCGAGATCGCCGTCCTCGCCTCCCGCGGCCGCGAACGCTTCACCCTCGCCACCGTCTGCTCCTTCCGCGCCCAGCCCCTCGCCGCCGACGGCCGCGTGTACGGCGTGTACGCGTACCACCCGCTGCCCCGCCGCGTCGCCGACCGGCTCTACCTGGCGGGCCAGCCCGTCCCGCAGGCCTTCGGCGTCGCCACGTCCGAGGACCAGCTGACCACCCGAGAAGCGAAGTAGTGAGGAGAGGGGCACAGAGATGCTTTCGTCGACATGGCTGGTGACCGGCGTCGTGCTGCTCGCCTGCGTCCTCGGGGTGCTCGGCATCCACACGTACGCACGCGGCACCGCCGACCGCGCCGCCCTGGTCGCCCGGCTCAAGCAGAGCGGCGAACCGGAGATCACCGGCCGCCGCAGGCGCCGCTTCCGCGGCATCGACCGGCGCGTACGGCGCACGGCGTTCGGCCGGAAGCTGGAGCTACGGATCTCAGCCACGGGCCTCGACGTGACCCCGGGAGAGTTCGTCGCCGCCATGACGATCATGGTGCTCCTGCTCTGGATCGCCGGCCAGGCCGTTCTTTCGCCCTTCTTCGGCCCGATCTGCGGACTAGTAGGCATCTGGGTCGCCCTGGGCTTCCTCAACTGGCAACGCCAGAAACGCATCGAGAAGTTCATCAACCAACTGCCCGAACTCTCCCGGATCCTCGCCAACGCCACCCAGGCCGGACTCGCCCTGCGCATGGCCCTCAGCATGGCCGCCGACGAACTCGACGCACCCGCCGGCGACGAACTCGAGAAGGTCGCCCAGCAACTCGCCGTAGGCACGTCGATCGACGACGCGCTCGGCGAACTCGCCGAACGCCTGCCCTCCCGCGAACTCGTCGTCCTCGTCACCACCCTCGTCCTCGCCAACAAGGCGGGCGGCACCGTCGTCTCCTCGCTGCGCAACCTCACCGAGACCCTCGAGGAACGCAAGGAGACGCGCAGGGAGGTCCGTACCCAACTCTCCCAGGTGAGCATGACGGCGTACTCGGTCCCCGTGATCGGCATCGGCTCCCTCCTCCTCATCGACAACATGCAGCCAGGAGCACTGGACCGGATGACCGGCTCGGGCCTCGGCCAGGCCGCCGTCGTCGCCGCGTTCGCGCTCTACGTCGTCGGCTTCGTGATCATCCGCCGCTTCTCGAAGATCGACGTGTGAGGGGCGTACTGACGGACATGGACCTTCTTCTCGCACTGGCCGCCGCCGTGTCGGTCACCGGAATCCTCTACGGCATCCGCCTCTACCGGGCCGACGCCAGACTCCCCGACGACCTCCAACTCGCCCTGGAAGTCGGCTCCACCCGCACCGGCGCGGTCTACTCCGTCGTGGACCGCCTCGGCATGCGCTACTCCGCCGCCGTACTGCGCGCGATGGGCCCCAAGCGCGTCGACTCCGTCCGCCGCCGCATCGACCTGGCCGGCAACCCCGGCGGCCTGACCATCGACCGCTACGGAGCCCGGCGGGCCGTCTACGGCTTCCTGGGCGGCTTCGGCGGCCTGATCATGCTCTCCGACGGCGACGTACTGGTGGCGCTGCTGCTCTTCGCCTTCGGCGCCTTCTGGACCGAGGTCGGCATCTGGTCGGCCATCCGCATCCGCAAGGACCAGATCGAGCGCACGCTCCCGGACTTCCTCGACGTACTCGCGGTCGTCGTCTCCGCGGGCCTCGGCTTCCGCCAGGCACTGGACAGGGTCGCGGAGAAGTACGAAGGCCCCTGGGCCGACGAACTCCGCATCACCCTCCGGCAGATGGACATGGGCGTGAGCCGACGCCAGGCCTTCGACGAACTGCGCCGCCGCAACGACAGCGAGCAGGTCGCCCAGTTCGTCACCGCCCTCCAGCAGGGCGAGGAGCTCGGCGCGCCGATCGTCGAGACCCTGATACAGATCGCCAACGACATGCGCCGCACCGACGCCCAGAACGCCCGCCGGAAGGCCGCCAAGGCCGTCCCCAAGGCCACCATGGTGATCACCACGCTCATGGTCCCCGCGACGATGATCCTGCTGGGCGCCGGCCTGTTCCTCGGCTCGGGGACGAACCTCGGCTCGATCACGGGGGAGTGAAGGTGATGACACGATGACGCTCAGAGTGCTCGTCGCCGACGACAACCCGGTCGTCCGCGCGGGCCTACGCGCCCTGCTCGACGCGGCGACCCCCGACATCCGGGTCGTCGCGGAGGCCCCCGACGGCCGCACGGCGATGGACGAAACCCGCCGCACCCGCCCCGACGTGATCCTCCTCGACGTCCGCATGCCCATCGTCGACGGCCTCACCGCCCTCCCGCACCTGGTGCGCGTGGCCCCGGTCCTGATGCTCACGTACAGCGTCGAGACGGAGGTCGTCCAGGAGGCACTCCGCCTGGGAGCCGGGGGCTACCTGGTCCACGGCGAGTTCACGGCGGAGGAGCTGGTATCAGCGGTCCGCGACGTACGAGCGGGCCGCGCCCGCTTCACACCGACGGCGGCGAACGCGTTGGTGGGGGTGGTGCGAGGTGCGACTGCACACGGTAGCGTGCGGCCAATTGTCTCGACTGGATGGCGATTTGGTTCGATGGCTTCGCAGATGCAACCAAATGTGGCACGCTTCGGACTGAGCGTGAGGGAGGGGGAGGTGATGGACTTGATCGCGTCAGGCCTCAACAACCGGCAGATCGCCGACACCTGCTTCATCAGCGAGAAAACGGTCAAGAACCACATCAACCGCATCTTCGCCAAACTCCACGCCACCTCCCGCAGCGAAGCCATAGCCGCCTGGCTCGGCACAAGGGCCGCCTCATGACCACCGACCGGCGCCACAACGGGAGATGGGCCCGTGTTTGGGCCTACGGGCCCTGTGGGGAGGAGGTGGTGTTGACGTACCGTGCGCGTGCCGAACTCGGCAGCGGCACGGGGATGTACGAATCCGGAGGGGACGGCGACCATGAGCGACCTCATGCTGAAGGCTGCGACGAAGGCAAAACTGCACGTCGAAGCCTGGCTCCGCACGAGGACGACAAACGACCGCGGCCAGACGGCGGTCGAGTACCTGGGGATCATCGTGGTGGTCGTGGCGATCGTGGTGGCGATCAGCGGGACGAGTATCGGCACGACGATCAAGACAGCAATTTCGAACAAGATCGCCGACCTGATCGACTAGGGCCGGTCGGCAGATGCCGCACGGATTCGGGGCAGGCATTCCCCGTCTACATCACTGTGATGGCGGGCCTGCTCTTTCTCGCGTTCGCGTACTTCGCCGTCGGCCAGGCCGCGGCAACCCGGAACGGTGCCCAGACAGCGGCAGACGCTGCGGCACTGGCTGCAGCGCAGGACGCCCGCGACCAGCTTCGGGACGGTTGGTTGGGAGTCATCCTCGACCCCACACAATGGGGCGACTTCATCGCTGGCCGCGAGTACGACGTAGAGGCCGCATGCGGGCGCGCGGCTTCCTTCGCGACCAAGAACGGCGCGGAACTTTGGGGCAAGGGATGTGACCCCCTCGCCTTCGGGGAGCCCGGATTCCTGGCGGAGGTCCGCACCCTGGACCCTGTCGGCGATTCCATCATCCCCGGAACGGAGAACCAGCACGCTGTGGCAACGGCGACAGCAGTGCTCAAACCGCTCTGTACGTTCGACGCCCCCGAACCGACTCCGGAACCTGAGCCGCCCGAATCCGGCCCGGAGCCCGACCCGGATCCGGAGCCAGAACCCGAGCCGGAACCCACACCGACGGAACCCGCCCCGATTCTGGGTCTCACGTGCGACGGTGTCCCCTGGACGATCGACCCCGACGATCCGGAGCTTCCCAGCGCCGCTGACCTCTTCACCGTACGACTGGCCGACTGACAAACGAAGGAATCCCGTTCATGAGTGTTCGGTACGCAACGACGGCCCTCAGGAGGTGGGCCGTGGCGGTCACCACGGCCGGCCTGGTCTTCGGCGTAGCCGGCTGCGGCAGTGACGGCGAACCTCCGAAGACCCAGCCCGCCACGAGCTCTGCGGCTTCCAAGAGCGGCGGGGGCACCGACGAGGGCGACAAGCAGCCTCAGTCGGAAGCGCCGGAGGAGACGTTGGCCGTACTCAAGGGCCAGGACGGCTTCGAGTTGACCGTCACATCGGCGAAGCGCGACCCCGGCGGCTTCCTCACGGTCAAGGGAAAGCTGACGAACACGTCCGACGAAGCGAAGGCGCTTCCCGGTGGAGTGGTGGGGACCGAGACCGAGGTGCTGGAGCACGGCGATTCCCTGGGCGGGGCGACCCTCGTGGACGCGATCGGGAAGAAGCGCTACTACGTGCTTCGGGACACGGACGGTCGGCCGTTGACCACGACGGGCCTCAACATCTTCAGCAAGAAGTCTTCCGCCCAGGTCTTCATGCAATTCCCCGCACCCCCCGCCGGCACCACCGAAGTCACCTTCCAACTCCCCACCTTCGAACCCGGCACCATCAAACTCACCTGACGGACGCCGCCATGACACCCCGCCGCCTCGCCCCCCTCGCCGCCCTCACCCTCCTCCTCTACGTCACCGCAACCGGTCCCGTCCTCGCCGACGATCCCCCCAACTCCACCTCCAGCGCCTCCCCGCCCCCCGAGATCGACGCCAATTCACCCGAGTTGATGCTTCCCGACGGGGCCACCCTCGCCGCGCCCAAGGTGCTCGACATCAAGCAGGTCGTCGAAGAAGAGGGCGGCGAGCAGCGGCGGGAGGACACCAACGTCGACGTGACCTTCGCGCTCCAGGCAGAGGTGCTCTTCGGGAAGGACAGCGCCAAACTCGGCCCCGCCGCCACCGCCCGTATCGCCGCCATCGCCGTCGAGATCAACAAGCAGGACTCCAGCCGCGTCCGCGTCTTCGGATTCACCGACGACCTCGGGACGTACGAGCACGGGCTCAAGCTCTCCAAGGAGCGCGCCGACGCCGTGCAGCAGGAGTTGGCCAAGACGCTCGAACCGGGGAAGACCTTCGACATCCGCGGCTACAGCGAGGACTACCCGATCGCCTCCAACACCACCGAGGAAGGCCGCACCAAGAACCGCCGCGTAGAGATCTCCTTCCCCCGAACCACGACCACTACCGCCCCCTAGTACTCCAGCAGTAAATCGTGATCTTCACGTTCGAGCGGCTTGCCGCCGGTAGTGGCTGGTCTGGGATCGGGCCTGGTGGCGGCGTCGCCAGCCGGACCGGCCGAGCCGGTGGACCGGGTCAAAGGCGGGCCGGATGACGAGCGTGATGAACAGCCGTTGGATCTCGTTGCAGGTGAGCGGTATGAGGGCGTCTGGTGCGGGATCGCGATCGTGTTCGTTCGCGCGGACGACGGCGAGGAAGGCGTGCGCGAGCATGGCCAGGGTGACCCAGCGGGACCAGGACGGGTAGCGGCGGACCTGGTGCTCGTCCAAGGCCGCCAGGCCCTTGCCGGACTGGAAAGTCTCCGCAGCGTCTGCCTGCCGTCATGTGTCTGGAGGACTTGTGCAACGTGGCGAAGTCTGGTGGGTCCAGTTCGACGAGCGGAGGTTGGTCGTACTGCTGTCGGGAGACGACACGTCCGGGATCCGGGTGATGCAGGTCGTCGCTCCGGCGGGCGTCGACATCAGCGGTCTGGGCATCGAAGTGACGGTCGGCGCCGGTGAAGGACTGCCGTTCGAAGGCGTGCTGCGGCTCGCGTTCCCGCGCCCAGGTTTCACCCCGTGCACGTGGCTGACCACTGTGTCCCGGGACGACCTGATAGAGCGGGCGGCCGTCCTGTCCTCCGTGAAGCTCAGCGAGATTGACGACGCCCTCCGACTCGCTGAACAAGCGCAGGAGCGGACCCCGGCCACGACCGCGAAGCTCAGCGAGATAAGGGATGCCCTCCGTCTCGGTGAACTCGGGTAGACGGAGAAGTAGCCGACGTCCGCGACGGCGTGGGCGATCTCGGGCGAGATGATCGACGCTGGCCACCTGCCACCTGCCACCTGCCACCTGCCACCTGCCACCTGCCACCTGCCACCTGCCACCTGCCACCTGCCACCTCGGCGCCCCTCGCCACCGAGATCACGATCTACGGCTGGAGTACTAGCCTCAGCCTTAGCCTCCGGCCAATTGCCCCAGCACCGCCCGGATCGTGGCGACCACGGCGTCCGGGCGGCGGAAGACGTCCCGTGCCGTGAAGCGCAGGACCCGGCGGACCTCCGGGCAGTCGGCGAGGTCGTTGTAGCGGCGGATGTCGTGGTCGTGGGCCTGGCGGGTGCCGTGGTAGGCGTACCCCTCGATCTCGACGGCCAGGCCCGCCCTCCGGAAGAGGAAGTCCGGGCGCAGGGTGCGGCCGGAGCGGGACCCGAGGAGCGGCTGGGACTCCGGGTGGAGGCCGGCGTCGCGCATGTGGAGGCGGGCGACCGTCTCCGCCGGCGAGCCGCACGCCGGGTCCGCGAGCTTCAGCCAGCGGCGGGCCAGGGCGGCGCCGGGGCGGGGCGCCGACAGTTCGGCCGCCAGTTGCGCGCGGTGCACGAGCGGTTCGCGGCGGACGCCCCGGACCGTGCGCCGCGACAGCGCCGAGTCCGCGACCACGACCGCCGCCTCGCGCGTACGGCACCTCCGCAGGAGGTCGCCGACCGTCCGCGCCGGACCCGTCGTCCGAAGGCCCGCGCGCATGACGCAGTCGGAGTCGGCCAGGTGCTCCGTCGAATGGACGCGCACACCCTCGCCGGTACGGGAGGAGTACGGGCGGCGCACGGTGAACTCGAGGACATCCGGCCCATCCGGCACCGCTGCCGCCGCCGACCTCACCGCCGAAGCCGCCGAAGCCGCCGAGCCGGCCGACGCTGCCGCCGACCTCGCCGCCGAGGTGCCACGTGTCCCGCCACTACCTGTCCCCGGGGGGTCCCCCCACCCCCACCCCCTCCCCCCACCCCCCGAGTACCTCGATGCGGTGCAGTGTCGCCGCCGTGCCGTGGCTGCACACCAGCTCCGGGCGGAGCAGCTGGTGGGCTCGGGCGCGGACGCGCCAGTCCACGTCCTTGCCGGGGGCCGCCCATGCGCCCCGGCAGATCCGCTGCCAGCCCTCCGTGCGCAGCCGTCTTCCGAGCCGGCCGTTGCCCGGCGGCCAACCCGCTTCGTAGGCCCACGCCGTGAGGAGCACCCCGCCCCGGGCGACCCTCACCAACTCCTCCGTCTCTCCCGCCATGACTCAACGATCCACGGACGGGGGATTATTCGCACCCCCTGTGGATAACTCGTGCCGTCATGCCGCATCCTGGTTCGAACGGGCGCAGGGCCCGCACCGAAGTGGACTGCCGATGAAGACCACATCCCCCAGCGTTCGGCTGGTCAGCGACCTCGTGACGTGCATCCCCGAGTTCCGGGGAGCGTACGAGTCCCACATCTTCAGTCAGGGTGATGTGCTGCCGCACGTCTTCTTCTGGGACGTCGTCCAGAACTGCGTGCGGTCCTACCTCGGCGAGGACCCGGCCGCGGCGGACTGGCGGCGCACGCTCGACTTCCTGGAGGAGCAGAGCGCGCGCGGGGACCTCGGCGTCGACGAGGTCATCGTCACCTCGTTCCTCAACGACCTGCCGTACCCGCACGAGCCCGGGCACGCCATCGTCCAGGAGCTCGGCCCGGTCATGGCGGCGAGGTTCGTCCGCATCCGCCCCGGGGGCTGACCGGGCAGGGGATAGGGGTACAGGTACGAGTACGGGTACGGGTACGGGTACGGATCCGCGCCCCGCCCCGCCCCGCCCCGACCCGGCCACCTCCACCCGCCGGACATAATCGAGCGCATGTCCCCAGACCGGTCCCGTTCGTCCGATGCGCCCGATAAGCGCCGAACTCCCGATTCGATCGCCCCCGCCCCCACCTCCGCCCCCACCTCAGGCCCCGCCCCCACCCTCCCCCTCGCCCTCGGCGGCTACGCCGCCACCCGCGTCATCGGCCTCGCGATCCTCGCGCTCGCCGCCGTCGCGACCGGCAAGGACGGGCTGCATCGGCTGCGCGGTCGCTGGGACTCCGTCTGGTACGTCCGCATCGCCGAGAACGGTTACGGCCACCAGGTCACCCTCCCCGATGGCAGCGTCCACTCCGACCTCGCCTTCTTCCCGCTCTTCCCCGCGCTCGAACGAGGCCTGTCCGCCGTCCTCCCCGTCGACGCGGCCACCGCAGGACTCCTCGTCTCCTGGACCGCCTCGCTCGCCGCCGCCTGGGGCATCTACGCCGTCGGCACGCACGTCGCAGGTCACCGAGCCGGAGTCGTGCTGGCCGTCCTCTGGGGCGTGTACCCGACCGCGTTCGTCCAGTCGATGGCGTACACCGAGACGCTCTTCACAGCCCTCGCCGCCTGGTCGATCCTGGCCGTCCTCCGAGGGCGCTGGATCCTCGCCGGCGCGCTGTGCGCGTTCGCCGGGCTCACCCGGCCGACGGCCGCCGCCCTGATCGCCGCGCTCGGCATCACGGCCGTCGTCACCGTCGTACGCGAACGGAAGCTGTCCGTCCGCATGGTGACCGGTGTCCTCCTCGCGCCGCTGGGCTGGCTGGCGTACGTCGTCTACGTCGGCGTCCGCGAATCCAGCCCCACCGCCTACTTCGACGTCCAGGCCGCCTGGGGCAACTCCATCGACGGCGGGGTCGCCCTCGCCCGCTTCATCTGGGGGCTCCCGCCGCTCGCCGCGCTCGGCCTGGTCGCCGCGCTCGGCCTGCTCGGCTGGCTCGTCGCCCTCTGCGTACGGCAGAAGCAGCCCCTGCCGCTCCTCGTGTACACGATCGCGGTCGTCGTGATCTCGCTCATCGGCGCCGCGTACTTCGGCTCCCGGCCGCGCCTGATGATGCCCGCGTTCGGGCTGCTCCTGCCGCCCGCCGTGGCGCTCGTACGGCTCCGCCCGCGCAACCAGGTCCTCGTGCTCACCGGGCTCGCGCTCGCGTCCGGCGCCTACGGCGCCTTCACGCTTCTCGGCTCGGGACCCCCGTGACCCGAACCTGCACCTGTACCCGTACGCCCTTCCGCAGCCCCCAGCCCGCCATCGCCCCGGCCTCCGCCTCCAGCACGTGCCGGGCGCGCGGGCGCACCATGCCGAGCCGCCCGGGCCTCATGGTCACCACGTCCAGGACGCGGAGATTCCGGTCCAGGTAGGCCACGTCCAGGGCGAAGCGCATGCCGAAGGTGTGGATGCTGTTCGTCGGGGTGATGAGCATCGCGCCCTCGATACCGTCCCGGCCGAGCAGGCCGCGCCGCCGGGCCCGGTAGGAGGCCGCCACCTCCAGTGGGATCGGGTCCTCTGCTTCGCCGACCAGCAAGCCCGCTCCGCCGTCGCGCCACTTCCCCGGTCTCCCCATGGGGGAGACGGTAGCGGTGCGGCTGGGTAGGGTGCGGCGGGTGTTCGCCATGCTGATCGCAGTGGCCGCGCTCTGGGGCGCCGCCACCGGGCTGCTCGTGCCGCGCGCCGCGTACCGGCTGTCGGTCGAGCCGGAGGAGCCGTGGCGCGACGCCTGCGAGGCCGGTCACGTCCTGGCCGGCCCGGCGCGCGGCTGGCTCGGCGCCCCGGGCTGCCGCTCGCCCGAGGGCCGGCCTCATCCCCTAGGGCCCGCACTCACCCCCGTCCTCCTCACCGGCCTCTCCTGCGCCGCGCTCGCCGCCGCCACCGGGCCCCGGCCCGAGCTCGTCGTCTGGCTGCTCTGCGCGCCCGTCGCCGTGCTGCTCGCGACCGTCGACGTCCGCGTGCACCGGCTGCCCGACCTGCTCACGTTCCCGCTCGCCGCCGTCGCCCCGCTCCTCCTCCTGGCCGTCGAACTCCTCCCGTACGACGCCGGATCCTGGTTCCATGCCCTGCTCGGCGGACTCGCCCTGGGCGGCGGCTACTTCCTGCTGCACCTGATCCGGCCGGGCGGCATGGGCTTCGGGGACGTCAAGCTCGCGCTCTCCGTCGGCGCGGTCCTCGGCTGGTACGGCTGGGGGGTTCTGTTCGCCGGTACGTTCGCGGGCTTCCTCTTCGGTTCGCTGTACGGGTTCGGTCTGGTCCTCGTCCGGCGCGGGAGCCGGAAGTCCGCGATCCCGTTCGGGCCGTTCATGATCGGTGGGGCCCTGCTCGGGCTGCTCCTCGGCGCGCTCTCCGCCTCCCCCTGAGGTTCGCGACCTAGCATTCCGGCACATGCGGACAATCAATGACAATCTGCCCGTTGGGTCGGAGAGGAAGCCGGCGCAGGCCCCTCCCGCCCCCGCCCCCTGGTACCGCCGCCCCGCCCTCCTCCCCTGGGCGTGGGCCGCCGGGCTCTGTCTGCTCTACGCGACCGTCGCCGTCCGCCGTCACCAGCTCCTCCGGACCACCGGCTACGACCTGGGCATCTTCGAGCAGGCCGTCCGCGCCTACGCCGAACTCCGCGCCCCCGTCGTCCCCTTGCGCGGCCCCGGCTTCAACCTCCTCGGCGACCACTTCCACCCCCTCCTCGCCGCCCTCGCCCCCCTCTACCGCCTCTGGCCCTCGCCCCTCTGTCTGCTCGTCGCCCAGTCCGCCCTCCTCGCCCTCGCCGTCGTCCCCCTCGCCCGCTGGGCGCGGCGCGCGCTGGGTGTGCGCGCCGCGCACGCCGTCGCCGCCGGGTACGGGCTCAGTTGGGGCATCGCCTCCGCCGCCGCGTTCGACTTCCACGAGGTCGCCCTCGCCGTACCGCTGCTCGCCTTCTCCCTCGAAGCGCTCGCCCACCGCCGCTGGCGCGCCGCCGTCGCCTGGGCCGCGCCGCTCCTGCTCATCAAGGAGGACCTGGGGCTCACCCTCGCCGCCGTCGGTGTCTATGTCGCGGTGAAGGGGCCCCGGCGGCTCGGGATCGCCACCGCCGCCGTCGGGCTGCTCGGCTCCCTCGTCGAGATCAAGGTCCTGCTGCCCGCCTTCAACATCGGCGGCGGCTACGCCCACGGCGGCAACCTCGCCGACGGCCACGGCTCGCTGCTCTCCACCCTGGCCCACGCGCCGCTCGACGCGCTGCGCCCCGACGTCAAGGCGTTGACCCTGATCCTGGTCTTCGCCCCGTCCGCGCTGCTCGCGCTGCGCTCGCCGCTCGCGATGATCGCCGTCCCCACGCTCGCGTGGCGGATGGTCTCCGAGAACCCCTTCCACTGGGGCACGGCGTACCACTACAGCGCGATCCTCATGCCCGTCGTCCTCGCCGGCCTGATCGACGTCCTCGCACGGGAGCGGTCCGCCCGGAACGTGCGCGCCTCCCTCGTCACCGTCCTCGCCGTGACCGCCGTGCTGCTCCCGTCGTTCCCGCTGGCCCAGCTCGCGCAGCGGCCCACCTGGCGGACGACGCCCCACATCGAGGCCGCCCGCGCGCTGCTCGCGCGCGTTCCGGACGGGGCGACCGTCGCCGCCTCCAACCGGCTGGCCCCGCAGCTCACGTCGCGCTGCGAGGTCGTGATCTTCCCGACGTTCCCGGTGGACACCCGCCTCGACCGCCGGGAGACCGGCCCGCTGCCCGCCCCGACGGCCGAGTGGATCGTCTACGACTCCGTACCGCCGCAGGCGTGGCCGCAGAAGAGCGGCCCGTGGCCCTACCCCGCCGAGCAGCAGGAGGCCGAGCTGCGGGCGGCGCGCGAGAAGCACGGTTACGAGGTGGTGGCCGCCCGGGACGGCGTGACCCTCCTGCGCCGTACCACCTAGCGGAGCATGACTACGCGTGCGGGCCCACCGTCACCTGCCCGACCACCAGCTCCGCACGGCCCTCCAGGATCGTGCCGACACGTTCGGCCTGCGCCTCCAGGGCCCGCAGCCGGGTCGCGCTCAGCGGGTGAAGCGCCTTCGGAGCCTTCGGAGCCGTCGTAGTCTTCGGCGTCTTCAGCGACGTCAACGGTTCGACCGTCACCGTGATCCGTCTGCCCGAACGGCGCTGGTGCCAGACGCCCGCGACCGTGCCGTCGATCAGGAGCACCGGGTAGTTCCCGGCCTGGCCGCCCGCGAGTGCGCGGTCGTACGCGTCGCCGGGGAAGAGGGCCTCGCGGGGTTGCGAGGCGATGGTGAAGGCGTCGAAGTAGGGCAGCAGCCGCACCCCGCGCGCCGGACGGGCGTCCGGGAACGCGGTGTCCCCGGCGACGACCCACCCCGGCGCCCCCTCGAACTCCACCTCCTCGATCCGCCCCGCCCCGGTGAGCGAGGTGAAGAGCCCGGTCGCCCAGCCGACCGGGGCCGCGAGCCACTTGGCGAAGTGCCGGGGGCCCGCCGGGCCGTACGCGTACAGGTAGCGCTCCACGAGGTCGCCGAGCGCCCCCGTCCCCTCCGCCGGGCGGACCCCGGGGTTGGTGTACGTGACCTTCCGGCCGCGGTCCCGGCCGAAGCACAGCACTCCGCGGTGGCCCGCCAGATGGGTGATCTGGCGCCAGCGCGGCCACTTGTCCTGGAAGGCCTCCATGACCCGGTCGCCCGCCCAGGGGCCGGTGCGGGCCACGATCGCGTCGGTCAGCTCGTCCACGGTGAGTTCCGTGTCCGTGAGGGCGTCGGCGATGGCCGCCAGGACCTGGTCGGTCTGTTCCTCCGTCATCCGTACGTCCGCGGGCATCGGGTTCGCGCCGGTGGGGATGGCAGAGAGGGCGCCGGTCCACATGGGCAGGTCGGTGGCGGGCAGCAGATGGACCGTGCCGCGCGGGCCGTGCGTCTTGACGAGCGTGCCGTCCTCCCAGAGCGCCGCCCGTACGTCCGCCCGGGTGCCGTCCGTG
Source organism: Streptomyces sp. NPDC058579 (assembly GCF_042718575.1). Classification (NCBI taxonomy): domain Bacteria; kingdom Bacillati; phylum Actinomycetota; class Actinomycetes; order Kitasatosporales; family Streptomycetaceae; genus Streptomyces; species Streptomyces sp. NPDC058579. The sequence continues at coordinate 41,954 of NZ_JBHXPI010000040.1, forward strand.
GTGCGCAGCGCGAGGGAGAGTTCGGCGGCGGAGAGGACCTGGGCGTGGGCGCCGAGCATCGCGGCGGCCACCGTCGCGGGCGGTGCGTCCGTGGGTTCGGCCAGGAACTGCCGGTGCATCCTGCGGGCGTCGGCCTGCGCCCAGCTGACCTTTGGTGGGGTGGAGGTCGTCATGTTCCGACGGTAGGCGCGGAATAGGTCAGGGCCTGTCCGCCTTGCCCAGGGGGTGGGCGTGGACGCCGAAGAGTCGGGGCCGGACGAGGAGTTGGCGATGGCCAAGATCAAGGAGGCCCGGCGCGCGGCCGAGGACGAGCCCGAGGACGCTCCCGAGCCCGCGGTCGAGGGCGAGGACCGGCGCGCGGTGAAGGCCGCCTGACCTGCGCCGGGCGGTGGGTGTCCGTCAACCGGAGGCCCATCCGAGGGGGTCCCTCTTGGGAGGTACGGAATCCGCCGCCACGCCGGGGCGCAAACCCGCCAGAGACCCTCACGGCCCTTGTCGCGACTGGGCTCCGGGTAATCCGGGTGGGACCGGCGCTGTCGTGTGGCACGCAGGACCGCTTATGAAGGGTTATGGTGGAAACCCCCCCCTCGGGCCGGTCCGTATCCCCCCCACGGACCGGCCCGTTTTTCTTTCCCCCGCACCCGCACCCGCCCCGGCGCCTCAGCCCCGAAGGGCACGTCGGCGCCTCAGGGCACGTCAGCCCCGGCCGGCCCAGATGTTGGTGCCCGCGGTGTCCACGGCGAAGGAGTCGATCTCCTTCAGCTCCTCCTCCGTCAGCGGCGGCGCCGTCAGCGCGGCCACGTTCTCCTCCAGCTGGGCGACGCTGGACGCGCCGATCAGCGCGGAGGTCATCCGCTCGTCGCGCAGCACCCACGACAGCGCCAGCTGCGCCAGGGCCTGGCCGCGCCGCTCGGCGATCTCGGCCAGGCCGCGCAGCCGCCGCAGGACCTCGTCGGAGAGCAGGTTCGGGTCGAGGGACTTGCCCTGCGTGATCCGCGAACCCTCCGGGATGCCCTTCAGGTACTTGTTGGTGAGCAGGCCCTGGGCCAGCGGCACGAAGGAGATGCAGCCCATGCCGGCCGCCTCCAGCGTGTCGAGGAGGCCGTCCTCCTCGGTCCAGCGGTTGATCATCGAGTACGACGGCTGGTGGATGAGGGCCGGGACGCCCATCTCCTTGAGGATCCGCGCGGCCTCGGCGGTCTGCTCGCTGTTGTAGGAGGAGACGCCGACGTACAGCGCCTTGCCCTGCTGGACGGCGGAGGCGAGCGCCCCCATCGTCTCCTCCAGCGGGGTGTGCGGGTCGAAGCGGTGCGAGTAGAAGATGTCGACGTAGTCGAGGCCCATCCGCTTCAGGGAGGCGTCGAGCGAGGACATCAGGTACTTGCGGGAGCCCCACTCGCCGTACGGGCCGGGGTGCATCTCGTAGCCGGCCTTGGTCGAGACGATCAGCTCGTCCCGGTACGGCGCGAAGTCCTGGGCGAAGATCTTGCCGAAGTTCAGCTCGGCGGAGCCGGGCGGCGGCCCGTAGTTGTTCGCCAGGTCGAAGTGGGTGACGCCGAGGTCGAAGGCGCGGCGCAGGATCGCGCGCTGCGTGCCGAGGGCCTTGTCGTCGCCGAAGTTGTGCCAGAGGCCGAGGGAGACGGCGGGGAGCTTGAGTCCGCTGCGGCCGGTGCGGCGGTACTCCATGTGCTCGTAGCGGTCCGCGGAGGCGGTGTAGATCGGGGAATCAGTCACGTATCTCTGCTTATCACGTACTTGTGACAGTCCCGGGCTGGGAGCCTGTTACCCGTCCGCAGTAGGGTGTCGGATTCGGGGACCGCCGCGGCATGGAGGGGTTAAGAACAGTGAACCTGCGCGACCTGGTGTACGGGCTCTACGCACGCCGGGTGGAAGGCCGCCTCGACCACGCCCAGGTGCCCAAGCACATCGGCGTCATCCTGGACGGCAACCGGCGCTGGGCCAAGGCCTCAGGTGGCACCCCCGAGCAGGGCCACAAGGCCGGCGCCGACAAGATCCAGGAGCTGCTCGGCTGGTGTGCCGAGACGGACGTCGAGGTCGTGACGCTCTGGATGCTGTCCACGGACAATCTGAACCGGCCCGAGGACCAGCTCCGCCCGCTGCTCGCCATCATCGAGGACGCCGTGCGCGCCCTGGCGGCGGACGGCCGCTGGCGGGTGCACCACGTGGGCACGCTCGACCTGCTGCCGGCCCGTACGCAGTCCGTGCTGAAGGAGGCCGAGCAGTCCACGCACGACAACACGGGGATACTCGTGAACGTCGCGGTGGGCTACGGCGGCCGCCAGGAGATCGCGGACGCGGTCCGCTCGCTGCTCCTGGAGCACGCGGAGAAGGGGACGAGCTTCGAGGAGCTCGCCGAGATCGTCGACGTCGAACACATCTCCGAGCACCTGTACACGCGCGGCCAGCCGGACCCGGACCTGGTGATCCGGACCAGTGGCGAGCAGCGGCTGTCCGGTTTCATGCTGTGGCAGAGCGCGCACTCGGAGTACTACTTCTGTGAGGTCCACTGGCCGGCCTTCCGCAAGGTCGACTTCCTGCGGGCGCTGCGCGACTACGCGGCGCGCCACCGCCGCTACGGATCCTGAACCACATCCGCGTCACCCCCCCGACATTCCTGGCACCCCCCGGCACGCCTGGCACCCCGGCACGCCCGGCACCCCCCTTCACCCTCTTCACCCCCTCCTCCCTGGTCCGTCCGCGGGAGCGATCACCGCACGTTCGACTCTGTTCACGAACACGTCGTCATATGCCATGGCATGGCGGCGCGTGATCGAGGGCATATCCCTTCCAGAGTGAGCGGCACGGAGACCGCCACCCGGGAGGCCCGTTGCACCAGGACGACCGTGCAGGACATGTACGGACGGAGCGGAGGGCCGGAGCTCGGCCCGCGCATCGTGGCCAGAGCCCGGTCCCATCCCGCAGCGACACCGCTTCCGTCGCGCCCCGACCTCTCAGGGGTCGTCAAAGGGGGTCTGTCCTTCCGTGGTGACCAGCACTAAGCGCCGCTTGTCCGACAGGCGCACCTATGTTCTCGACACCAGCGTCCTGCTGGCCGACCCCAACGCCGTGTCACGGTTCGACGAGCACGAGGTCGTGCTCCCGATCGTCGTGGTCACCGAGTTGGAGGCCAAGCGCCACCACCCCGAACTCGGCTACTTCGCCCGGGCGGCCCTGCGCCTCCTGGACGACTTCCGGGTCCGGTACGGGCGCCTGGACGCCCCGCTCCCCATCGGGGAGCTGGGCGGCACCCTGCGTGTCGAGCTGAACCATTCCGACCCCGGTGTCCTCCCGGCCGGCTACCGGCTCGGGGACAACGACTCCCGGATCCTGGCCGTCGCGCGCAATCTGCAGGCCGAGGGGTACGACGTCACGGTCGTCTCCAAGGACCTGCCGCTGCGCATCAAGGCGTCCTCGGTCGGGCTCCTCGCCGAGGAGTACCGCGCGGAACTCGCCATCACGGACTCCGGCTGGACCGGAATGTCCGAACTGGCGCTCTCCGCCGACCAGGTCGACATCCTCTACGACCAGGAGACGCTGTACGTGCCGGAGGCCGCCGAGCTTCCGGTGCACACGGGCCTGGTCCTGCAGTCCGAGCGGGGCAAGGCGCTCGGCCGGATCACGGCGGAGGGCAACGTCCGCCTGGTGCGCGGCGACCGGGAGGCGTTCGGCATCCGTGGCCGCAGCGCCGAGCAGCGGATCGCGCTCGATCTGCTCCTCGACCCGGACGTCGGCATCATCTCGATGGGCGGCCGGGCCGGTACGGGCAAGTCGGCGCTGGCCCTCTGCGCGGGCCTGGAAGCGGTCCTGGAGCGCCAGCAGCACAAGAAGGTGATGGTGTTCCGTCCGCTGTACGCGGTCGGCGGCCAGGAGCTCGGCTATCTGCCGGGCAGCGAGGCCGAGAAGATGAGCCCCTGGGCGCAGGCCGTCTTCGACACGCTGTCGGCCGTCGCGAGCCGTGAGGTCATCGAGGAGGTGCTCGGCCGGGGGATGCTGGAGGTCCTGCCGCTCACGCACATCCGGGGCCGTTCCCTCCATGACGCGTTCGTCATCGTGGACGAGGCCCAGTCCCTGGAGCGGAACGTCCTGCTGACCGTTCTGTCCCGGATCGGGGCGAACTCCCGTGTTGTGCTGACCCATGACGTGGCCCAGCGCGACAACCTCAGGGTCGGCCGGTACGACGGAGTCGTCGCCGTCGTCGAGAAGCTGAAGGGGCATCCGCTCTTCGCGCACGTCACGCTGACGCGCTCGGAGCGCTCGCAGATCGCCGCGCTGGTGACCGAAATGCTGGAGGAAGGTCAGATCTGAGCTGATTGATCCGATTCGGATGATCCCGTAGGGATACGGGAGTTGGCGCCGCCCGGCAGAGCGCAGGAGCTTAGCCGGGCGGCGTCGTGCTGTCCGGTAAATAGGCCAAAACTTCTGTGACTTACGAGGTGTGAGCTTTCACACGCAACACAGAATTGCCTTGCGGTGTCGGCGTCCGGCAGAGTCTTGCTTCCGTCAGGCCCCGCATACGGCCCACGCACACCTCCAGAGGTGTGGCACCACACAACTCAACAGTCGTTTGCCGTATGCCGCCCACAGCACCACGGGCCCGTGTCTTCTGTGACCCAGTACGTCGGAGACCAGCGCAAGGGGCACGATTTCGCCCGCTTGGTCACCTGCGTGGGCGATGCTGGAAGGAAACCGTGTGAGCCGGATCTCGGTCCGGGGATTCGCGGTGGCTTCGGCCACTGCGGTCACCACCGTCGGCGCCGTCGTGGGTGTTGCCTCGGGCGACACCCAGCCCTCGGGCGACAACTTCGAGGCCACCGCGGCCGACACCACGCTGCTCGCGGACATTCCCGTGGGCGAGCAGGCCCAGGTTCAGATCTCCTCGCTCTCGGAGCAGGCCGATGTGCAGGCCGCCGCGGCCGACTCGGCCGCGAAGAAGTCCGCGGAGGAATCTGCCCGCATCCAGGCCGCCAAGGACGCCGAGGCGAAGAAGAAGGTCGCTGACAAGGCGGAGAAGGACCGCAAGGAGGCCGCCGAGCGCGCCGAGCGTTCCTCGGTCCGCGACGCGTCGAGCTTCTCCGCGCAGGGCTCCTACTCCATCGCCGAGGTCAAGGCCATGGCCAGGCAGATGATCCCGGCCTCGCAGTTCCAGTGTTTCAGCAACATCGTGGACCACGAGTCCGGCTGGAACTACCGCGCGACCAACCCGTCTTCGGGCGCGTACGGTCTCGTTCAGTCCCTCCCGGGTTCGAAGATGTCGTCGGCCGGCGCCGACTGGCAGACGAACCCGGCCACCCAGATCAAGTGGGGCCTGAACTACATGAACAACCGCTACGACAGCCCCTGCGGCGCGTGGAACTTCTGGCAGGCCAACCGCTGGTACTAGTACCGGCGCTCTCAACCTCGCTGAGCCCCTCACCGTCCTACGGTGGGGGGCTTCATGCGTGTAGGTTCGGGCCCATGTGCTCCCCGGGGGAGTGAGCGGGGGAAGAGGGAAGAGGATGTCGAGACTGCCAGGATGGCTGAGCCGGCTGGGCGAGGAGCTCAGCCGCATGGGCGAGCGCCGCGCCCGCGCGGAGCGCGCGGACGACCTGGGCGCCGAGCCGCCCACGGGCGCGGGCCCCGCCACGGGCGCGGGCGCCGAGCGGGAGTCACGGCAGGAGTCGCCCGAGGAGTCCGCCGGCGGACCGGCCGCGGACGGACCGGCCGCAGGCGGACCGGCCGCCGGTGAGGGAACGCCCGCCGGTGAGCGGTGGCCCGGCCGCCGTGCGCCGCAGGGCGCCGTCACCTCCGTACCCGCGCCGCCCGCCTACGCCCCGGCCATAGCGGCGCGCCCCGATCCCGTCGCCGCGATCCCGTGGGGCATGCGGGTCGCCGCCGAGGCCGGGTGGCGGCTGCTCGTGCTCGCGGGCACGGTCTGGGTGCTGATGAAGGTGATCAGCGAGGTGCAGCTGGTCGTCCTCGCCTTCGTCGCCGCGCTCCTCATCACCGCCCTGCTCCAGCCCACCGTCGCCCGGCTGCGCTCCATGGGGCTGCCGCGCGGGGTCGCCACGGCCGTCACCGCCGTCTCCGGGTTCGTGATCATCGGCCTGGTCGGCTGGTTCGTGGTCTGGCAGGTCCTGGACAACATCGACAACCTCTCGGACCGCGTCCGGGACGGCATCGAGGAGCTCAAGCGCTGGCTCCTGGACAGCCCGTTCCATGTGACCGAGAACCAGATCAACGACATCGCCAAGAACCTCAGCGACACCATCGGCTCCAACACCGAGCAGATCACCTCCGCCGGACTCCAGGGCGTGACCGTCGTCATCGAGGCGATCACCGGGATACTGCTCGCGATGTTCTGCACCCTCTTCCTCCTCTACGACGGGAAGAAGGTCTGGCAGTGGACGCTCAAGCTGGTGCCCGCGCAGGCCCGCCCCGGTGTCGCGGGCGCGGGGCCCCGGGCCTGGCGGACGCTGACCGCCTATGTGCGCGGCACGGTGCTCGTCGCCCTGATCGACGCCGTCTTCATCGGCCTCGGCCTGTACTTCCTCGACGTGCCGCTGGCCGTGCCGCTGGCCGTGTTCATCTTCCTGTTCGCGTTCATCCCGCTGGTCGGCGCCGTCATCTCCGGCGCCCTCGCGGTCGTGGTCGCCCTGGTCACCAACGACGTGTTCACCGCCCTCATGGTCCTGGTGGTGGTCCTCGCCGTGCAGCAGATCGAGGGCCATGTGCTGCAGCCGTTCATCCTGGGCCGCGCGGTACGCGTCCACCCGCTGGCCGTCGTCCTCGCGGTCGCGGCCGGCGGACTGACCGCGGGCATCGGCGGCGCGGTGGTCGCGGTGCCGCTGGTCGCCGTCACCAACACCGTGGTCGGCTACCTCCGCGCGTACAGCCATGAACAGGCGCTGCTCAGCACCCCGGAACCGCGCGGCGCGACCGCGTGGGCGGTGGCGCCCACACCCGCGCCGGGCACGAAGGGACGGGACGACGCGTGATATCGGAGCCGGAGCTGGTGGGCGGTGAGGACTTCCCGGCCGGGCAGATCCCGGTGCCGGAGACCGTCGAGCCGCCCGACCGCCCGAAGGGCCCGGGCCGCCCCTGGCTGTGGGCGCTCGGCGGCGCGGTGGTGGCCTCGGCGGTGTGGGCCGGTGGGCTCTACGCGTACGGGCGGAGCCAGGACGGCGGCCCGGACCTCGCGGGGTACCGGACCGTCGCGGACCTCTGCGTGGCGGCCGAACTGAAGGGGCTCGCCGGCGTCCTGGGCCCGAAGTCCGCGGACGTCGGGGCCTCCTCGGAGGACCACGAGGCGCTGGACACGGCGCACTGCTCGCTGACGATGGGGGACCCGGCGACCGGACACGGGGTCTCGATCAGCTACCGGCTGCACAAGGTGACCGACCCGGGGCCGGAGTTCCTCGCCCGCTACGAGGGGTCCTCGTGGGGGGACTTCCAGCGCGTCGACGGCGTGGGGGAGGCCGCCTTCTACCTGCCGCACCCGGGCGACGAGGGTGCGGAGATGGCCGTCCTGGACGGTCAGGTGGAGCTGGAGATCTCGGTCAGCATGAACACCGTCTGGGACGAGGAAGCGGGCCAGGCGGTCAGAGACACGAAGAAGGTCGATCTCTCGGGCATCGACACCGTCTTCGCGCAGGACCTGACCGCGCTGATGGCCGCGCTGAAGAAGTGACGCGAAGGGCCCCGGGTCTTGCGCCCCGGGGCCCTTCGCGTGAGTACGCTCGTACGCCTTACTCGGCGAGGAGCGCCTCCGCGTCCAGCGTGACGCCGACGGCCTGGATGACCGAGGCGATCTTGACGGCCTCCTGGATCGTCTCGCGGTCGACACCGGCCTTGCGCAGGACCTGCTCGTGCGAGTCCAGGCACTGGCCGCAGCCGTTGATCGCCGAGACGGCCAGCGACCACAGCTCGAAGTCGACCTTCTCGACGCCCGGGTTGCCGATGACGTTCATCCGCAGACCGGCGCGCATCGTCCCGTACTCGGGGTCCGACAGCAGGTGCCGGGTCCGGTAGAAGACGTTGTTCATCGCCATGATCGCGGCGGCGGACTTGGCCGCCGTGTACGCCTCGGGCTTGAGGTTGGCCTTGGCCTCCGGCTCCAGCTCCGCCAGGACCTTCGGCGAGCGCGAGGCGATCGCGCAGGCGAGGACCGTGCCCCACAGCTGCTGCTGCGGGAGCTCGCTGTTGCCGATGACCGAACCGAGGTTCAGCTTCAGGTCCTTGGCGAAGTCCGGTACGGCGGACTTGAGTTCGTCGAGAGCCATGTCAGATCACTCGCCCGACAGGAGCGAGGCCGCGTCGAGAGTGGTCTCGCCCTTGTTCCAGTTGCACGGGCACAGCTCGTCGGTCTGCAGGGCGTCCAGGACCCGCAGGACCTCCTTGGGGTTACGGCCCACGGAGCCGGCGGTCACCATGGTGAACTGGATCTCGTTGTTCTGGTCCACGATGAAGACGGCGCGCTGGGCGAAGCCGTCCTCGCCCTCGACACCGCAGTCGCGCATGAGCTCGTGCTTGGAGTCGGCGAGCATCGGGAAGGGCAGGTCACGCAGGTCGGCGTGGTCCTTGCGCCAGGCGTGGTGGACGAACTCGGAGTCGCCGGAGACGCCGAGGATCTGGGCGTCGCGGTCCGCGAACTCGTCGTTCAGCTTGCCGAAGGCGGCGATCTCGGTCGGGCAGACGAAGGTGAAGTCCTTGGGCCAGAAGAACACCACGCGCCACTTGCCCTCGTAGGACTTGTGGTCGATCTGATCGAACTCCTTGCCGCTCTCCAGCGACACGCAGGCGGTCAGGTCGTAGGTGGGGAACTGGTCGCCGACAGTGAGCACGCGCTCTCCTTGCAGGTTGGAAGATCCCTTTTGGGGCTTCCGTGAGGGGTTGGACGGTCGCCATCCTGGCACGGAGTGCATTGATCAGTGAAATAGCTAGACTGGGTCGGGTTGATCGAAGGTGGTTATCAGTGGTTTCGGTGCGGCGTGTGAAGCAGCCCAGCTTGTCCCAGCTCAGAGCGTTCGCGGCGGTCGCGGAGCATCTGCACTTCCGGGACGCGGCGGCGGCCATAGGGATGAGCCAGCCGGCGCTCTCGGGCGCGGTCTCGGCCCTCGAGGAGGCACTGGGTGTCCAGCTCCTCGAGCGTACGACGAGGAAGGTGCTGCTCTCGCCCGCCGGTGAGCGGCTCGCGGCCCGGGCCCGGGCGGTGCTGGACGCCGTGTCGGAGCTGATGGAGGAGGCCGAGGCGGCGCAGGCGCCGTTCACCGGGGTGCTGCGGCTCGGCGTGATCCCGACCGTCGCCCCGTACCTGCTGCCCAGCGTCCTGAGCCTGGTCCACGAGCGCTACCCGGAACTGGACCTCCAGGTCCACGAGGAGCAGACCTCCTCGCTCCTGGAGGGGCTCGCGGCCGGGCGGCTCGACCTGCTGCTGCTCGCCGTGCCGCTCGGGATGCCCGGGGTCACCGAACTCCCGCTCTTCGACGAGGACTTCGTGCTCGTCACCCCGCAGGGCCACCCGCTGGCCGGCCGCGACGACATTCCGCGCGAGGCCCTCAAGGAGCTCAACCTGCTGCTCCTCGACGAGGGTCACTGCCTGCGCGACCAGGCCCTCGACATCTGCCGGGAGGCCGGCCGCACGGAGGGGGCGCCGGTCACCACGACCGCCGCCGGGCTCTCCACGCTCGTGCAGCTCGTCGCGGGCGGTCTCGGGGTGACCCTGCTGCCGCACACGGCGGTCAAGGTCGAGACGGCGCGCAACACGGCCCTGTTCACCGGCCGCTTCACCGACCCCGCGCCGACCCGGCAGGTCGCCCTCGCCATGCGCACGGGCTCGGCACGGCAGGCCGAGTTCGAGGAGCTGGCCGGCGCGCTGCGCGGCGCGATGAAGCGGCTGCCGGTACGGGTGGTGGGCGCCGGCCACTGACCGACGCCCACCACCCGTACTCGTACGACCCGCTACTGGAGAGCCGCTACTCCGTCCTGAGGCCGTCCGCGCGCATCAGGCGCCACAGCGGCGGCAGGGAGAGCAGGGTCACGAGCGCGACCATCGCCGCGCCGACGCCCGCCATCGGCAGGAACACCCACCAGTCCACGACCTGCTTGCCGATCATCTTCAGGAGCACCACGCCGAGCCCGAGTCCGCCGACGACGGCGAGCGCCATGCCGAGGCCGATCGGGACCGCGGTCTGCCAGAGGACCGACAGGCCGAGCGTCGTACGCCGGGTGCCGAAGGCGACCAGCGAGGACAGCAGCCGCTTGCGGTCCCGCAGCTGCTCCAGGGTCGTGACCAGGAGCGAGGCCGCGACCAGTGTCATCGTCGCGGTGGCACCGGCCAGGATGCCCGTGCGGACGCTGGAGTACTGCTCGTCCCGCTCCATGTTCTGCAGGGTGCGGACCCAGGCCAGCGGGGTGATCGACGCCGCCGTGTTCCGTACGTGCTCGGTGGCGTCCGGCACCGCCGGGTCGACCCGCACCAGCGCGGTCGCCTCCGGCGCGTCCATCCGCGTGACGTCGATCGCCGACGGGGTGGCGAAGATCCCGAACTGGTAGTGGCCGACCGGGTCGACGCGCGCGTCGACCGTGCGGGCCGAGGCCGGGATCCGCCAGGTCGGCGCCGCCGTGCGGCGCTCGCCCGGGTCCCGGAGCGCGATGTCGGCGCCGGGCCTCGCGGTCCGCTTGACCCAGTCGTCGTCCGCCGCGCCCCGCTGCCCGTGGGCGAGGGAGACGAAGACGTCGCCGTCCGCGCAGGAGGGCAGGTTCGCCAGCTCCTTGAGCGAGGCGCAGTCGCCGACCACGAGCGGGGTGATCGGGGCGAACTGCTCGCCCTGCTTCAGCGGTCCTGGCCGCCAGGCGTGCGACTCGATCGTGCCGACGACGGCCGTGACGCCCTCGGTCCTCGAGAACTTCTCGATCATCTCGCGGGCCTCGCCGCCGTCCTTGGCGTCGATCGTCGACTGGATCTGTGCCCGCTCGGAGTTGGCGCCCGTGACGTTCATGAAGTCGTCCTGCATCGCGTGGAACATCATCTGCAGGGCGATCGCCCCGGCCGCCGCGACGACGATGCCGCTGACCGCCCTGGCCGCAGTGCCGCTGCTCAACTGCAGGCGGCGGGTCGCCAGTTGCCAGGCAACCGGGCCGCCGCGCAGCCGCTTGACGCAGGCCTCCACCAGCCAGGGCAGCAGCGTGGTCAGGCCGATCAGGGTGAGCGTGGCGCCCGCGGCGACCCCGGTGGTGTTGATCGCCGTGTCCCGCAGGTTGACGTCGCCGGCCATCGGCAGGAGCAGCGCGAGCCCGGCCGCGAGGAGCAGCAGCCGCCACCACAGCCTGCGGGGGCGGGGCGTGGCGGACCGTACGACTCCCAGCGGCTCGATCGCGACCCCGCGCAGCGCGAAGAGGCTCACCACGACCGCCGAGACGGGGACGACCGTGAGGACGAGCGCGGCGAGCGGGGCCAGCGGTACGACGTCGGAGGGGAAGGCGTTGACGTCCCAGACCGTCACCAGGCCGACGGCCTGCCGGCCCAGGGCGAAGAAGACGCCGCCGAGCGCGAGGCCGAGGAGGGAGCTCGCGAGGGACTCGCCGGCCGCGATCCGCCGCACCATGGCGGTGTCCGCGCCGACGAGCCGCAGCGCGGCGAGGCGCCGGTCGCGCTGCTCGCCGCCGAAGCGGACGGCGGTCGCGACGAAGACGAGGACCGGCAGCAGGAGCACGACGCAGGCGATGACGACGAGCAGCAGCAGGAAGGCGTTGAACGGCTCCTCCGGCACAGACCAGCCGTAGGCACGGCCGCGGCCGTCGTACGTGTCGGGGTTAAGCGTCGCGCTTCCGGCGACGTACCGCAGCTCGGCCGGGCCGATGAGCCCGGGCTCGGTGATCGTGCCCGCCACCTTGTACGGCAGCCGCTCCTTCAGGAGCGCGCCCGAGGGGAAGTCGAGCAGGTCGGCGAGCGCGGGGGAGACCCACATCTCGCCCGGCGCGGGGATCCTCGGCAGCCCCGGCGGGGTGGGCGCGTCCGTGCCCTCGGGGCGCAGGACCAGGCCGGTGACGGAGTCGCTGCGGTAGACGGTCGACGGGGTCGCGTACAGGAAGGAGTCCGCGGTGGGGTTCGGGTTGTTCCCGCTCGCGTCGACGCTGCGCTGCGACTCGCGCACCTCGCGGGCGAAGGACATGTGCGGCACGGCGGAGGCGACGAGCAGCATGGCCACCCCGAGGCCGATGCCGACGGCCGTCAGGGCCGTCCGGATCCAGCCCCTGCGGCCGCCGGTGACCGCGAACCGGGCGCCGAGCGCCAGATCGCGGAACCAGGTACGGAGCCTCATACCGCCCACTCCGCGTCGCGCACGGAGCCGTCGCGGACGACGATCTCGCGGTCCGAGTAGGCGGCGACCCGCGCCTCGTGGGTGACCAGGACGACGGCGGCGCCGGTGTCCCGGGCCGCGTCCGTGAGCAGCTGCATCACGCGCTCGCCGTTGAGGGAGTCGAGGGCGCCGGTCGGTTCGTCGGCGAAGAGCACGCGCGGGGCGGTGACCAGGGAGCGGGCGACGGCGACGCGCTGGCCCTGGCCGCCGGATATCTCGCCGGGCCGCTTGCCGGCGACGTCGCCGACCTCCAGGCGGTCCAGCCACTCCCGGGCCCGGGCCTCGGCGGCCTTGCGCCGCTCGCCGTTCAGGCGGAGCGGAAGGGCCACGTTCTCGGCGCAGGTCAGCTCGGGCACCAGCTGGCCGAACTGGAAGACGAAGCCGAAGTCGGTGCGGCGCAGCGCGCTGCGGGCGCCGTCGGAGAGGGCGGTGAGCTCCCGCCCGTCGTAGGTGATGGTGCCGGCGTCGGGCCGGACGATCCCGGCGAGGCAGTGCAGCAGCGTGGACTTGCCCGAGCCCGAGGGGCCCATCACGGCGACGACCTCGCCGGACCGGATGGCGAACTCGGCGCCGGAGAGCGCGGGCGTCGGCCCGTACGCCTTGGTCAGGCCGGTCGCGCGGAGCAGGGGGGTGGTGGTCATCGGTGGAGCTCCTCGGCGAGCCGGTCGAGGCGGGCAGCGGTCAGTTCCAGCCAGCGCAGGTCGGCTTCGAGGTGGAACAGGGCGTGGTCGCAGATCAGCTGGTCGGCGAGGTCGCCGTCCTTCTTGCGCCGGGTCAGCTCGCGCATGAGGCGCAGGTGCTCGGCGCGCTGCACGTCGAGGACCTGGGCGGCCTCGCGGCCGGTGAGGAGGGCGAGGACGACCTTGGTGTAGAGCGTGGACTGGAGGTACGGCTCCGGCTTCTCGGGCCGGCCGATCCACTGCTCGACGTCGGTGACGCCGGCCTCGGTGATGGCGTACCGCTTCCGCTCGGGGCCGCCGCCGGCCTCGATGCCGTCGACCTCGACGAGGCCGTTCTTCAGCAGCCGGGACATGGTCGAGTAGACCTGGCCGTAGTGCAGCGGCCGGTCGTGGCCGAACTTCTCGTCGAAGGCGCGCTTGAGGTCGTAGCCGTGGCGCGGACCGGACTCCAGGAGCCCGAGGAGCGTGTGTCCTATTGACATGCGGTCACTCTACACCGGGTGTATACGCACGATGTATAGCCGCCGCGTGGCCATCGCGTACCCATCGCATAGCCAACGAATTCGCCCCGAAGGAGTGATGTGACCGGCGCCGCACAACCATCCGGGCCCCATGCGCGTCGGTTCCACCGGGACAGGTGCTGATTGTCACGTCCGGAAAGACCGGATCGATCGCCCTTTGTCAGCATCGGCGGTGTTAGCTTGCTGAGCTGATTCGGAGCGGAGACGCCCGACACCACGACGAGCGGAGCGACGGAGAACATGGGCCGAGCGGACAAGAGCCAGGGGAAGAAGGGCGGGCGGATACGCCGCCTCTTCACCTGGAAGAAACTCCTGGGCACGTTCTTCGTCGGCTGCCTGCTTCTGATGGGCGCCTTCTACGCGATCTACCTGATGGTCCCGGTGCCGCAGGCCAACGCCCAGGCGACCATGCAGAGCAACGTGTACAAGTACGCGGACGGCAAGATCCTCGCCCGTACCGGCGAGATCAACCGCGAGATCGTCGGCCTGGACAAGATCCCGCTCGAGGTCCAGCGCGCCTTCGTCGCCGCCGAGAACAAGACCTTCTACAAGGACAACGGCATCGACATCAAGGGCACCTTGCGCGGTGCCGTGAACACGGTGACCGGCAAGGGCAAGCAGGGTGGTTCGACCATCACCCAGCAGTATGTGAAGAACTACTACCTGGACCAGGACCAGACGGTCACCCGCAAGCTCCGCGAAATGGTGATCGCGCTCAAGGTCGACCAGCAGATGAAGAAGCCCGAGATCCTCGCCGGGTACATGAACACCAGCTACTACGGCCGCAGCGCGTACGGCATCCAGGCCGCCGCGCAGTCGTACTACGGCGTCGACGCGGGCAAGCTGAACGTCGCCCAGGGCGCGTACCTCGCCTCGCTGCTCCAGGCGCCGAACCAGTACGACTGGACCGCCGCCACCGCGACCGGCAAGAAGCTGGTCGAGGAGCGCTGGAACTACACCCTCGACAACATGGTCGAGGAGGGCTGGCTCGACGCGACGACGCGGGCGGGACTGAAGTTCCCCGCGCCGCAGAAGGCCAAGCCCGCCCCCGGCATGGAGGGACAGCGCGGCTACCTCGTGGAGGCCGCCAACCAGGAGCTGGTGCGGCAGGGCATCCCCGAGGAGGACATCAAGGCCGGCGGCTGGACGATCACCCTCAACATCGACGAGAAGAAGCAGAAGGCCCTGGTCAAGGCGGTCGAGCGGCAGCTGGAGGCGAAGCTCGACCGCAAGGGCGACAAGAAGGACGCCACCGTCCAGGCCGGCGCCACCTCGGTCGACCCGAAGACCGGCGCGGTCGTCGCGATGTACGGCGGTGTCGGCGCCACCGAGCACTGGACGTCGAACGCCACCCGCCGCGACTACCAGCCCGCCTCGACCTTCAAGCCGCTCGTCCTCGCCTCGGCCCTGGACAACAAGTCCGATACGCAGGACGGCCGGAGGATCGGCCTCGGCACGATCTACGACGGCACCAGCAAGCGCAAGGTGGTCGGCAGCACCATCCCGTTCAACCCGGAGAACGAGGACAACCGGAGCTACGGCCCTGTCACCGTCCAGAAGGCCACCAACAGCTCGATCAACTCCGTCTACGCGCAGATGATCGTGGACGTCGGCGCGGGCAACACCAAGAAGACCGCCCTCGACCTCGGCATGAAGGACGGCGCCGACTTCGGCGAGACCCCCGCGATGTCGCTCGGCACCATGGGCGCCTCCACCTGGGACATGGCCGGCGTCTACGCCACGCTCGACAACCACGGTGTGAAGGTCACCCCGACCATCGTGAAGTCCGCCGAGCACAGGGACCGCAAGGCCGACACGGTGAAGTCGATCGGCAGCCAGGTCATCAGCCGCGAGGCCGCCGACACCGTCACCAAGGCAATGACCGGCGTCGTCCGCAGCGGCTCGGGAACGCGGGCCGCCGGCGACTACGCGGCCGCCGGCAAGACCGGCACCTCGGAGAACAACCGCTCCGCCTGGTTCGTCGGCTACACCCCCGAGCTGGTCACCGCCGTCGGCCTCTTCGGCGAGGACACCAAGGGCAACCAGGTCACCCTGACCAACACGATCAACGAGGGCCGCGCCAACGGCGGCAGGACCCCGGCCCAGATCTGGGGCGACTACACGGGCGCCGCGCTCGGCGGCGGCTCCGACGCCCAGTTCGACCTGGAGACCGACGGCAGCTCCGGGGACTCCGTGGCGCCCGACCCGACCTCGACGCCGACCGGCGAGGCGCCGACGACGACCCCGCCGCCCACCACCGGCACCACGGGCCCGACGCCCCCGCCCACCTCGACGGCGACCACGCCGCCGCAGCCGACGGACACGATCACCGTGCCGCCGCCGCCCACCACGACCACGGACCCGGTGCCGCCGACGATCGACCCGCCGGACCCCGGCGGTGACGACACCGGCGAGGGCGGCGCCGTACGCCCGCCGCGGTGACCTACGGCGAAGGCCGGACCTGAGAAGGTCCGGCCTTCGCCGTAGGTAGGTCCGTACGGAACCTCAGTCGCCGTCGACCTGTTTGGCGATCCGGTCGCCCAGGTCCTGGTCGACCGTGCGCCAGTACGTCAGGGCGCGCTCCAGGACGGGGGCGCTGACGCCGTCCTTCAGGTGGCCGGCGACGTTCGACACCAGGCGCTCACGGGCCGCGTCGTCCAGGACCGTGCGGACCATCGTGCCCGCCTGCCCCCAGTCGTCGTCCTCGCTGTGCAAGGCGTACGCCTCGCGGACCATCTCCCCGGCGGCCGCCCAGCCCGCGGGGTCGCCGAAGGAGCGGACGTCGGCCTCGGGGCCGCCGTAGGAGTTCGGCGCGTACGGGCGGGCGGTGGCGGCCGGCTCGTACCGCATGGGGCCGTCCTTCGCGTACGAGGCGAGCGGCGAACGCGGCCGGTTGGGCGGCAGCTGCGTGTAGTTCGGGCCGATCCGGTACCGGTGGGTGTCCGGGTAGGAGAAGAGCCGGCCGAGGAGCATCTTGTCCGGGGACGGGCCGATGCCCGGCACCAGGTTCGAGGGCTCGAAGGCGGCCTGCTCGATGTGGATGAAGTAGTCCTCCGGGTTCTGGTTCAGGGTCATCCGGCCGACCTCGATCAGCGGGTAGTCGCCGTGCGGCCACACCTTGGTCAGGTCGAACGGGTTGAAGCGGTAGCCGGGGGCGTCCTCGAACGGCATGACCTGGACGTTCATCGTCCAGCTCGGGGCGTTCCCGGAGTCGATCGCCTCGAAGAGGTCGCGGCGGTGGGCGTCCGGGTCCCGGCCGGCCAGCTCGTCGGCCTCGGCCTGGGGCAGGAACTCGATGCCCTGGTCCGTCTTCAGGTGGTACTTCACCCAGAAGCGTTCGCCGCCGCCGTTGACCCACAGATAGGTGTGGGAGCTGTAGCCGTTCATGTGGCGGTAGTCCCGGGGGATGCCCCGGTCGCCCATCAGCCAGGTCACCATGTGCGCGGACTCCGGGGACAGCGTCCAGAAGTCCCACTGCATGTCGTGGTCGCGCAGCCCGTTGTCCGGGCGGCGCTTCTGCGAGCGGATGAAGTCCTGGAACTTCTGCGGGTCACGGACGAAGAAGATCGGGGTGTTGTTGCCGACCAGGTCGTAATTGCCGTGCTCCGTATAGAACTTCAGGGCGAAGCCACGCGGGTCGCGCCAGCTGTCCGGGGAGCCCTGCTCGCCCGCGACCGTGGAGAAGCGGGCCAGCATCTCGCAGCGCGCGCCGGGCTGGAAGAGGGCCGCCTTGGTGAACTGGCTGACGTCGTTGGTGACTTCGAAGATGCCGTACGCGCCGGCGCCCTTGGCGTGCACCACCCGCTCCGGGACCCGCTCCCGGTTGAACTGGGCCATCTTCTCGATGAGGTAGTGGTCCTGGAGCAGGATCGGGCCGTTGGCGCCGATGGTGAGCGAATGCTCGTCGCTCTCCACCGGAATGCCGGCGTTGTTCGTCGTGTGGGTCACGAGCGTCCTCCCGTCGGTGAGGAGCTGGGTGGGGTCGCTTCGTCCACCACCAAAGTCAACTCCGCCGACGGGAGAGAGGCAACATGTGGCCGGAATTGGATACGGTCGCGGCTGCGACGGCCGTCCCTAGGGGCGGCCGTTGGTTGTCATGTACGAGTCGACAGCTCGAACCAGACGACCTTGCCGCCCGAGAGCCGTGTCGCCCCCCACCGCCGCGCCAGCCGGTTCACCAGGAAGAGTCCGCGACCGCCCTCGTCCGTGTCCCGCGCCCGCCGCTGCCGGGGCAGCTGCGGCGAGTCGTCGCCGACCTCGCAGCGCAGCACGTCGGTCTTGAGCAGCCGCAGGGTCACCGGCCGCTCCGCGTACCGCACGGCGTTCGTGACGACCTCGCTGATCAGCAGCTCGACGGAGTCGGAGAGCTCCTCCAGGTCCCAGCGGGCGAGCGCCCGCCGGGCCAGCCGCCGGGCCCGTCCCGGTGCCGCGTCCTCCGGTTCCAGGAACCAGTACGCCACGTCACTGGGCGCGATCCCGTCGAAACGGGCCGCGAGCAGCGCGATGTCGTCGTCACGGTCGCCGGGGCCGAGCATGTCGAGGACGTCGTCGCAGAGCGCCTCCAGGGGCGGCGAGTGGTCCGGACCCGTCAGCTGGGCGGTGGCGGCCAGGCGCTCCCGCAGCTGCTCGATCCCGGTCCACACGTCGCGCAGCCGGGACTCGACCAGGCCGTCCGTGTAGAGCAGCAGCGTGGCGCCCGCCGGGGCGTCCAGCTCGACCGCCTCGAAGTCGACCCCGCCCACGCCGATCGGCGCCCCGGGCGGGACCCGCAGGACCTCCGCCCGGCCGCCGAGGTGGAGCAGTATCGGCGGCGGGTGGCCCGCGTTGGCGATCGTGATCCGGTGCGAGACCGGGTCGTACACCGCGTACATGCAGGTCGCCATCCGGTCCTGGCCGAGCCGCTGGGCCTGCTCGTCCAGGTGGTGCAGGACCTCCTGCGGCGGCAGGTCGAGCCCGGCCAGGGTCTGCGCCGTGGTCCGCAGCTGGCCCATGATCGCGGCGGAGGTCATGGAGTGGCCCATGACGTCGCCGACGACCAGCGCCACCCGGCTGCCGGGCAGCGGGATCGCGTCGTACCAGTCGCCGCCGACCCGGGCCGTCTCGGCGGCCGGGAGGTAGCGGGAGGCGAGCCGCACGCCGGTGGGCTGCGGCAGCGAGTCCGGCAGCATTGTGCGCTGGAGCTCGTCGGCGATGTACGCCTCGCGGCCGTACAGGACGGCCTTGTCGATGCCGAGCGCCGTGTGCGTGGCGAGCTGGGCGGCGACGAGCAGGTCGTTCGGCTCGAAGCCGGGCCGCTCGGGGCGGCGCAGGAAGACGGCGGCGCCGATGACCCGGCGCCGCCCCCGCAGCGGGGCCAGGATCGCCCGGTGGCCGCGGGGCAGGGTGTGCTCGGGCCCGAGCAGCTCGGGCAGCGCGGCCCGGGCGGCGGCGGAGTCGCCGAAGACCGGCCGGACACCGCGCAACACCTCGGCCAGGGCCCCGCCGGAACGCACCTCGCAGAGTTCGGCCGCGGGGGTCGGGTCCGGGTCGGGGACGAGCGTCAGCTCCTCGCCGTCCACCTCCGCTAAGCGCAGCCGGTCGGTGCGGCGAAGGCGCAGCACGAACGGCGCGATAGGGCGCTCGTCGCCCACCGGGAGGGGGTCGCGGAGGTAGACGAGGATCGCGTCGGAGAAGGTCGGCACGGTCGCCCGGCACAGGCCGAGCACGATCTCGTCGAGGTCTATGCCGCGCGCGATCCGCCGCGTCGCGGCCCCGACGAACCGCAGCCGGTCGCCCTCGCGGCGCGCGGCGGCGACGTCCGGCGCGACCGGGGCGGCCGGTGCGCCCGGGGACGCGGTGACCGCCATGGCGGCGGCCGGCGCACCGGGCTGCGCGCCCGCCTGTGTGCCCTGCTGGGC
>NZ_JBHXPI010000041.1:0-60014 GCF_042718575.1 Streptomyces sp. NPDC058579
GGGGCATGACGGCGAAGCGAGTCGGGTGGTCAGTGCAGGACGCGGACCTCCGCGAGGCTGAGCGGGGCGGCGGTGCCGGTCGCGAGCTGAACGCGGAGGTAGCGGGCGCCCTTGCCTACGGCGACGGTGGTCGGGCGGCCGGCGGTGGCGGTCTGGCGGTAGGCGGTGACACCCGGCTGGGCGAGGACTTCGCTGAGGGTGCCGGGCGTGAACGGGATTTCGGAGACGAGGACGTAGTAGTCGGTCAGACGGCCGGCGCAGGAGTCGGTACGGTTCCAGATCTCGACCCTGTTGACCGCCGCGATCTCGCCCAGGTCGACCTGCCACCAGGGCTGGACCTGCTCGGTGGTGTGGGTGACGGATCCGTTGGCCCAGACGCCGTCGGTGTTGCCGTCCACGGCCCGGCCGGCGGCGCCGCCGTAGGCGGTGGTGGACTGGGTGGCGGGCTGCCCTTGGGCGAGATGGGTCGTGCCGGACACGGGCGGGCGGATCTGGACCTCGGCGAGTTGCAGGTAGCTGGGCGCAGCGTCGTCGATCTGGATCCTGACGTACCGGGCGGTCGTGGTGAGCGGGACGGTCAGCAGCCGCTGGGGGTACGCCCCCGGGTTCTTGACCCTCCACACGTCGGAGCGGCCGAGCAGTTCGGCTAGGGAGTCGTCGCCGAAGGGCTGGTCGGAGGCGAGGACGTAGAAGTCGTGGAGGCGGTCGGCGCAGCAGTCGACGCGGTTCCAGACGGTGAGGCTGCCCAGCGCCTGGGACGAACCGAGGTCGACCTGCCACCAGGGGTACGGCTCCTGGAGGGTGTGGGCGACTGATCCGCGGCCGTAGTAGCCGTCGGTGTTGCCGTCCACGGCCCGCTCCGGGCCCGCCTGGGTGGAGGACTGGGTGGCGGGCTTTCCGAGGGCCAGGTTGGTGCGGATCAGGGCGGCGGCCGCAGTGTCCCTGATCGCGGGGCTACCGGTGGCGGAGGCCGTCGTGGTGAAGGTGTGGTCGCCGAAGGCGGCGCCGGTCGGGGCGGTCACCCGCCAGGTCGCGGTGGCCTTCTGGCCGGCCGGCAGGCTCACGGGGATGGACCGGGAGGTCTGTGCCGCCGACCAGCCGGCCGGGACGGCGAGGCTGAGCTGGGTGCCGGTGGCGGGCTGATCGTTCCACCAGGTGTAGGTGGCGGTGACGTCCTGGGCGCCGCCGGGCTGGAACGGGGCCTGGGCCGGGGCGAGATGGACGGTGGGCCGCTGGAGGTTGCCCGTGGGTGCCGGGCCGGCGGGGGTGAAGGAGGCCAGGGCCGCGGTGTCGTAGGAGGTCTGGCCGAGGGTGAGCGTGCTGCCGCTGGTGGCCGCGGTCGGCACCGGGCCGCGACCGACGGCCAGCAGGATCCTGAAGGCCCTGTGCTGGTGTTGCCGTTCTTGCCCGGGGTGACGCCCGACGGGCTGGGCATCGCACGCCAGGCGGGTGTGCGAGGCGGCACGGACGTGGACCGGGTGTCGGTGCAGTACTCCACGGACGACGGCGCCACTTGGCAGGAGGCGCGGGTCTCCGGGCGGAACGGCGAACGGCGGGTGACCGTACCGGCGTTGAAGACCGGCTGGGTCTCGCTCAAGGTCACAGCCCAGGACCGCTCCGGCGCCTCACTGACGGAGACGGTCACCCGGGCCTACCGCGTCGGCTGCCCCGAGTACTGGTGCTCGTACGCTCCGACCTGGCCGCACTGGCCGGCCGGATAGCACGCAGCTGACGAGCGCTGTAGCGGCGGAGGCCGTGCTCGGCGGGTTGCACTGGCGGTAGCCGGCCCCCGCACACCGGCGGTCGGGGCGGGCGACCCTCTCGACGTCACCCGCCCGCGATCGCGACGACGAGCAGCGTGAGCGAGAGCAGTACGACCACCGCACCCCCGACGACGAAGGCCCGTTCGCGGCCCAAGGCCTCGTGGCCCTGGACGACGACGTCGCGGGGGTCTGCCGGGTCGTAGCTGATCAGGATGGTGTCGCCGTCGCGGATCGGGCGGCGCCTGGTCGGGCGGACGGGGCAGGCGACTTCCATCACCCTGTCGTCCTCCGTCACGAACTGGAGCAGTATGGCCGCCCCCTCGCCGGGCCTTCCCGGGCGGCGCTTGACCAGGGCCGGGACGCGGACGCCCGTCGCGCTCACGCGGCGCGCCTGGCGCAGGCCGTAGGTGCCCGCGAGGGCGGCGAGCAGGCCGCCGAACAGCATGATCCCCGCGAGTACGACCAGAGCCCCCGTGTCCACGCCGCCTCCCTCATCGGTGCCCATCGCTCATTCTGGTCACACCATCCCCCGGGCTCCGTCAAATTCATGACAACGTCGCGACCGAAACCCATCAAGGCACACCGCGTTTCCTCACGATGCCGTCAACGACACATATCGATTCACGGCCAACGCCTTACCCTCTGCGGTCATGGCACTGTGGAAATGGCTACGGCAGCACTGGGACTGGCGACGGGAGACACTGCGCACCAATCTGTGGCTGATTCCCAGCCTGGAAGTGATCGGCGTCATGCTGCTGTTCACTGTCACCTACCTCATCGACAGGGCGGCCTACCGCTCGGAGGTCACCCTTCCGTCGTGGGTCATGGCGGGCACCGCCGACTCGGGTCGGCAGATCCTCATCGTCATCGCCGGAGCCCTCGTCACCGTGGTCGGCGTGGTCTTCTCCGTGATCATCGTGGCGCTGTCCCTGGCGTCCACGCAGTTCGGTCCGCGCATGCTGCGTACGTTCATCCGCGACCGCGGCGCCCAGTTCACCCTGGGCACCTACGTCGCCACCTTCGCCTACGTCCTCCTCGCGCTGATCAGCATCGCGCCGGGTTCCCACGGCGACTTCGTCCCGCACCTCTCCATCACCGTCGCCATGGTGGGCATGGGGCTCGACGTGGCGGTGCTCATCTACTTCATCCACCACATCACCGTCGAAATCCAGCTTCCGCGAGTGATCTCACGGATCGCGGCCGAGCTGTCGCAGGCCATCACCACCCAGAGCGCCAAGACGCGTGATGACGTACCCGGCTCGACTGTGGGGCCTTCGGCGGAGGAACTCCTCGGCCGGCTCGAGGGATCGGACGGCGTCGTCTTCGTCCGGAAGAGCGGGTACCTGCAGTTCATCCGCCATCAGCACTTGGTACGGATCGCGGCCAAGGCCGACGCCACGATTCTGCTGCCGTACCGCCCCGGCCACTTCCTCGTCGCGGGCAGCGGAATGGCGCGGGTCTGGCCGCCCGAGGCCGCCCCCGTCGTGCAGCGGGCCCTCGCCAAGGCCGAGGTGACCGGGCACGCGCGCACGCTGGCGCAGGACATCTCGTTCGGCGTGGACCAGCTCGTGGAGATCGCCATCCGCGCCCTGTCCCCGGCCATCAACGACACGTTCACGGCGATGACCTGCATCGACTGGCTCAGCTCCAGCCTGTGCAGGATCACCGACCACTGGGACCCCAGCGGTGTCCATCGTGACGGGGAGGGGGTGATCCGTGTGATCAGTACCGAGGTCGGATACGACCGGCTCGTGCAGCGGAGCTTCGAGAAGATCCGCCAGGCGGGCAGTGGCATGCCCGCGGTGATGATCCGTCAGCTGGAGGCCCTGACCAAGATCATGGAGCGGGCCACCACCACCGAGCAGCGCGCGCTGCTGCTCCATCAGGCGGCGATGATCCACGAGGCATCGGGATCGATTCCCGAACCCTCCGACCGCGCCGACGTCACCCGCCGCTACGAGGCCCTGCGGGCTCTGCACGCCGATCGCGCGGAGGCGCTGGTGGGCTGAGGCGCCTTCCTCGCGCCTTCAGTCGGTGCACCCCTGACGCATTGTGGGTGATCCTGACCGGCTTGCGGGCCGTGCTCCCGCTCGGCCGCGAACCGGACCAGTATCGTCCAGCGCGATGCGCCGGGCCGTCGGCAAGCCGGCCCGCGGCCGAGGAGGAGCGCTGTGACCAATCGCGGGCACGTAGCCGGTTCGGACGACGGATCAGCGTCACGGTCGTCCACGGCAACCGGTCCGGGCCCGCGTGAGGCGCTGCGCCTCGGTCTGGTGATCGGCGCTCTCGGCGTCGTCTTCGGCGACATCGGGACGAGCCCGATCTACACCCTCCAGACCGTGTTCAACCCGAGCGACCCGCATCCCGTGCCGGTCAGCACGCAGAACGTGTACGGGGTGGTCTCGCTCGTCTTCTGGTCGGTGATGATCATCGTCACGGTCACGTACGTCCTCCTGGCGATGCGCGCCGACAACGACGGCGAGGGCGGCATCATGGCCCTGATCACGCTGCTGCGGCGGTGGAACGCGCGACTGGGGCTGCGGACCGCGACCGTACTGGCGGCGCTCGGCATCTTCGGCGCCTCGCTGTTCTTCGGCGACAGCATGATCACCCCGGCCATCTCGGTCCTTTCCGCGGTCGAGGGGCTCAAGGTCGTCGAGCCGTCGCTGGAAGACCTGGTCGTGCCGATCACCGCGGTCATCATCGTGGCGCTGTTCCTGGTGCAGCGCAGGGGAACCGCGGCGGTGGGCCGGGTGTTCGGGCCTGTGATGATCGTGTGGTTCCTGGCCATCGGCGCGTGCGGTCTCGCCGGCATCGTCGACCATCCCGAGATCCTCAAGGCGTTGTCGCCGACGTACGCACTGGACTTCCTCTTCGGCCACTTCGGCACCGCCTTCTTCGCCCTGGCCGCGGTCGTGCTCGCGGTCACCGGCGCCGAGGCGCTGTACGCCGACATGGGGCACTTCGGCCGGCGGCCGATCACCCGCGCCTGGCTCGTCCTCGTCTTCCCCGCCTGCATCCTCAGCTACCTCGGCCAGGGTGCGCTGATCCTCGACGATCCGGCCAACATCAGCAGCCCGTTCTTCCTCCTGGTGCCCGGCTGGGGGCGCTGGCCGATGGTCCTGCTGGCCACGGCCGCGACCGTGATCGCCTCCCAGGCGGTGATCACCGGCGCGTACTCGGTCGCCTCCCAGGCGGCGCAGCTCGGCTACCTGCCCCGGCTGCGGATCGCTCACACCTCGGAGTCCGCCGTGGGGCAGGTCTACGTTCCGTGGATCAACTGGCTGTTGATGGTCTCGGTCCTCACCCTGGTCTTCGCCTTCCGCACCTCCACGGCCCTGGCCTTCGCGTTCGGCATGGCGGTCACCGGGACCATCACCATCACCACCCTGCTGTTCTTCTTCGTCGCCCGCGCGAAGTGGGGGACACCGGTGTGGATCCTCGGCATCGGCGGCGCGGTGCTGCTCTCCGTGGACCTGCTGTTCGTGGCCGCCAACCTGACCAAGCTCGTGCACGGCGCGTGGTTGCCGCTGCTGATCGGTCTCATCGCGTTCACCGTGATGACCACCTGGCAGCGTGGCCGGGAGATCGTCACCAGGGAGCGGGCCGCGCGCGAAGGCCCGCTGCAGGAGTTCATCGAGGAGCTGCACAGTGGGAAGGCGTCGACGGTGCGCGTCCCCGGAACGGCCGTCTTCCTCAACCGGGGCAAGGAGACCACGCCCCTGGCCATGCGGGCCAACGTCGACCACAACCACGTGCGCCACGAGCACGTGGTGATCCTGTCGCTCGAGACCGAGCTCGTTCCCCGGGTTCCGGACGCCGAGCGGAGCGTCGTCGACGATCTGGGCCACGCCGACGACGGGATCATCCACGTCACCTCCCGGTTCGGCTATATGGAGACGCCGGACGTACCCACCGCCCTCGCGACGCTCGACCCGGCGACGACCGAGGGGAGTCTGCAGCTCGACGAGGCGTCCTACTTCCTGTCGAAGATCGAGCTGCGGCGCGGGAAGGCGCCGACGATGGCGCCCTGGCGCAAGCGCCTGTTCATCGCCACCTCATACGTCACCGCAGATGCCGCCGAGTACTTCGGCCTGCCCCGCAACCAGACGGTCATCATGGGCTCGCACATCGAGGTGTGAGAGGTGTCCTTGCCCACACCGAATGTCGGTGCGGAGAGGTCTACGCGCGTCGGAATAGGCGCCGGTATATCGGAAAACACCATTCGGAATCTTCGCCGTTGGAGATACGAACACAACCGTTCGGCAAGAGGCGCGAATACCTCCCGGACCAGGAGAGAATTTCGGACGCACTGTCCAAAAAAGATCAAGAGGAAAAGATCCGTGCGACGAAGACTCTTCGGCATGACCGCCTCCGCGGCCGCATTCGGCCTCCTGGGCTCACTCGTCACCGCCTGCGGTTCGTCCGGGAGCGACGGGACGACGTTGCGGCTCGTGGTTCCCGAGTACGGCACCACTCCGGCCACCAGCTCCAAGGCGTACTGGGACGAGCTGACCGCCGCCTTCACCACCGCCCATCCCGACAAGAAGATCGAGGTGACGCTCCACCCGTGGGCTGACATCGACCGTGAGGTCACCCGCATGGTCAAGGAGAACAACGCCCCGGACGTGGCGCTGATGGGCGCGTACTCGGATTTTGCCGCGCAGGGCCGCCTTTACTCCGCCGACGAGGTCATGTCGATCAAAGCGGAGGCGAACTTCCTGCCGCCGCTCGCCGAGGCGGGTTCGGTCGACGGCACCCTTTACGGCCTGCCCTTCGTGGCCAGCAGCCGACTGCTCTTCTACAACGAGAAGCTGTTCGACGAGGCCGGAGCGAAGCCGCCGCAGACCTGGTCGGAGCTGAAGGACGCGGCCAAGGCGCTGAAGAAGGAGGGCGTGCTCTACCCGTACGCGCTGCCGCTCGGCCCGGAGGAGGCGCACGCCGAGGCCCTGATCTGGGAACTGAGCAACGGCGGTGGCTACACCGACAGCAGCGGTGCCTACAGCCTCGCGTCCGAGAGGAACACGCAGACGTTCCGCTGGATCAAGGACAACCTGGTCGTGCCGGACCTGACCGGCCCTGTTCCGCCGGCCCAGCTCAACCGGCAGGACGCCTTCACCGCCTTCCTGCGCGGCGAGGTCGGCATGGTCAACGGCTACCCCTCACTCCTTCACGACGCGAAGGCGAAGGGCCTCAAGGTCGGCACGCTGCGCATGCCGGTGTCGGACGCCCTGCGCGACGGGGAGGAGCCGCCGGCGGCGGGCATCGCCGACTGGATGATGGCCTTCAAGCACGACGGCAATCGCGAACTGGTCGGCTCGTTCCTGAACTTCGTCTACGAGGACAAGAACCTCAGCGAGTTCGCCGGGCGCTACCACCTGCTGCCGTCGACGGTGTCCGCCACCCAGGCGTCCCAGGACGCGGCGGCGGACCCCAGCGACGGCCAGTTCCTGGCGGCGCTGCGCAGTGCCCAGCTCTACCCCGTCAACGAACCGTCCTGGCTGCAGGTCAGCGACACCATAAAGCGGAACATAGGCAAGGCCGTCGCGCCGTCCGCCGACCCGAAGACCGTGCTGGAGCAGATCGCCCAGCAGGCCGCCCGGGACGAAGCCCAGCAGAAGTAGCGGCCACTTCAACCCGGCCTTACGGCGTCGACCCGACGCCCCCCTCGTCGCTCGCGAAGCGCCCACAAGGCGCGCGGGGCGACGACCATCCGCCTTCGGCGTCGACCGGGCCCGCACAGTAACGCGTAGAAACTTTGTGGCCGCTCTTGCCCGGCATAGCAAACGCTTACATCCTGTCGGGCAATCGGTGGCCGAACGCCCGCGCAGAGCCACGCCCGGACGCGGTTCCCCTCGGCACACCCCCGCCGCACGCCTTCGGAGGACACATGCCAGGACCGTTCGCACGAGTGCTCACCGGGCGGGTCACCGCCCTGCTGACCGCGTTCCTCGCGGTCGGGGCGATGGTCTCGTACGCGCCGGCCACCGCGGCGCCACCGGGTCCGGGCAGCACGCCCGCCGCCGCGGAACCGGCCGCGGGATACGCGCTGGTGGAGAACGACTACCAGGAGGACGCCGGGCTCGGGAGCTGTCTGCGTACGTTCTCCGGTGCCAACGCCGTCGAAGTCGGTGACTGTACCGCTGTGGGCGGCCCCACCGACTACACCTCGATGCGCCAGTGGCAGGCCGTCGACCAGGGCAACGGGTACGTCCTGGTGCAGAACAAGTACCGGGCGGACGCCGGGCTCGGGAACTGTCTGCGTACGTTCTCCGGCAGCAGCGCCGTCGAGGTCGGTGAGTGCACCGGGCAGGGCGGCGCCACCGACTACACGTCCATGCGGCTGTGGCAGGCCGTCGACCAGGGCAACGGCTACGTCCAGCTCCGGAACAAGTACCGGGCCGACGCCCAACTGGGCAACTGCCTGCGGACGTTCAACGGAAGCAACGTCCCTCAGGTCGGCGACTGCGCCACGCAGGGCGGTGCCACCGACTACGGCTCGATGCGCGGGTGGAGCGCCGACGGCTTCCTCGCGGGCTGGCCCGTGCGGCCGGTGACCGGCCAGAAGAGGGTGCTCCTGATGGCCACCCACTGGAACGACGCCACCCCCGTCGACCCCGCCCCCGTCGAGCAGGCGGTCCTCGGTGCCGGCTACCCCTCACTCCGCTCGTACCTCACCGAGGTGTCCGACGGGAAGCTGAACCTCACGGGTGACGTCCTCACCGGTGTGGACCTGGGCGCGCGCCCCGCCACCTGCGTATCGGGGGACATCCGTGCGTCGGCACGGGCGGCGGCCCTCGCGCGGGGCGTGAATCCGGATGCGTACGACTACCTCTTCATCGACATCTCGCGCCACGCGGGCTGTTCCTTCGAAGGGCTCGCCTCCATGCCGGGGAACTGGATCATCTCCAACGGCGTGGGCCACAAGACGTGGATGTGGACCCACGAGTTCGGCCACAACCTGGGCTTCCAGCACTCCGACACGCTGCGCGCCTGCCCCGTCTCCGGCAGCGTGACGCGGGTGAACGCCTCCTGCACGGTGGCGGGCGGGGACGACCCGACCGACACCATGGGCGGTGGGGGCATGCACCTCTACCCCGTCGACTACCGCCAGTTCGCCGGCTGGATCCCCGACGCCCAGGTGGTCAGGCCGGCGAGCAGCGGCACCTACCAGCTCGGGGTGCTCGGGGTGAGCGGGACCCAGGAGATTCGTATCCCTCGCGGTGACGGCGGCCACCTGTCGCTCGAGTACCGCCGCGCCACCCCGCCGTACGACGACTACCTCTCGACCGATCCCCTCGTCAACGGCGTCATCGTCCGCATCGTGACCGCCGGCGGCACCGTGCACAACCGGCTCGTGGACGCCACACCGGGGACGGCGACGACCGACGACGCGCCGCTGGCCGCGGGCATGACGCTGGCGGACGAGACCGCGAACGCCGCCGTGAAGGTGTGCTCGGTCGGCGCCTCGGGGGCGGACCTGCGCATCAGCGTCGGCGGTACTACACCACCGGCCTGCTGATCCCTCGATCCCTCACCTCCCCGGACCCCGGCCCGGACGCGTCTGACCGCGCTCGAAGTACGCGATCAGCTCCGGGTCGAGGTCCGGGACCTCGCGCGGCCTCCCTCGCGGGCGAACCGCACGAACTCGTCGATCAGGAGCGGATCGGCGCCGCCGTGACCGGCGTTGTCCTCGGCGGCGGGCACGGGGTACTCGGCGTCGGCCTCCGAACGGTAGCCGGAGCGGCGGGAGTTCCACACCTTCACCACTCCCCCGGGCCCGTCGCCGAAGTTCTCCAGCCGGCCCGCGTCACCGATGACGGTGTAGTTGCGCCAGTAGTCGGGGGTGAAGTGGCACTGCTGGTACGCGGCCAACACACCATTGTCGAGGCGCATGTTGACCAGGGACACGTCCTCGACGTCGATGACCGGGTTGAGCGCGCGCTGGGTGTGCGGCGGCCAGTGGCCGTCCTTGGTGTACCAGTCCTCGGCCTTGGGTTCGCCGGGCGCTCGGCGGTGCGGGTTGTCCCCGTAGACCATCAGGTCTCCCATGGCCTGCACCTGCCGCGTGGTCCCGCCGGCGAGCCAGTGCAGGACGTCGATGTCGTGGGCGGCCTTCTGGAGGAGCAGTCCGGTGGTGTACCGCCGTTCGGCGTGCCAGTCCTTGAAGTACCAGTCGCCGCCGTAGCCGACGAAGTGCCGTACCCACACCGTCTTGACCTCGCCGATCTCGCCGCGCGCGATGATGTCGCGCATCAGGCGGACGACGGGCATGTGGCGCATGTTGTGTCCGACGTAGAGACGGGTCCCGGTCTCGTACGCGGTGCGCAGGATCCTGTCGCAGCGTTCGACGGTGATGTCGAGGGGCTTCTCGACGAAGACCGGCTTGCCCGCTCGCAGCGCCTCGCAGGCGAGGTCGGCGTGGGTGTGGTCGGGGGTCAGGACGAGGATCGCGTCGACGTCGGGATCGTCCACGACCTTCCGGTGATCGCCGCTGATCAGGGCGCCCGGGAACGCGACGGCCGCCTCCGTCCGCGTCTGGGCGTCGTGCTCCGCGAGCGCCGTGACGCGGGAGCCCGCTCCCGGCCGGTGGGCGGTGCGCGCGAGGGAGCCGCGCAGTCCGTAGCCAAGGACTCCGAGACGGAGGTCGGTCATCGATCGGCCCTTCTCTTGTGGGGAGGGTGGCGGGTGGGGGTGGGGGGTGGAGGGTGGGGAGTGGACAGTTCGTCAGGTCCAGTCCGGGTGGCCGGGCATGGGCGGGTTCTCAGTGCTGAAGAGCCAGTCCTCCAGGAAGGGTCGCAGGGTGGGGTCGTCGGTGACCTCGACGGCATTGTCGATGAAGTCCTGGGTGTCGGCGTTGCCGCCGCGGTGTTTCACGAGCCAGGACGTGATCACGGCGTCGAAGTCCTCCTGGCCGATCTGCTGCCGGAGCGCGTACAGGGTGACGGCGGCGCCGTCGTAGATGTTGAAGCCGCCGAGCGCGGTGGGGAGCCCGGGCGGGCCGTCCGTCTTGCGTACGGCGTCGAGCTTGGCGTACGCCGTCCGCATCTTCTCCTCCATCGAGGAGAAGCCCTGCTGGTCGGCCCAGAGCGCGGCGTAGTACACCGCCGGACCCTCGTTCAGCCAGGCGCTCTGCCAGGTGGTCGGGGTGACGGAGTCGCCGAACCACTGGTGGGTCAGCTCGTGGATCATGACGTTGGTGTACGTCCGTGAGGTGGCGGCGTTCTTGAACCAGCCCGGCCCGAACAGGGAGAGCGTCTGGTTCTCCAGGGCGTCGCCGTAGCCGTCGCGGACGATCTGCATCCCGTAGGTGGAGAAGGGGAAGCGGACGCCGAGGGTCTGCTCCAGCCACTCGATCTGTTCGCCGGTCTGCTCCACGATCGGCTGGTACGTGGCGACCTGGTCGGCGGGGACGTAGTGGCGCAGCCTGATGCCGTGCGGCCCGTCGCCGGTGAGCATGGTCTGCCGCGCCACGGAGATGCCGAGGAGCTCCGGCGCCATGCGCGAGCCGAGGACGAAGTCCCAGGTGGTCCTGGGGTCGGCCGAGCCGGCGGCCGCGCGGGAGCCGAGGAGGGTGCCGTTGGCGGCCGGCGTCCAGCCGTCCGGGGCGGTGAGGTGGAAGGACCAGGTCGCCTTGTCCCTGGTGGTGTCGTTGACCGGCGCGAAGGTGTCGGCGCGGGACGCCTGCGCGGCGGAGACGAAGCCGCCGTCGCTCATGTAGCGCCAGCCGGGGGCTCCGACCGGCTTCGTCTTCCCGTTGCCGCGGTAGGCGACGGTGACCACGAAGGGCAGGTGGTCGTGGAGCGCGCGGGCGGGCGTGACGGTGAGCTCCTGGCCGCTCTTGCCGAGCGAGACGGCCCAGGTGGCCGCCTTGCCGTTCACCTTCACCTCGTCGACGGCGAGGGAGTCGATGTCGAGGTTGAAGGAGGACAGGTCCTGGGTCGCGGTCGCG
Source organism: Streptomyces sp. NPDC058579 (assembly GCF_042718575.1). Taxonomy (NCBI): domain Bacteria; kingdom Bacillati; phylum Actinomycetota; class Actinomycetes; order Kitasatosporales; family Streptomycetaceae; genus Streptomyces; species Streptomyces sp. NPDC058579. Next base: position 11,716 of record NZ_JBHXPI010000041.1, read on the forward strand.
TAGATCTTCATCACGCCGCTGAAGTCGTACGTGACGGGGGTGAAGTCGAAGGAGAGGTCGTAGTGGAGGACGTCGTAGCCGCCGTTGCCGAGCGTGGGGAACAGCGGGTCGCCCGCGCCGTCCGCACCGGGCTTCGGGTCGAACGCGTCGTGGGCCCGCGCGCCGGGCGCGGCGCAGAGGGTGAGGGCGACGAAGGCGGTGGCGGTGGCTACGGCCGTGCGCAGGGTGCGGGTCACTTGGCGGTCTCCTTCGTGCTCTGCTGGGCCGCTTCCTCGAACTCGGCTCGTGCCTTCTCGCCGCCCTTGGCCAGCCAGTCCTTGACGAGGGCGTCGTAATCCTTCATGGATTTGCGTCCGGAGATGATGTCCTTCAGGCCGTCGCCCTTCAGCGTGCCGAGGCTGCCGGTGCCCTCGGAGTCCCAGGTCGGGGACGTGAAGTCGAGGTGGTCGGCGCGTCCCAGCTTGGGGATGAGCCGCGTGTACGCCTGATGGGCATGGGTCACGGCGTCCTTGTTCGTGGCGGAGAACAGCGCCGGGGTGGCGGAGGAGAGCTTCCCCCAGGGGACGCCGACCTCCAGCGAACCGCGCGCGGTGAGGACGGGGTTGCCGCGGGCGTCACGGGCGTGGTCGGCGCCCTCCACCCCGAAGTTGATGAGGGTGTACTCCTCACTGCCGAACGGCGCCGCGATGAAGTCGAGCAGCCGCAGGATCGCCTCGACGCGCTCCTTGGGCGCCTTCTTGATGTACGTCTCGCTGAGGGTGGTGTTGTCGGACCAGGCCACGGCCGTGGGGCCGAACGGCACCATCGGCCGGACGTCGAAGCTCTTGTCGACGGCGGCCATCGATTCGACGTAGCCGGTGGAGGGCGCCAGGTAGGGGGGCATGCCGTCGTAGACGTACGCGCCCTTGCCGTTCTTGAACAGGTCCGTGTACTGGGCCTTCTGGGCTCCGGTCATCTGGAGCGTGCCGGGGTAGTAGCAGCCGGCCTTGTACAGCTTGGCGGCCGTCTCGACCGCGTGACGGTACGCGACGGTCTCCAGGTCCGCGGTGAACTTGCCGGTCTTCTTGTCCATCGCCCACTGGTACGGCGCGCCGGCCGACATCGCGAGCAGGTTGGTGGCGCCCGCGACGATGGCGTACTGCCGCTCCTTGGGGCGCGTCAGCTCCTTGCACACCTCAAGGAAGCGATCGAGCCCTGAGATGTCGTCGAGGCTCTCCACTCCGACCTCGCGGAACAGGTCGTGCCGGTAGAAGCCCGCGCCGGATGTTCCGTAGCGGGTGATGGGGACGCCGTACAGCTTGTCCCCGTACAGGCACTCCTGCCAGGCGCTCGCCGGGATCGCGGCGAGGTTGGGGTACGCCTTGACGTGGTCACCGGAGAGGAAGGGTGTGAGGTCGGCGCATTGGGACGCGAAGAAGGCGGCCTTGTGGGCGACGCCGCCCGTCTCCGGGTACATGAAGAGGTCGGCGAGATCGCCGCTCGCGATCATCGTGGAGAACTTGGTGCCGTAGTCGTCGGCCGGCACCGCGGTGATGTCGACCTGTCCGCCGAGCCGCTTCTCGATGGCCTGCCAGGCGGCGTTCTCCGCGCGGCCGGGCGCCGGGGGTACGAAGGTCTCCGTCATGGCCTTGATGGGCGCGACGCCCTTCAACGGGGTGCCCTGGACGGAGCGGACCGGGGACTTGGGGTAGCTGAAGTAGGCGTGGGGTACGCCGGTGGCGGTACCCGCCAGGTCTGCGGTGACGGTGTTCACGGCGACCGTACGAGGGAGTGCGCCGCGGCTCTTCGCGGCCGCCTTCCCGGCGGTGCCGCCGCCCTCGCCGCACGCGGAGAGGAGGGGCGCGACGGCCAGTCCCAGGCCTAGGCCGAGGGAGGCGCGCAGGAGGGTCCTGCGGTCGAACGACGCGGATCTACGGGCGAACGGCACGAGCAACTCCTTGGGCGAGGGGCGGTGAGCGAGGGGGGGTGATGTGTGTGGCGGCGGGGAGGTGAGCGGGGTTCAGCCCTTGATGGCGCCGGTGAGCACGCCCTTGGTGAAGTAGCGCTGGAGGAAGGGGTACACACAGAGGATCGGGATGACGGCGATCACCAACACGGCCATCTGGACAGCCTGTTGAGGGGCGACGGACTCACCGACCGAGGCGCCTTCCAGCGACTGCCCCTGCAGGACGAAGGTGCGGAGCACCATCGCCAGGGGCCACTTCTCCGCGTCGTTGAGGTAGAGCATCGCGTTGAAGAAGGCGTTCCAGTACGTCACCGCGTAGAAGAGGCCGATGACGGCGAGGACGGCCTTCGAGAGCGGAAGGACGATGCGGACCAGGGTGCGGAAGTCCCCCGCGCCGTCGACCTTGGCGGCGTCGTACAGCTCCTCGGGGAGGTTCATGAAGAAGGAGCGCAGGACGACGAGGTTGAAGGCGCTGACCATGGTGGGCAGGACCAGCGCGGCCAGGCTGTTGTAGAGGCCGAGCTCCTTCACGGTGAGGAACTTGGGGATGATGCCCGGGTCGAACAGCATGGTGAACAGGGCCGTCATCAGGATGAAGCGGGAGCCCACGACGTCGCGGCGGGAGAGTCCGTACGCCATGCCGATGGTGGCCAGGAGGCTGCACGCCGTACCGACGAGCGTGACGACGAGACTGGTCAGGAGTGCGCGGGTGACGACGCCACCGCTGAGGACGGTGCGGTACGCCTCCAGGGTGGGGTGGTCGGGCCACAGCACGAGGCCCGGGCTCCTGATGATGTCCGTCTGCGAGGCGAAGCTCGTGCCGATGACGCCCAGCAGCGGGTAGGCGACCGCGGACACGACCAGGACCAGCACCAGCCCCTTGAGGAGGAGGCCGAGGCGGGTGGGCTTCTCCATCCACGGTGGCCGTCCCCCGGAGGACGCCGGCGAGGCCGAGCCCGAGCCCGAGGCTGAACCCGTCCGCCGGGCGGATGCCGTGGCGCCCTTCGACGCGGTGCCGGCCGGGGGCTCCGACCTGGTCCTCTGTGAATCAGCGGTCAGCACCTCGGTACACCCCTTCGTGGCCGAGCCGGTGCGCGAACTTGTTCGCGCCGAGGACGAGGACGGTGCCGATGACCGCCTTGACGAGACCGACCGCGGCCGAGGTGCCCCAGTCGTTGTCCTTGATGCCGTGGAAGTAGACGTAGGTGTCGAGGACTTCACCGGCACCGGGGCCGACCGCGTCGCGTTGGAGCAGGATCTGCTCGAAGCCGACGGAGAGGATCTGACCGAGGTTGAGGATGAGCAGCAGGATGATCACCGGGGATATGCCCGGCAGGGTGACGTGCCACAGCCGGCGCAGGCGGCCCGCGCCGTCGATGGCCGATGCCTCGTAGAGGCCGCGGTCGATGTTGAGCAGTGCGGCGAGGATGATGATGGTGCCCCATCCCGCGTCCTTCCACATCACCTGAAGGGCGAGCAGCCAGGGGAAGGCGCCGGGATCGGTCGTCATGTCGTAGCGGGGCAGGCCGAGTTGGCCGAGGAGGTCGGGGACGACGCCCGCGCCGCCCAGGATCTGCTGGAAGATCGAGACGATGATGACCCAGCCGATGAAGTGCGGCAGGTAGACGACGCTCTGCACGAACCGCCTGACCCTGTCGCTCACGATGCTGTTGAGCAGCAGCGCGAGTCCGACCGGCACGGGGAAGAAGAACACCAGCTGCACGAGCGCGATCTTCAGGGTGTTGCCTGTGGCCGACCAGAACGCCGGATCGGCGAAGGCGGAGGAGAAGTTGGCGAAGCCGACCCATGCGCTCTGCGTGTAGCCCAGGTACGGCTGGTAGTCCTGGAACGCCACGACGTACCCGAGCAGCGGCACGTAGTGGAACACCACGAAGTACAGCAGCCCCGGCAGGGTCAGCAGCAGCATCACCTTGTCCCGCTTGAGCCGTTGCCGCAGGGAGAGGCGGCGAACGGCCAGGGGTGGAGAGGGTGTTGTGTCTGCCATGAGGCGGCAAGGTAGTAACCGCTTACCCTGGGCGTCAAGGGATCCGGCCCACACCGATGTGGCCTGATGCGGCCTCATGCGGCCCGCCGATGGGGACCGCCTGCTTGACGCCCCCTCTCGCAGTCCTTACCGTTCGGTCACCTCATAGAACACGCTTACTGTCCGGAGGCAGGGTGCGAACCACTGATGAGGCGCCGGTACCCACCGGCCCCTTCGACGCCACACCGCCCCGCAGGCGGCCCCGTACGGTCCTGGCGATGGATGTCGCGTTCCTCGACGACGTCTTCCCGCCGGCCGTCCGCGCCCGCCTCGAGGAGATCGCGAACATCCAACCCCCGTACCTCCTCCAGGAATTCACCAGCCCTCGGGCGGTCGCCGCGCTCGCCGAATGCGAGGTGCTGCTGACCGGCTGGGGCTGTCCCCGCATCGATGCCACGGTCCTCGACCGGGCGCCGCGGCTCGAAGCGGTGATCCACTCGGCCGGCACCGTCAAGACGTTCCTCGACCGCGCGGCGTACGAGCGGGGGATCACGGTCTCCTCCGCGGCGGCCGCCAACGCCGTTCCGGTCGCCGAGTTCACGCTCGCCGCGATCATCCTGGGCGCCAAACGCGCCTTCCCGCTCGCCCACCTCTACCGCCACCGCCGCTCGCACCGCACCGCCTCCGACCTCCACCGTTTCCGCTGGCTCGGCACCCACGGCATCACCGTGGGCGTGGTCGGCGCGTCGCGCATCGGACGTCGCGTCATCCAGCTGCTGCGCTCCATCGACGCCGAGATCCTGCTGTACGACCCGTACGTCGACGCGGCGGAGGCCGAGCGGCTCGGTACGACACTCACCGACCTCGACACCCTCGTCGCCACCAGCGACGTCGTCACCCTGCACGCGCCCGCCACGGACGCGACCCGTCATCTCCTCGACGCGCGGCGCCTTGACCTGATGCGGCCAGGGACGCTCCTGGTCAACACCGCGCGGGGTCCGCTCGTCGACACCGAGGCGCTCACCGCCCACGTGGCCGAGGGGCGCATCGACGTCGTCCTCGACGTGACCGACCCGGAACCGCTGCCCGTCGACCATCCGCTGTGGGAGCTGCCCAACGCCTTCCTCACCCCCCACCTGGCCGGCGCCCAGGGCAACGAGGTGGGCAGCCTCGGGGCGCTCGCCGTCGACGAACTCGCCCGCTACGCGCGCGGGGTCCCGCTCAACCACCCCGTACTCCTCGAAGACCTGGAGCGCATCGCATGAACGGGCCCACGGGAACGACTCCGGGTACGGCCACCGGCACGGGTACGAGCCCCGGCACAGGCGCCGCTCCCGGTGCGGGTGGGCAGCGGCGGGCGACCGTCGTCGACGTGGCCCGTCACGCCGGGGTGTCGACGGCGACGGTCTCCCGCGTGATGAACCAGAACTACCCGGTCGCCACCGCCACCCGCGAGCGCGTCGAGGCGGCCATGCGGGAACTCGGCTACGTGGTCAACGCCCACGCACGGGCACTGGCCGGGGCCTCGGGCCGGACGGTCGGCATCATCGTCAACGACGTGGTCGACCCCTTCTACGCCTACATCGCCCGGGGCGTCGAACGCGAGGCGACCGCCGGGGACCGGCTGTGCCTGGTGTGCTGCACCCAGGGTGACCCACAGCGCGAGCTGGCCTTCATCGAGCTGATGCACGAGCGCCGCGCCGACGCGGTGGTACTCGTCGGTGGCAGCTACGCCGACCGGGCGTACCAGTCCGAACTGGCCCGCAGGGCCCACGAGCTGGACGCCGGCGGCGCGAAACTCGTGCTGTGCGGACGGCCTTCCCTGGGCGACAACGACCCCACGGTGGGCGTCGAGTACGACAACGAGGGCGGCGCCTTCGCCATCACCGACCACCTCATCGCGCAGGGACACGAGCGCATCCTGTACCTCGGCGGGCCCGTCGGCCTCTCCACCACCATCGACCGGCTCGCCGGCCACCGCCGCGCCCTTGAACTGCGCGGCGTCGGGCACGCCCCGGAGCTGGAGCAGCCGGGGGCGTTCAGCCGGTCCTTCGGCTACCGCCGGATGGCCGAACTCCTGCGGGAGGGCCTTGACTTCACAGCCGTCTTCGCCGCCAACGACATCGTCGCGGCGGGCGCCCTGCAGGCCATGGAGGAGGCGGGGGTACGGGTGCCCCAGGACGTCTCGCTGGTCGGCTACGACGACGTACCCGTGGCCCAGGAGCTGCGGCCCCGGCTCACGACGGTGCGGGTGCCCCTGGAGGAGATGGGCCGTCAGGCCGTACGCGTCGCCCTCAACGGCGGCGACGAGGACGACTGGCGCGCGCCGACCACCGGCAGGCTGCGCCTGGGGACGCACATCGTGGTGCGCGACTCCGTCGCAGCGCCGCGCAGGTGACGTAGAAACAGGTAGTAACTCGCCGGGACCTCTTGCGACTTCATAGCAAGCGCTTACATGCTGGCTGGCGCCGCAGCACCGCACCCTCAGCAGCAGCACACCACCGCCTCCCTGCCCCAGGAGCCCGCGATGCGCCCCTCGTCCCCGTCCTCGTTCCCCTCCTCATCCGCCTCCCCATCACCCTCCCGCCGTACGTTCCTCAGCGCGGCCGCGCTCACGGGCGCCGCTCTCGCACTCGGCACCGAAAGCTCCGCGCACGCGGCCGGCGGCTGCTCCGTCACCGCCGTCGGCCGACCGGCCGCCGAGGCCGAGCGGCTGCGCCTCGGGCAGGCGCTGCGGGCGAGCGAGTTCCAGCCCACCGGCCGGTACGTGCCCGCCGGTCGCGAACTCCGCGTGCACGTACGGCCGTACGACGGACTTGTGCCGACGCTCTGGATCGGCCAGTGGGACTACTACCACGCGACTCTCAAGGCGCCCCGCTCCTACCCGCTCGCCGCCGGCACCCACACCGTCGTCGACCCGCACGGCGGCCCGGTCTACCTCACGCTCGCCGGCGACGGGGAGCGCGCGGGCGTACGCCTCGTCTCCGGTTCGACGCCCATGCCGGTGTTCCGCCTCGGCCGTACGCGGGAGGCGGAGTTCCAGGACGCGCTCGACGCACTCACCGACGTGCCCGTGGTCGAACTCCACGGGCCCCGCTCGATCGTGACGCTGACCAGGGAAGGCGCCCTGCTCTACCGCGACCAGGACCACGCGGCGCTCCTCCGCCTCCTGGAGACGATCATCGACGCGGAGGCGGCCGTCAGCGGTCTCGACGGGTCGAGGCCGGTTCACCGGCGCCAGGCCGGGCGCTTCCACTTCACCGAGGTGTCGGTGGTCCCCTCCGGTGTCGGCGCCTATGCCACCCACGGCTACAACGGCTTCCCGCGCGCCTACCTCGACCGCGCCATCACCGTCGAGGGTCTCCGCACGCGCGGCTGGGGCCTGTACCACGAACTGGGCCATCTCCATCAGCAGATGGCGTACAAGCCCGCCGGCCTCACCGAGGTCACGGTGAACATCTACTCCCTCGCCGTGCAGCGCGCCCTGGGCCAGACCTCGAACCTCCTCACCGTGAACGCCTCCACCGGCCTGAACCACTTCCAGTCCGCCCTGGCCAAGTTCGGTACGGCGGGCCTGAGCTACGAGAAGTCCTTCGGCGCGTACGAGAAGCTCGTGCCCCTGCGGCAGTTGGAGCTCGCGTTCGGGGCCGACTTCTGGCCGCGCGTGCACCGGCTGGTCCGGGAGGAGAACCCGCAGTCGGACCCGGCGGAGACCGCGAAGAGGTACCGGAACCTCGCCGTGTACGCCAGCCGTGTCGCCGGCCACGACCTCACCGGCTTCTTCGCGCACACCTGGGCGTTCCCCATCGACGGCGAGGGCCGGGCGGCCCTCGCCGCCCTCCAGCTGCCCACTCCGGCCGTGGACCCGGCCACTCTGACGGACTGAACCGAAGGGCCACGCGATCACCATGGATCTCACCAGACGCCAGACCCTCGCCTTCTCCCTCTCCCTTGCCGGAGCCGCGGGTGCCGTCGGGGCCTCGACCGTACTGACGCTCCCCGGCCAGGCGGCGCACGCGGCCGAACCCACGGTGGCGGACGACCCCTTCGAGCCGTGGCTCGCCCGTGCCGAACAGCAGCTCACGGGCGGACCGTTCGACTCCGCCGACCCCGACTTCGCGGCGGCGCTCAGCGCCCTGGACGCCCAGGCCACCGCCTGGCTTCGGGCTCTGGACACCTCCTCGGGCCGGGTCGCGCTGTGGTCGGACCTCTCCCCCGCCTCCAGCCCGGACAAGTTCGGCCAGAGCTACCCCCGGCTGCGTACGATCGCGCTCGCCTCGGCCACGCCCGGAACCTCCCTCACCGCACGCGCCGACGTCCTCGACACCCTGATCACGAGCCTGCGCTTCCTCCACACGGTCGGCTACCACCCGAACCGCACCGAGTCGGGCAACTGGTGGTTCTGGGAGATCGGCTCGCCCCGCGCCCTGATGGACACATGCGTCCTGCTGCGCGCGCACCTCCCGGCCGAGGACCTCACCGCGTACCTCGCCACCGTCGCCAGGTTCGTCCCGAACCCCGACCGGCGCACCAACATCCCGACGCTCGCCGAGACCGGGGCCAACCGCGCCGACAAGGCGCTCATCGTCGCCCTGCGCGGTCTGCTCGCGCGTGACGGGTCCGTGGTCGCGCTCGCCCGCGACGGCCTGTCGGACGTCCGCGACGGCGGGCGCAACAGCCTCTTCGCCCAGGTCACCTCGGGCGACGGCTTCTACGCCGACGGCTCGTTCGTCCAGCATGGCTACGTCGCCTACACCGGGACCTACGGTTCCGTCCTGCTGGGCGGCGCGGGCCTGCTGATCGCCCTGCTCGCCGGGTCCACGTGGGCCGTAACCGACCCGCGCGTCGACGTGCTGTACGAGGCGGTGGACCGGTCCTTCGCCCCCGTTCTCTTCGACGGTCTGATGATGGACGCGGTACGCGGCCGCGCCGTCTCCCGGGAGCGCGCCCGGGACCATCAGGACGGCGCGACCACCATGAGCCACATCGTCCAGCTGGCCGCCGGCGCCCCGGAGCCGTACGCCTCGCGGTGGCGTTCCGCCGCCCGTGGCTGGATCGAGCGCAACCGCGAGACCCCGTACGTCGGCCTCGTGGGCATCCCCGCCTTGGCGCGCGCCAAGGCGCTGCTCGCGGACCCGGAGGTGCGGCCGGCGGAGCGGCTGACCGGCCACCATGTCTTCGCGGACATGGACCGCGTGGTCCACCGGCGGCCCGGCTGGGCGTTGGCGCTGTCCCTGTCGTCGAGACGGATCGCCGCGTACGAGGCGGGCAACGGCGAGAACCTGCGCGGCTGGTACACCGGCGACGGCATGGCGTACCTGTACGACGGCGACGACCTCGACGCCTTCGCAGACGCCTTCTGGCCCACGGTCGATCCCTACCGGCTGCCGGGCACGACGGTGGACACCCGGCCGCGCGCGGACATCGGCACCGGCAGTGGGACGGGCACCTTCCGTCCCGCCAACACGGTCGCGGGCGGCGCCGCGCTCGGCGGCCGTTTCGGGGCCGCCGCGATGGAGCTCGTCGCGGACGGCAGTTCCCTGCGGGCCTCGAAGGCGTGGTTCTTCCTCGACAACGCGGTCGTGGCACTGGGCGCGGGCATCACGGCGAGCGACGGACGCACGGTCGAGACGATCGTCGAGAACCGCAACCTGCACGCCGACGGCGTCCCGGACCTCCGGGTCGACGGGCGGCGACAGCCCCGGGAACAGGGCTGGTCCGCGGTCCTCGCGGGCGCGGGCTGGGCCCATCTCGAAGGGGTCGGCGGCTACGTCTTCCCCGACCACCCCGGGCAGGAGGCCACTTCGGTGATGCGCGCGTTGCGCGAGGAGCGCACCGGGAGCTGGCGGGCGCTGAACATCGGCGCGGACACCGGAGGGAGCACGACACCGGTCACCCGCCGCTACGCCACCCTCTGGTTCGACCACGGCGTCTCCCCCACGGCCGCCTCGTACGCCTACGTCCTGCTCCCGGGCGCGTCGGCCGTGGCCACGGGCGTCTGGCACCACTCGCGTCCGGTGCGCGTCCTGGCCAACGACGACACCGCGCAGGCGATCGAGGCGCGCAGGGACGGCCTGCTCGCCGCGCACTTCTGGCAGCCCGGTTCCGTCACCGGGCTCGCCTCCTCCGGCCCGGGCACGATCCTGGTGCGCCGTCACCGGGGCGGTGTCTCCGTGTCGGTCGCCGACCCGGGCCGTACGGCCGAGACCCTGACCGTGGAGCTTCCCTGCTCGGTCCGCCGGGTCGTGCGCGCCGACGACTCCGTCACGGTCGTCCCCGGCCGGCGTCCCGTCCTGACGGTCGCTGTCGGCGGTTCCCGGGGTCACAGCCACACCGCCGAACTCTCCTGAGAGGAGACCCCGCAGCCATGCCCGTAACCGACCCCGCACCGCATCTGCGCCTGCCGCCCACCGACCGCGTCCGCTCCCCGCTGACAGGCTGGACCCGGGCGCACTGGGAGGCCCTCGCCGACCGGCAGCTCGACGCTGTGCTCCCGTACGCGACACCGGGCCTCGCGCAGTACCGGCTGCCGGGTCGGGCCAGTTGGTCGGGGGTGGTCCTGGACGGCCTCGAAGGGTACGCACGGACATTCCTGCTGGCCTCCTTCCGGATCGCGGGCGCGGGCGGGCCCGGTGGCGGGGACGTGTCTCCCCACCTAATCGAAAGGTATACGGAGGGTCTGACAACGGGCACGGACCGTGACAGCCCCGAGGCCTGGCCCGTCCTCACCGACTGCTCGCAGCAGATGGTGGAGGCCGCGTCGATCGCGATCGGGCTGCACGAGACGCGCCCCTGGATCTGGGACCGGCTGGACGTTCGGGTCCAGGAGCGGGTCGTCGACTGGCTGTCGGGCTTCGTCTCCGCCCGCACCTGGGACAACAACTGGCGGCTGTTCCAGGTCGTGTCGGAGCAGTTCCTCGCCTCGGTGGGCGCTCCGTACAGCCGGAGCGACATCGACGACGGCCTCGACCGCATCGAGGACTGGTACGTCGGCGACGGCTGGTACACCGACGGCGACGGACGCAACTTCGACTACTACAACGGCTGGGCCATGCATCTGTACCCCCTGATGTGGGCGCGCATCGCCGGGCCCGGCGGGGACGGAGGACGCGCCGCGATATACCGCGACCGCCTGGCCCGGTTCCTGGCCACGTACCCGCAGTTCTTCGGCGCGGACGGCGCGCCCGTCCACCAGGGGCGCTCGCTGACGTACCGCTTCGCCACGACCGCGCCCGTCTGGATGGGGGCCCTCGCCGACTGCACCCCGCTCGCCCCGGGCCTGACCCGGCGGCTGGCCTCGGGCGTGGCCCGGCACTTCGTGGAGCGCGGGGCTCCGGACCGGCGGGGGCTCCTGCCCTTGGGCTGGTACGGCACGTTCCTGCCGGCGACCCAGCCGTACTCCGGGCCCGCGTCGCCGTACTGGGCGAGCAAGGGGTTCCTGGGTCTGCTCCTCCCGGCCGACCACCCGGTGTGGACGGAACGCGAACTCCCCCTGCCCGTCGAGCGGTCCGTGCAGTACACGGCGTTGCCGGCACCCGGCTGGCTGCTGCACGGCACCCCGCACGACGGCATCGTCCGGCTGGTCAACCACGGCAGCGACCACAATCCGCCCGAGGGGCCAGCCACGGACGACCCGCACTACGCCAAGCTCGCCTACTCCACGGCCACCGCCCCTGAGGCCGCGCCGCACGCCTGGGCCCGCGCCACGGACAACCACCTGACGCTCCTCGCCCCCGACGGCACCCCGTCACGCCGCGTGCGCATCCACCCCCTCACCTGCGAGGGCCGCCGCGCGTCCTCCCGCCACGACGCCCACGTCCCGGGCCGGGAGGAACCGTTCCCGGTCGAGTCGACGAGCGTGCTGCACGGCCCCTGGGAGCTGCGGGTGCACCGCGTACGGGCCCCTGCGGACATCGCGGTCCGCGAGGGCGGCTACGCGGTCGCGGACGGCACCCGCCCCGAGTCCGCGCGGGGCCCCGGCTGGGCTCTGACCCGTACGGAGAGCGGCCTGACCAGCGTGATGGTGGGGCTGTACGGGTGGGACGAGGAGACCGCGATCGCGGAGGAGGTGGAGTCCAACGCCTTCGGACCGTACTCGGCGACCCCCGTCCTACGGGCGACGACCCGTACGACCGACGGCCCGAGCGTCCACGTCTCCCTGGTGGCCCTGACCCGCGACTCCGTCTATCCGGAGGCCCTGCGTACGACGATCACGTGCGCGGTCCGGGACGACGGAACGGTGGAGGTCACGTTCCCGGACGGGGAGACGCTGACGATCTGAGGGGCGGACACGTCGCGGCCGGCCGTCAGGGACGCCGATGCCGATCATTGATGGCTCGAACGTCCCTGCGGCCCGGTCAGTCGGTCGGTCGGTCGGTCAGCCAGTCCGTCAGTCGGTCAGGGCATGTCCACGAGGACGCGGCCGTCGGTCGGAATGCGGGTGGCGGCGCCGTTGGCGTAGGCGGACTCCACTCGGGCGCGCTCCGTCGCGTTCGGGACCGCGTTGGTGCACGCCGTGCCGGGGCTCGAGCCCGACATGAGCTGCGAGCACGGGCCCGGTTTGGTGTCGGGGAGGCCCAGGCTGTGGCCGAGTTCGTGCGCGGCTATGCGGGTCTTGTCGTAGCCCTGGGTCACCGCCTGGCTGCCGAGTTCGACGCGGACCTGCCTGCCTGGACGGACTGGGCCGAGGGTGGCCTGGGGCCAGCCGCTGGTGGCGACGATCACGATCTCGGCCCGGGTGCCCGGCGCGGCCTCGACCAGCTCGACGTTGTCGACGCTCGCGTTCCACGAGGCGACTCCGGCCGCGATGGCGGCCTCCCAGCCGCCGGCCCGGCTGTCGTCGTAACGAAGGGTCACCACGGCCGACGCGCTCGGCGCCGACGGCTCGGGCGCGGACAAGGACGTGGGCGCTGCGTACGCGGCGGTCGTCGTGGCGAGGATGACCGACGCGGTCACCGTGCCCGCCTTCAGCCATGTGCAGAGCGGCATTGCTTCTCCTTCACTCGTGGGGGCTCGGTACCTGGCGGAACCGAGAGTGCGGGAAGAGCTGCACCGGACGGTCGGCGCTCCGGGGCCATCCGACGTCATGCCCCCGCGCCGCGATCGTCATGCACCTGTCATTCACTTCCTTCACGTCCACCACTTGCCGTGCGCCCGCGACAGTCGCATAGTCCGAGGTATGGACGCGCGCGAGGTGGCGCTCCAAAAGGCGTACGACCATGCGGTCCGGTGGCTGGCGAGTCTGCCCGACCGCAGGGTGCCCGCCCGTGCCTCGGTCGACGAGATCGTGCGCGCGCTCGGCGAGGAACTGCCCGCCGGCCCCAGCCCGCCCGCCGATGTCGTCGAGCTGATGGCCACCTCCTGCGAGCCGGGGCTCACCGCGTTCCCCAGCGGCCGCTTCTACGGGTTCGTCGTCGGCGGCACCGAACCGGCGGCGCTCGCCGCGGACTGGCTGGTCAGCGCCTGGGACCAGAACTGTGTGATGCGTACGGTGTCGCCCGCGTACACGGCGGTCGAGGAGATCGCCGGCGCCTGGTTGCTCGATCTGCTCGGACTGCCGGGCGACAGCTCCGTCGGCTTCACCACGGGCGCCACGATGGCGAACTTCACCTGCCTCGCCGCCGGTCGGGACGCGGTGCTGCGGCGCGCCGGCTGGAACGTCGCTCGCGACGGCCTCACGGGTGGGCCTGGCGTACGGGTCGTCGCCGGCGAGTCCCGGCACATGGCCATCGATCTGGCCCTGCGCTATCTCGGGCTCGGCAGGCCCGAGTTGGTGCGGGCCGACGGTCAAGGACGCCTTGAGCCCGATGCGTTGCGGCGCGCGCTGACGGCCGGCGACAGCCAGGACCCCTCCCCCACGATCGTGATCCTCCAGGCCGGTGACATCCATTCCGGCGCCTTCGACCCCTTCGCGGAGTGCGTCGGTATCGCGCGCGAGGCGGGCGCCTGGGTGCATGTCGACGGCGCGTTCGGGCTGTGGGCGGCCGCCTCGCCGCGCTACGCCCACCTGACGGCGGGCAGCGCGGACGCGGACTCCTGGGCGACGGACGCCCACAAGACGCTGAACGTCCCGTACGACTGCGGGCTCGCGATCGTGCGCGATCCGTCGGCGCTCCGGGCGGCGATGGGCGAGCAGGGCGACTACCTCATCCAGCACGAGCACGGCGACCCCATCGACAAGGTTCCCGAGCTGTCGAGGCGCGGCAGGGCGTTCACCGTGTGGGCCGCGCTCAGGTCCCTCGGCCGGTCGGGCGTGGCCGAGCTCGTCGAGCGGCTGTGCCGTCACGCCTCCGCGTTCGCCGCAGGCATCGCCGACATCGACGGCGCGACGGTGCTCAACGACGTCGCGTTCACGCAGGTCTGCGCCGAGTTCGGCGGCGACGCCCGTACGGACCGGGTACTGGCCCGGCTGCTCGACGACGGCACGGCGTGGATCAGCGGCTCCACCTGGCACGACACACGCGTCATGCGCATCTCGGTGAGCAACTGGTCGACCACCGACGAGGACGTACGGCGCACACTGGACGCGATCCGGCGTGCGGCCGCCGCCGACTGACCGAGCCGGCCGCCGCGCACCGCGCCCCGCGGGTCAGGCCTCGGGAACATCGCGGCGCAGGAGGTCCTCGTAGGTCTCCCGGCGGACCACCGCGCGAGCCTGGCCGTCCCGGACGAAGACGACCGGTGGGCGGCGGGCGCCGTTGTAGTTGTTGGAGAGCGAGTAGCAGTAGGCGCCGGTGACCGGGACGGCGATGACGTCGCCCGCCTCGGGGGCCGGCAGGTGGACGCCGCGGATGAGGGTGTCGCCCGATTCGCAGTGCCGGCCCACGAGGTCGCACGGTTCTCCGCCGCCCACCCGTGAGGCGACGGCGGCCTCGAATCGCTGGCCGTAGAGCATGGGTTCGAGGTTGTCCGCCATGCCTCCGTCGACGGCGACCAGCGTCCGCTCGCCCGGCTTGACCGTGACCACGCGGTACAGGGTCGTCGCGGCCTCGGCCACAAGGGAGCGGCCGGGCTCGATGACGAGACGGGCGGTGGCCGGGAGGTGCTTGCGGGCGCTGTCGGTCAGGGTGCGGACGTACTCCTCGACGGTCGGGGGGCGGTCGTCGTACGTGTAGCGGACGCCCAGGCCGCCGCCGAGGTCGTACACCGCGTGTTCGCCGAGTTCGTCGAGCCGGGCCAGCGCTTCGACGGCGCGCTGGAACGGCTCGGTGTCGAGCAGCTGCGAGCCCACGTGGACGTGCAGTCCGTCGAGACGGAGGCGGTCACTGGCGCGCAGCCGTGCGGCGGCGCGCATCGCGTCGGGGACGGAGAGGCCGAACTTCGAACCGCGCTGTCCCGTCGCCATGGCCTCGTGCGTGTCGGCGTCGACCTCGGGGATGACGCGCAGCAGGACCCGTTGCCCGCCGTCGCCGACGAGGCGTTCCAGGCGGTCGATGTCGTGGAAGTTGTCCACGACGATCGTCCCGGCGCCGGCCTCCACCGCCATCGCCAGTTCCTCGTCGGTCTTGGCGTTGCCGTGCACGACGAGCTTCGCGGGATCGACGCCGGCGGCGAGCGCCGCGACGAGTTCACCGCCTCCGGCCACGTCGACCCCAAGGCCCTCCTCGACGAGGGTGCGTACGACGGCCGTGCACGGGAAGGACTTCGAGGCGAAGACGGCTTGGCTGTTCGGCCAATGCTCGGCGAGCGCCCGCACGTACTGGCGCGCCCGCGCGCGCAGCGCGTTCTCGTCGACCACGACGGCCGGGGTGCCGAACTGGTCCGCCAGGTCGCTCGCGCGGCACCCACCGATCACGAGATGACCGTCTTCGTCCAGGTGGGAGCCCTGCGGGAAGAGCGAGACGAGATCGGAGGCGGAGGCGGGCGAGAGTGCGGGCACGTTCATCAGCGAGGGTTCCCATCGTCGTCGGCTGTACGGTGCACGGCTATCCTGGCAGCCGCCGAGGAGGCCTGAGATGGCCGATCAGCCCATGAAGCGAGGTCTGCGTTGTCCGAGTCGACAATGATGGCTGCCGTCGAGGCGGCCGGGGAAACGGGCACGTTGAGAGAGCTGGTGGACGGCTTCGGCCACTCCCCCGCGCGGGCGCTGGTGGCGCCCGCCGGTCTCGACGTCCCGGTGCGCGGCACCGTGATCCACGACGCGGAGGAGGACCTGGCGCCCTCGCCGGGCGCCCTGCTCCTCCTGGTCGGCGTCAACGTCCTGGACGTCCGCGCCTCGGGGCTGCTGCGCCGCGCGGCGGACCGGGGCTTCGCCGGAGTCGTGGTGAAGCAGCGCGGCCGCGACGTGTCGGCGCTCGTCGAGGAGGCGCGGTCCTGCGGCATCGCCGTCCTCGCGGTGGCCGACGACACGTCGTGGCGGGATGCCGACGCCGCCTTGAGCTCCCTGCTGGCGGCCCACGGATGCGGGATTCCGACCGGTTCCGCCCCGGCCGGCGGCGAGGAGCTCTTCGCCCTCGCCGACGACCTCGCGGCCGTCGTCGGCGGCTCGGTGGCGATCGAGGACCTGGACCAGAACATCGTCGCGTACTCGAAGGTCGCCGGGTCCCGCATCGACGCGGTACGCGAACGGGGCATCCTCCAGCGCCGCGTACCGGACGTGCCGGAGCAGCGGCGGCAGTACCGGCAGGTCCTCGCGGCCTCGGGAGCGGTCCGATTCCCCGCCATGGGCGAGGAGTTGCCCCGGGCCGCCGTGGCGATCCGGGCGGGAACCCTGCCGCTGGGCACCCTGTGGGCGATCGAGCCGGAGGAAGGACTGACCGCGACCGCCGAGAAGGCGCTGGTGGAGGCGGCCCGGCTCGCCGCACCGCACCTGCTGCGCGCGCTCAACCTCCCGGAGGCGGAGCGGCGCATGCGGCGAGACACCCTGCGGGCCGTCCTGAACAACTCCGGCCCATCGACCGAGGAGGCGGCGGAGCTGCTGGGGCTGCGCCCCGGCGGGGAGTTCTGCCTGGTCGCCTTCGCGCCGCCGGACCGGCCTGACCGGGTCTCGGTGGACGGTCCCCGGGGCGCGGTCGAGTCCGCGCTGCTGACGCACATCGAGCTGGTGCTCGTGCGGCACTGCGCCGCTCATCGTGCGGAGGCCACCGTCGCGGCCACGGCCGGCGCCGCCTACGTCCTGCTGCCGGCCACGGGTCCTGGCGCGGGCAGACGCTTCGCCGATGCCGCGCTCGCCACCGTTCGGCGGGCGGTCGGGGACGACGTGTGCGCGGCGGTGACACGGCCGTACGCCGATCTCGGCAATCCGGCCGTGCTGCGCCGTGAGGCGGACGGCGTCCTGCGCGCCGTCGCGCAGAACGGGCCGAACCGTCCGGCCGCCACGGCCGAGGACGTACGGCACCAGATCCTGCTCGACCGGTTGGGGGACGAGCTCGAACGGGACCCCTGGCTGCGGCTTTCCGCCGTGGACGACCTCGTGGCCCACGACGAGACGCAGGGGACGGAGTACGCGAGGACGGCCACGGCCTGGCTCGACGCCGTGGGGGACGTCGCGTCCGCCGCGGCACGGCTGCAGGTGCATCCGAACACCTTGCGCCACCGGCTGCGGCGGATACGCGAACTCTTCCGCATCGATCTCGACGACCCCGACGTACGCCTGGTCGCCTGGATCGAACTCAGACGTGCGGCGGAGCGGGCTCGTTCCGACCGGCCGGCGGCAGCCCCTCGGCGGCGGCCGTAGCCACGCCGCCGTCCGCTCCGGAACCGGGCGCGGGCACGGGCGCGGGCGCGTCCGCTCCGGGGCGCAGCCGCGAATGCCGGCGCCCGAAGCCGACGTAGAGGGCGGCCGCGAGGAGCAGCCAGAACCCGAACAGCGTCCAGGTGAGCCCGGGCAGCAGCCACGCCAGGTACAGGCACGACACCGCGGAGAGGACGGGTACGACGGGGTAGAACGGCACCCGGAACGGACGCGGGGCGTCCGGCGCGATCCGGCGGAGGACGACGAGGGCGCCGGCCACGGCGATGAAGGCGATCAGCGTGCCCAGGCTCGTCAGGTCCGCGAGGTGCTGCAGCGGGACGAACGCGGCGAGCAGCCCGACCCCCGCGCCGACGATCCAGGTGTTGCCCACCGGGGTGTGCCGCTTGCGGTCGACGCGGCGGAAGATCTCCGGTACGAGCCCGTCGCGCGCCATCGAGAAGAGGATGCGGGTCTGGCCGAACAGCGTCACAAGGACGACGCTGAAGATGGAGACGACGGCTCCGGCGGAGAGCAGCAGCGCGGGCCATCCGGCGCCGGTCACATCGCGCAGGATCTCCGCAAGGACGGCCTGTCCTGCGTCCGCCTGCTTCCCGAACTCGCCCGCCGGCTGGGCGCCGACACCGGCGACGGCGACGGCTATGTAGAGGGCGGTGACGGTGAGCAGGGTGAAGAGCAGCGCGAGAGGGATCGTGCGGCGCGGATTGCGCACCTCCTCACCGGCGGTGGAGACGGCGTCGAACCCGATGAAGGAGAAGAAGACGCCCGAGGCGGCGACGGCCACACCACCCATGCCGTGAGGTGCGAAGTCGGAGAAGTGGTCGCCGTTGAAAGCGGTCAGCGCGACGGCGACGAAGAAGACCAGCACACCGATCTTGACGCAGACCATGACCGCGTTGACGACGGCGGACTCCCGCGTCCCCCGGGCCAGGAGCAGCGAGCACAGCAGGACCACGACGAGGGCCGGGATGTTGACGTAACCCCCGGCGCCCGGCGGCTGGCTGATGGCGTCCGGGAGGGCGAAGCCGAAGAGGCTGCTGGTGACCTCGTTGAGGTACTGGCCCCAGCTGACCGCCACGGTGGAGACGGCGACGCCGTATTCGAGGATCAGGCAGGAGGCGACGAGATACGCGGCGCCCTCACCGAGGGAGGCGTACGCGTACGAGTACGTGCTGCCGGCGACGGGGACGGCACCGGCCAGTTCGACGTAGCAGAGCGCGCCGAGCCCGGCCACCACCGCGGCCAGGGCGAACGACAGGACCACGCCCGGGCCGGCCTTGGGCACGGTCGTACCGAGTACGAAGAAGATCCCCGTGCCCACGACCGAGCTGATCCCGAGCAGCGTGAGCTGCCACAGCCCCATGCTGCGCCGCAGCGGAGGCCCTGCGGTCGCGGACTCTGTCGCGGAGCCGGCCTCCGCGATCATCAGGTCGAGCGGCTTGCGCCGCGTCAACTCCCTGGCCAATGAGCCCATGGCGTCTCCTTCGGATCCCTGTGCACCCGCTCGTCCGCGGGTTCCGTGTGAGCCTGCGGCCATGGCTCACCTGGAACAACGGGGAAGCGGCGCGTTCACGGACCGTCGGATTGGCCGATTCGACAAAGACAGGCAGAGAGAGGCGGAGACGGACGGAGAGCGACGGAGACGGATGGAGGCAGGCCCCGGCGCGTCGGCGGCTACGGCAGGGCTGCGCCGCGGGCGGAGATCCACAGGGCGTACCACTCGTCGTGGCTGAGGGCGGGCTCGGCCGTCGCGGCGTCGCGGCAGGCGCGGATGCGCCCCGGGTTCGTCGTGCCGATGACGGGGGCGATCCGGGCCGGGTGGCGCCGCAGCCACCAGAGGACGATGGTCTCCGGCGTGGTGCCCTTGGCCGCGGCGAGCGAGGTGACGAGCGCGGCCGTGGCCGTCTCCTGCGGGGTCTGCTGGGCCCCGGCGTAGCGCCCTTGCGCAAGCGCGCCCCAGGCCTGGAGCGTGATGCCGTGGGTCAGGCAGTGCTCGACGGTGCCGGCGGGGAATCCGTTGGCGGCGGACTCGGGGGTGTTGACGAGGACGCCGTCCTCCAGCCAGGCGCGCCGGTGGAGGCTCATCTCCAGTTGGTTGGCCACGAGCGGCAGATCCAGGTGGGCCTGGAGCCGGGCGATCTGCGCGGAGTTCATGTTCGAGACGCCGAAACGGCGGACGAGGCCCTGCCGGTGAAGGGAGGTCAGGGCGTCGCCGATCTCGGCGGGGTCGGCCAGCGGGTCGGGGCGGTGGAGGAGGAGGACGTCGACGACGTCGGTACGCAGCCGCTCCAGGCTCTCCTCGACCCGGTGGACGATGGAGGTGCCCCGCAGGTCGTACATCCCGGGCCGGTCCCCGTCGGCAAGGCGGATGCCGCACTTGGTCTGCAGGGTGATCCGCTCGCGGAGCCCGGTCGAGCGGGCCAGGACCTCGCCGAAGACGGCTTCCGCCTTCCCGTGCCGGTAGATGTCGGCGTGGTCGAAGGCGGTGATGCCGCTGTCGAGGGCCGCCTCGACGGCGGCCTCCGCGGCGTCGATGTCGGCGGCCGTGTGGGGGCTCGTGTCCCAGCTTCCGCCCAGGCCCATGGAGCCCAGGAGGAGTCGGTGGTCGGTCGTCTCGGTCTTCTCCGGCGTGGTCACCGGGGCACTTTCGCACAGCCGGCGAGCAGCCGCGCGGCCTTTACGCCGCGTCCGCCTCGGGCTGCTCCGCCGGGCCGCGTCGGCGGGCCCGTACGAAGCGCACCAGGCGGGTGATGACGTAGCCAAGGAGCCACGGCAGCACCGTGATGCCGCCGACATACACGAGCAGATGGCCGAGCAAGTCGTCCAGGGCCGCCGGCGGGTCCAAGCCGCCGTCCACCCGCCTCGGCCGCTCCCACTTCTCCAAGGGGAAGGTGGTGAGGATCGTCGAGGTCAGCAACGGTGTCAGCGGGACGAGGACCGACCACAGCCGGGGCCGGCGACCGGGCGCCGAGGCGCACCACACCCCCAGCGAGACCATGGCGAACGGCCCGAACGGCACCCACAGGAGCGTCGGGAGCATGAGCAGCGCCCACCAGTCGTCCGAGTACCCGAACATCATCGGCGTCGCCCCCCTGCTTCGCCCACCCCTCACCCAGCAGGGTCAACCTACCGTCGGCGAGCCCCCACGGCATCCGCGTTTCCGGGCGTAGATGTCAATCTACGCAGAGCTGACAGATCGCCACGAAAGGAAGCCTCATGCCGTCCCGACTCAACCCGTACCTGACCTTCGACGGAGACGCCCGGCAGGCCATGGAGTTCTACAAGGAGGTCTTCGGCGGCACCCTGGCGCTGAACACCTACGGCGAGTTCGGCGAGAAGGAGGCCGGGGACGCCGTCGACAAGATCATGCACGGCATGCTGGAGACCGACAGCGGCTTCACGCTCATGGCCGGCGACGTCGCCCCGGGGATGGAGTTCCGGCCCGGGAACACCATCTCCGTGAGCGTGAGCGGGGAGGACGACGACGAGCTGCGCGGGTACTGGGCCAAGCTCTCCGGCGACGGCACGGTCTCCGTCCCGCTGGAGATGCAGATGTGGGGTGATGTCTTCGGCATGTGTACGGACAGCTACGGCATCACCTGGCTCGTCAACATCAGCGGGCAGCAGTCCTGACCGTGCGCCAGGCACCCGGTGAGGGGTGGTGAGTCACGTCTCACCGGGGCGGCCGGGCTTGCCTATGCAACGAGTTGCATAGAAGGATTCCTCCGTGGCGATCGAGCACGCGATTCTTGTCTCCCTGCTGGAGAAGCCGGGTTCCGGTTACGAACTGGCCCGGCGCTTCGAGCGGTCCATCGGGTACTTCTGGACCGCCAGCCATCAGCAGATCTACCGCGTCCTCAAGCGGATGGAGAGCGACGGCTGGATCGACGTCCGGGACGTGCCGCAACAGGGCCGGCCGGACAAGAAGGAGTACTCCGTCGCCGGTCCCGGACGAGCGGCCCTTTCCACCTGGCTGCACGAGCCGATCGAGCCCGAGAGCGTCCGGCACGACCTCGCCGTGAAGATCCGCGGCGCCGCGTTCGACGACCCCGCCGCGCTGATCAGCGAGGTGGAGCGGCACCGGCAGGCGCACACCGAACGCCTCGCCCACTATCTCGCGGGCGAGGAACGGGACTTCACGGGTCCCGGGGCGCCTCCCGATGACCCGGGCGCTGCGGGCAGGGAGCTCCAGCACGTCGTGCTGCGCGGTGGTATCGCGTACGAGCGGATGACGCTCGCCTGGCTCGACGACGTCCTCGCCACGCTCCACCGGCTCGAATCCGAACGCTGAAGCACCACCCCTCATCCCTCATCCCTCACCGGACGGAAAGACGGAGCTCATGGCCGACTCGCTGTTGTTCAACCCGCACACCTACGACCCGGCACACTTCGACGCCGAGACCCGTCGGCTGCTGCGCGCCACCGTGGACTGGTTCGAGGAGCGTGGCAAGCGCCAGCTGATAGCGGACTACCGGTCCCGTGCCTGGCTGGCCGACTTCCTGGCCTTCTCGGCCAAGGAGGGACTGTTCGCGACGTTCCTTACGCCGTCCTCCGCGGCGGAGGGTGAGGGCGAAGGTCAGGGCGCGGGTGACAAGCGCTGGGACACCGCGCGCATCGCCGCCCTCAACGAGATCCTCGGTTTCTACGGACTCGACTATTGGTACGCCTGGCAGGTGACCATCCTCGGCCTCGGCCCCGTCTGGCAGAGCGAGAACCCCGCCGCCCGCGCCCGCGCGGCCGAACTTCTCTCCCAGGGTGAGGTGTTCGCCTTCGGCCTGTCGGAGAAGACCCACGGCGCCGACATCTACTCCACCGACATGCTCCTCGAGCCCGACGGCAATGGCGGGTTCCGGGCCACCGGTTCGAAGTACTACATCGGCAATGGCAACGCCGCCGGGCTCGTCTCCGTCTTCGGCCGCCGCACCGACGTCGAGGGCCCCGACGGCTACGTCTTCTTCGCCGCCGACAGCCGGCACGAGGCGTACCACCTCGTGAAGAACGTCGTCGACTCGTCGAAGTACGTCAGCGAGTTCCGCCTCGAGGGCTATCCCGTAGCGGCCGAGGACGTCCTGCACACCGGCCGTGCCGCCTTCGACGCCGCCCTCAACACCGTGAACGTCGGCAAGTTCAACCTGTGCACCGCCTCGATCGGCATCTGCGAGCACGCGATGTACGAGGCGGTCACCCACGCCCACAACCGCATCCTCTACGGCCGTCCCGTCACCGCCTTCCCGCACGTGCGGCGCGAGCTGACCGACGCCTACGTCCGTCTGGTCGGCATGAAGCTGTTCAGCGACCGCGCGGTCGACTACTTCCGCTCCGCCGGCCCCGACGACCGCCGCTACCTCCTCTTCAACCCGATGACGAAGATGAAGGTGACCACGGAGGGCGAGAAGGTCATCGACCTGATGTGGGACGTCATCGCCGCGAAGGGGTTCGAGAAGGACAACTACTTCGCCCAGGCGGCCGTAGAGATCCGCGGCCTGCCGAAGCTGGAGGGCACGGTCCACGTCAACCTGGCGCTGATCCTGAAGTTCATGCGGAACCACCTGCTCGACCCGGTCGCGTACGAGCCCGTCCCGACCCGTCTCGACGCGGCGGACGACGCCTTCCTCTTCCGCCAGGGACCGGCCCGCGGCCTGGGGTCCGTACGCTTCCACGACTGGCGCACGGCGTACGACGCCTACGCCCACCTGCCCAACGTCGGCCGCTTCCGCGAGCAGGCCGACGCCCTGTGCGCGTTCGTGGCCACCGCTGCGCCCGACGAGGAGCAGAGCCGCGACCTCGACCTGCTGCTCGCCGTCGGCCAGCTCTTCGCGCTCGTCGTCCACGGCCAGCTGGTCCTGGAGCAGGCCCGCCTCACGGAGCTCGACGAGGACGTCCTGGACGAGCTGTTCGCCGTGCTCGTACGGGACTTCTCCGCGCACGCCGTCGAGCTGCACGGCAAGGACTCGGCCACCGACGAGCAGCAGCGCTGGTCGCTGGGCGCCGTCCGGCGACCGGTCGTCGACGAGGCGCGTTCGGGCCGGGTCTGGCAGCGCGTCGAGGCGCTGTCGGGTTCGTACGAGATGGCACCGTAAGGCCGCCGCCCCAGCCTCCCCTGCCCGTCCTCGGTCTGTTGGGCCGAGGACGGGCAGGCGGTTTTCAGGGCGACGGGTGCTCGGGAGGCGGCCCGGGTGGAGGCTCGGGCGGAGGTTGAGACGGTGGCTGAGGTGGGGGCTCGGGCAGGAGCTCGGGCGGGTCGTCGTACGACTCGGGCCCCGGATCCAGCCGGGCCACCATCTCCGCGAGCCGCGCGCAGACCTGCTTGATCTCATCATGCGTCTCGTCACGTTCCGTGATGACGGCCGCGAGCAGCAGGGCCGTCAGCGCCGTCGTGCCGTTGAAGGCCTGGAGCGTGACCATGTCCGCGAAGACGTCCTCGCCGTCGAAAGGGCCCCGGCTGCCGGCCGCGGCCAGGATCGCGAGGATCGACACCGCCAGCGCACAGGGCGCCGCGCCCGCCAGGCGGAAGCGGAAGGCCGCCCAGATCAGGAACGGCGAGACGAGGAAGAGCAGGTTCGTGTCGGACGTGCGGGTCGCCAGGAGCGTGACGAGGACCGTGCCGAGCGCCAGCGCCACCGCCTCGATCCAGCGGCCGGGTCCGGCCCGCGACGGCCACCGGGCCCTGCGCAGCACGAACAGGAACGGCGTGACGACCAGGATTCCCATCGCGTCGCCGGTCCACCACACCGACCAGGTCGGCCAGAAGTCCTCGGCGTCCAGTGCTCCTGAGAGGACGAGGACTCCGCTGCCGATGGTCGAACTGATCAGCATTCCGGCGAGCGCCCCGAGGAAGATCAGCGCCAGTACGTCCCGCAGGCGGTCGAGCTGGGTCCTGAACCCCACTCTGCGGAGCATCAGGAAGGCGCAGACCGGCGCCAGGGTGTTGCCCAGGGTGATGACCAGCACCGAGAGCAGCGACGGCCCGAGGGACACATTGGCCAGGAAGGCGCCCAGTGCGATGCCCGGCCAGACGCGCAGCCCCAGCATGAACAGCGCGGCCAGGGCGACGCCGGTCGGCGGCCACAGGGGCGTGACCTGGTCGCGTACCAGCTGCTGGAGAAGGCCGACCCGAGCCGAGGCGTAGTAGACGGCGGCTACGGCGAGGATGCGCAGAGCTGCGGACCCGTGACGACCCATCTCCACACTGCGCACGACGTCAGTCTGCACGCGGAACCCGCCGCCTGCGACCCAGCGCCGTCCATCGGTCAGGCCGGGACGTCGGGGCCGTCGTGGTCCTGCGGGCTGTCGAAGCCATGCGGCCCGTCGAAGCCATGCCAGCCGTCGTCGTCCTGCGGCCCGTCGTCGTCCCGCGGGCCGTCGTAACAGACGGCGAGGACCGCGGCGTCGTCGCGGTGTCCCGTCAGGTCGGCCACCTTGACGACCGCGGACGCCAGCACGTCGGGATCGGCGTCGAACCCCGCGCGTACCAGCGCTGCCACCTCGGCGAGCCCGGACTCCATCGGGTAGTGCGGGCCCTCGACAACACCGTCGGTGAGCAGCACGAGCGCCCCTGCCTCGGTGAGGCGCCGGTGGGTCACGGGGTACCGCTCGCCCGCCACGATGCCGAGCGGCGGCCCGCCGTTGTCGAGCGCGATGCCGTACCGACCGCCTGCCGTGGCCCAGACCATCGGGACATGGCCGGCCCTGGAGACCGTGAGATCGCGCGTGACCGGGTCGAAGCGGAGGAAGCAGCAGGTCGCGAAGCGGCCGACGCCCATGGCGATCAGCAGGTCGTTGGCGCGGCCAAGTACCTCTCGGGTGTCGCTCGTCGCCTGTGCGAGGGCGCGCAGGCTGGTACGCACCTGGCCCATGAAGGCGATCGCCTCCACATCGTGGCCCTGTACGTCGCCGATCGTGAGCCCCAGGGACCCGTCGTGCATGACGAAGGCGTCGTACCAGTCGCCGCCCACGTCCAGACCGTCTCGTGCGGGCGCGTACCTGGCGGCGAGATGCAGCCCGGGCAGCTCGGGCAGCCCGGGCGGCAGCATGTGGCGCTGCAGGGCCACAGCCAGCTCGACGCGGGCCCGCTGGAACTCGATCCGTTCCACGGCCTGGTCGACGAGCTGCCCGAGAGCGACCAGAAGCTGCTGCACGCTGTCGGGCGGCTCGGGACGGTGTCCGCGGTCTCCGCGCTCTCCGCGCATGACGGCTCCCGGCATCCACAGGCTCCTCACCTCACCCTAGCCGCCGCTGTCGCGTGCCTCCACAGGGGTGAGATCCGGGTTCAGGCCGGTTCGCGGGGGACGAAGGTCATGGCGAGAACGGCCTGATCGTCGCCGTCGGACGTGGGCGACCACTTCTTGACGTCGTTCTCCAGGAACGAGACGACCTCGTGCGGATCCACCGCGCACCCGTCACGGAAGCGTGCGGCAAGGCGTTCCAGGACCGGGTAGAACGTGCCCTCCGCGCTGCGGGCCTCGCTGACGCCGTCCGTGTAGACGACGAGCGCTTCACCCGGATGGAGCCGGTGCTCGGTCGTCCGGGACGCGTCGGGACCGAGCTCGCGAAGGCCCAGGGGGAGTTCCGGGATCGTGTCCAGGGGGCGGGCCCCGTGGGGGCCGACGGCGATCGGGGGCGGGTGGCCGCAGTCCACGATGCGTACGGTGCCCTCGGTGAGCTCCATGACGAGAGCGGTCACGAACAGTTCCGGATCGCCGGCCGCCTCACGTGGGACGTTGCGGTCGATGCTCAGCTCAAGGCGGTCGGCCAGGTCGGGGAGGTTCCGCCATTCGTGGGCGGAGACCCGGAAGCTGCCGAGGACGGCGGCGACCGCTTGCACGGCGTCCAGCCCCTTCCCCCGTACGTCACCGATGACCGCCCGTACGCCGAAGGGTGTTTCGCACAGGCTGTAGAGATCACCGCCGACCAGGGTGCCGCCCTCACCGGCCGTGTAGTAGCCGGCGGCGCGCACGTCTCCGACCTGGGGCGGCACGGGCCGCAGCAGGGTGCGCTGCATGGCCTCGGCGACCGAGTTCGCGCGGATCAGGTGCCGCTGCGCGCGTTCCCGCTGCTGGGCGAGGAGGACGCTGACCACTCCGATGACGAGCGTCGCGGCGTACAGGGCCACGTGGTGCTCCTCGTCGAAGTGGCCCGGCCGCCGCGCCGCCAGGAGCATCTGGAGTCCCAGGCACACCACGGCCGACACGGCCGTGCCCTTGGGCCCACGCGTGGCCGCGACCAGCGGCGGGACACCCGTGAGCACGAAGCTCACCGGTTCTCGGCCCCCGAGGGCCACATCGACGATCAGGGCGAGGCCCACCCCGAGGAACGGCAGCCACCAGAGCCATCCCCGTCGCCACACGCTGAGCCGACGGTCCGACGAGGAGGTCTCACTACGCACGTGCGCACTCTAGGGCCGAGCCACCGGCTTCGAGTCTCCCGGCACGCTGGGACGACGTACGGGCACGGGGCCCGGGGCGCACCCTGCTTGTGGTGCGCCCCCTCAGCCGATCGGTGATGGGTGTGACGGGTGATGGCTGCGATGGGTGACGGGCCTGATGGGTGCTGGGTCAGCCGGTCGGCAGGCCCAGGCCGTAGTACGTGATGTCGTAGCCGTTCACGTACCCGGCCTCACCGCCGACGATCAGGTCGGTGGGCTCGCTCACCCCCGCCGCCCTGGCGGTCGCGACCATCATCTCCGCGAGGGCGCGGCTCTTCGGTTCGCCGGGGCCGCCCGCGTCCACGCGCCACACCGGATCGTCGTCGTCGAAGACCGACGCGGTGTGCGGGTGTTCGGCGACCGTGCCCCAGCCGAGTGCGGCGGCGTCCACGTCGTCCGGGGCGAAGCAGCCGATCGAGAGCCGCTCGTCGCACGTCACCTCGAAGAGCAGCGGCGCGCTCTGTGCGTTGCGCCCGTAGAGCGGCATCGCGATCCGGATGCCCAGGGCGGTGGTCTCGGCGGGCAGCGCGCCCAGGAAGTCCGCGAGCGACCGTGTGACGGTCTCCCAGCTCTGGGCGGTCCAGCCGCCCGGGAAGCCGAGGCCGATGTTGGCCCGGTCGCGGTTGCTGCCGAAGAAGCCGCTGATCGCGTGCTCCTCGCCGACGCCTTGCCGCCAGAACCAGTTCTCCGCAGGGCCGGTCGGCTGCAGCACCAGCTCCGGCCCCGCCTTCCCTGCGCGCAGTTCGAGCGTGTCCTGCTGGCCACGCCAGCGCAGGAACGGCGCTCCCCAGGACGGTTCGCTGTCGTAGAACGGGCCCATCTCACCGTGCGAGCCCATGATGGACGGCGTACCCAATGCCTCGGTCAACTCCTCCTTGGCGGCCCGGAAGGCGGCTGCCTGCGCCGCGGCGTCCGGGGCGGGAAGCGCCACCGGGACGGCGATCTCCACGTACGACTCGCCGAAGACGTACCGCTTCTCGTACCGGCCGACCGGGCGGACTCGAGCATCGCCCGCGGCCCGACCGGTGGCCAGCACCGGAGCCTCCGGCGTGCCGCCCCAGGCCCACCCCAACTCGGCCGCGGCCGCCTGCAGTCCCTCCGGCGTCCAGCCGTCGGTGTCGGCCGCGACGAGTCGCCGGGCGAGCTCGCCGATGGATTCTTCTGTCGTGCTTCCCCGTTGCGCGTTCATCCGGCCATCGTTTCGCATCCGGACGCCGCGGGGTCAACGGGGGTCGGGTTCGTCGAACTTGTCCGCCATGAAGGCGGGCTGGGGCTGCAGATCGGGCCTGGCCGTGTGGCCGGTGCGGTAGGCGGTGACCGAGGAGAGGGTGCCGCCGCCCTGGAAGCGGACGCGGAGCTCGCTCGCCGTCGTGGTCCGCGTCGCGTGGACCCGTCGTACTCCGACGGTGCCGCCCTCCGCGACGGGGTCGCCGTCGGCGAGGACCTCGTGCCCGGTGATGTGCTGGCCCGACGCCAGCTCCTCGCGCAGCTGAAGGTGGTCGAAGGTGACCGGTCCGGGGAAACGGACGCGTATCTCGCCCTCGCCGGCGGGGCTGAGTTCGCCCCGCAGGGGTTCGGCGAAGCGGCGTCGCAGCTCGGCGGTGAAGTCGAGCAGACGGGTCCGGTCGGCCGCGTCGATGAGGCCGCGACGGTCCGGCGGAACGTTGAGCAGGAGACCGGCGCCGAGTCCCACGGACCGGTACCAGATGGCGAGCAGGTGTTCCCGGCTCTTGAGGGTGTGCAGGTCGTCGGGCTGCCAGAACCAGTGCCGCCGGATGGGTACGTCGCACTCCGGCGGCAGGTAGCGCACCCCGTCGAGGCCCTGGGCGCCGTCGTCGTAGATGCTGATGCCCGTGGCGTCGGTGGCGTACCAGCAGGGGTCGGCGGCGAGACCGTCCTCGTTGCCCGCCCAACGAAGGTTGGGACGGCCCATGTTGAAGACCATGGCGTCGGGCTGGTGGGTGTCGACGACGGCCATGAAGGCGTCCCAGTCGTAGCTGCGGTTCTCCGATCCGGCGCCGTCGAACCACAGCTCGGTGAGTGGTCCGTAGCGGGTGCAGAGCTCGGTCAACTGCCGGACGTAGAAGGCGTCGTACGCCTTCGGATCGTCGTAGCAGGCGGCGTTGCGGTCCCACGGCGAGAGGTAGAGCCCGAGTCCGATGCCCACCTCACGGCAGGCCTCCGCCAGCTCCGCGACGACGTCTCCGCGCCCGCCGCGCCACGGCGACGAGGCCACGGAGTAGGGGGTCGTGTCGGTGGGCCAGAGGCAGAATCCGTCGTGGTGCTTGGCGGTCAGGATCACATGCCCCGCTCCCGCCTCGGCCGCGGTCTCCGCCCACTGCCGGGCGTCCAGCCCCGTCGGGTCGAAGGTCGCGGCGTCGAGCGTCCCGTCGCTCCACTCCTTGCCGTGGAACGTGTTGACGCCGAAGTGCAGGAAGAGCCCGAAAGCGCTTTCCTGCCAGGCGAGCTGGGCGTCAGTGGGAATGACCGTCATGGGGCCGTACTGTACGCCCAACACGCCGAGCCGTTCCAGGGGTGGTCAGCAAGCGCTTTCTGTCCCCCTCTCCTACTAACCGCCGACGGCGGAGGTCCGAGGGCGGCCGGCGTCGAAGAGGTCGATGGGGTGGGGCGTGGCGGCGTCGGTGGCGAGGTCGGCGAGGATCTCGCCGATCACCGGGACGAACTTGAAGCCGTGGCCGGAGAATCCGCAGGCCACGGTGACTTCGGGGTGGCGGGGGTGTGCGGAGACGACGAAGTGCTCGTCCGGCGTCAGCGAGTACGTGCAGGCGGCGCCCTTGATGAGGTCCCCGGCCAGTGTGGGGATGCGCGTGCGCAGGTACGTGCGCATCTCCTCCACCTCGTGCGGGTGGATGTCCCGGTCGAGCGTGTCCGGGTCGATCGGGGCGGCGACGCCCTCGTGGAAGGCGACCTTGGCGCCGCCGTCCGGGCCGTCCAGGGCGGGGAATCCGTAGATCGAGGTGCCTGTGCGGTCCTCCCAGACGTACACGGGATGCTGCTCCGGTACGAAGGGCGCCGTACCGCCCTCGGGGGCGAACCAGTACATGACGCGGCGCTCCACGCGCACAGGGACGCCGATGTCCGCAAGGAGCCGCGGCGCCCACGCGCCGGGGGCGATGACGAGACGTTCCGCCAGGTACGTCGCCCGGGCGGTGACGACCCGGACTCCGCCACCGGCGTCGACGTCCCAGCGCAGGACCGGCTCCTCGAAGTGCAGTTCGGCGCCGCGCGCCGCGGCCAGGTCGAGATGCGTGGAGACCGTCAGCTCGGGCCGGGCGACCCCCGCCTCACGCTCGAAGAAACCCACCTCGTCGGCAGCCGGAGCGAAGGTGGGGAAACGGCGCCGGATCTCCGCGCTGTCCAGCACCTCGTGCGCCAGGTCCCACGCCTTCGCGCTCCGCACGCTGCCGGCGACCATCCGGCTGTCCTGCGGTCCGATGACCAGCCCGCCCGTGGTGGTGAACACCTCATGCCCCGAGTCCGCGTTCAGCTGCTCCCACAGCTCACGGGCCCTCAGGAGCAGCGGGACGTACGACTCGCCCTCGGCGTAGCTCTGCCGGTAGATGCGCGAGCCGCCGTGGCTGGCGCCGAGCGCGTGGGCCGGCCCGAACCGTTCCAGACCGAGGACACTCCGGCCACGGCCGGCGAGGTGGTAGGCGGCGGCGCTGCCCATAGCGCCGAGGCCCACCACGATGACGTCGTAGGAACGGGTCACGTCATGCCTCCCGGGGCACACGAACGGACGAGAAATCCGGGTCACCGTACCCTCCACTCCCCCGGCGCGCCGCCGACTCGCCGGTGCCCGTCACGACGGTCGGCCGGGCCGTGCCGTGTTGGGATGCTCACGGGCGGAATCGGCAGGTACGGTGCCTGCCGACCGCCGGCTGCGAGGGACACCATGGTGCGCAAGCGGATCGCGATCGGTCTCCTGGCGGTGCTGCTGCCCGCGCTCGTGGTGGCCGAGTACCTGCGGGTCGACTACGAGTCGGCCACGGAGCGTACGACCGGTCTGGTCACCGGTCTGCTGGTCTGTCTGTGCGCGCTGCCGGTACGGCGGGTACGGCTCGAGGTCAGGGCGGCGACGGCGGCGCTGGTGTCGCTCGGGGCGACGGTCGTACTGCTGCTCGCGGGCCTGCCCCTTCGGAACTGGGGCGTGGGTGAGTCGATCGCCCTGCTGTTCCTGCTGTGGCCGGTGCTGCGGCGCAGCGACGTACGGACGGCGGTGCGGCTCGGCCCGCTGCTCGCGGTGGCGGCGGTGGCCGTACCCCCGCGTGATCTGCACGCGCTGAACCTCCTGGAGATGGCGGCGACGGCGGGCGTCGCGGCCAACGCGCTGTCCCTGCGCGTGCACGACGGCCGGCGGGCCACCGACCTGGCGGCCGTGCGCGCGGATGAACGCCGGGACCTGGCACGGGAGTTGCATGACCTGGTGGCCCATCATGTCGCGGGCATCGTGGTGATGGCCCAGGCGGGCCACTGGACCGCCGGTACGTCGGAAGCGGGTGAGCGCGCCGCGGAGGCGTTCACCCGGATCGCGGCGGAGGGCGACGAGGCGCTGGCGGCCATGCACCGCCTGGTGGGGATGTTGCGGGAGGGAACCCAGCTGGAGCCCGTCGCCGGGATGGAGCAGGTCCGCGAGCTGGTGGACGCCTTCTCGCGGACCGGACCGCGAGCGGTCCTGGAGGTGGAGCCGGGGGTGGGGGAACGCGTCGACGAGCTGCTCGCGGTGACCGTGCACCGGATCGTGCGCGAGTCGTTGACCAATGTCCGCAAGCACGCGGTCGGCGCGACCGAGGTACGGGTGTCGGTGCGCGCCGAGGGTCCAACGGGGGTACGTGTCACGGTCCGCGACGACGGCCGGTCCGCCCCGCACTCGGACGACCGGCGGCGCCGCCGTGACGGGTTCGGGGTGGTCGGCATGACCGAGCGGGCTGACGTTCTGGGCGGGCGGCTCACGGCGGGCCCCATGCCCGAGGGCGGCTGGCAGGTGGACGCCCTGTTCCCGGGCGGGGAGACCTGGCGGTCTTGACGGCGCGGGGGCGGGAACCGGATCGATGCCCCGGGCACGTTTCTCGGCCGAATGGCCGAGGTGGGTGTGGCCACACGGCCGAAGCACCGCGGGGCGCGAGGTTCCTACCGTGAAGTTCCTGGGCCACGGAGCGACCCGGAGCCGGCCCGCACCTGCACTTCGAGGTCCGCACCGGCCCCGACCACGGCAGCGACATCGACCCCGTCGCGTACCTTCGCGGTCTCGGCGTCTCCCTGTGACGTGCGTGGTGGCGATGACGATCGTCACTCCCCCCAGTGACGTGCGTACCGCGAGGCGAGGGAGAAAGTGAGCGGATCGGCGGCCTTTTCGCGGTCACGCTGGAAGAGGAAGCCAGGGGGGCCGACCACTTCGATGTGGAGAGCCATCATGAACGAGCTGTGCGGTACGGCCGTCCTGTCCCGTCACCCGCGTGCGGCCGCCGAGGCCCGTGTGGTGCTGAAGGCCGTCGCTCCTGGCGACCACAGCGGCAGCGACACCGCCGAGCTCCTGCTCTCCGAGGTCGTGGGCAATGCCGTCCGCTACGCCACGGGCGAGGAGATCCAGGTCGCGGTCGGCTTCGACGAAGGCACCGGGGTCATCACCGGCGCCGTCTTCGACGCGGAGCCCGGTCTGGGAGGCGGCGTCCGCTCCTGCCACGTGACCGCGGCCGAGGACGCGGGTCTGGAGACCGGGCGCGGTCTCGACCTGCTCGACATGCTGGCCGAGGCGTGGGGCGTGGCGACGGTGGGTTCTCAGGGGAAGTGGGTCTGGTTCCAGGTCCCGGCCGCCGCGTGACCGGCTGGATGCGGCTCCTTCTCATGCCGGGCCTGACGTCCACCCCTCGGCTCGGCGGGCTGCCTCGCCCGTACCCTGAACCCGCCGCGACCGCGTCCGGACCTCTGTCCCGACCCCTGTCCGGACCTCTGTCCGACCCCCTCAGTCCTCCAGGCCCGCCCGGTACGCCAGGCGGGCCGCCTGTACGCGGTTGCCCGCGCCGATCTTGGCCAGCAGGCGGCTGACCTGGTTCTTCACCGTTCCCTCGCTGGCGTGGATCTCCTCGCCGATACCGGCGTTCGACAGCCCGCGGCCGATCAGGCCCAGCAGTCGGCGTTCCTTGTCGCTCAGACCGTCCAGCAGTCCCTGTTCCTCTGCCGTGAGCCGGGTGCTCTGCTGGGCCACCTGCTCCATCACCCACCCCGTCACCGCGGGGTCGAGGATCCCCTGGCCGGTCGCGACGTACCGGACGGCCCTCAGCAGCTCCTCGGGAGGGCTGTTCTTCAGCAGGAAGCCGCCCGCCCCGGCCGCGATCGCCTCCTCGACGTACTCGTCCGCCCCGAACGTGGTGAGGATCAGGACGCGGGGCGCCGCGGGCAGCGCGCGCAGTTCCCGGGTGGCGGCCAGGCCGTCCATGCCCGGCATGCGGATGTCGACGAGAGCCACGTCCGGGCTCATCCGGCGTGCGAGGTCGACGGCGCTGTGACCGTCCCACGCCTGGCCGACGACATGGATGTCGTCGGCCGACGCGAGGATCTCGCTCAGTCCCCGGCGAACGATCTCACTGTCGTCGGCGACCAGCACACTGATCACCGCAGGCTCTGATCCCTCACCAGTCACCGAGTCACCTCTCGCTGCCGCGCCACATTTCCATTAAATGGGGCGGGGGCATTCCGCGCGCGTGAACCCCCTGTCGTAGCTATCGGTCGATAAAGAGACAGCAAAAGGGGTCGGCCGCGGTCGCTCCGCGGGATCGCCGAGGAAACTGCAGGTCAGGGACGTGAAATCACCCTTTTGGCCGATGACACGTCGCGACTTTCGTCATCCTCCGCGCCGCTTGGGCGCGGCTACGGTCGATATGTCGCCGTGCCGCGTGAGCAGGCCGAGGCGGCAATTCTGTCGGTACGGAGCAAGGAGGTGTTCGGGATGAGTCCCGAAGGAAGTCCTTGCCGTACCCCGCTGGTCTCCTGAGCGCCTGAGCGCCAGACCGGCCGCCTGTCCGCCGCGTGCCGCGCCGACGCGCCACGTCCCGTCGGCCGCCCCCGCCCGGTGGACCCACCCCTTCAGCACGACCACTCCCTGAGCCGCGCCCGGCCCTGCCGCGCCCGGATCTCGGGAGGGAGGCTCACCATGGCCCTGCTCACCACCCAGAAGAAGTCCTCGCCCCGCCGTTCCGGCGCGCTGCGCCGCGAGCGCGGCTTCGCCGAGCTGCAGGCCCGTACGAGCGCCGCCGCCGGACGGCTCCACGAGGTCGGGGGCCGGAGCTCCGCCGACGTGCTTGCCGACCTCGCCGCCGGCCGCGAAGGCCTGGAGCACCGTGAGGCCGCCCACCGTCTGCAGGTCCACGGCCGCAACGTCGTCGCCGAGGAGCGGACGCCCGGCTGGGCCACGCAGTTGGTCAAGGCCTACTGCAACCCGTTCATCGCCGTACTCCTCTTCCTGGCCGCCGTCATGTACTGGCAGGACCCCGCCGACCCGGGTGTCGTCATCCTGTCGACGATGGTCGCGATCAGCGGGCTGCTGCGCTTCTGGCAGGAGTACCGGTCCGGCCGGGCCGCGGACGCGCTGAAGGCGCTGGTCACCACGACGACCGCCGTCCAGCGCCGGGCCGGACGCGGTGCGGCCCCCACCACCGTCGAGATCCCGATCGACCAGGTCGTACCCGGTGATGTGGTGCGACTGGCGGCCGGCGACCTCGTCCCGGCCGACCTGCGCCTGCTGACGGCCAAGGACCTGATGGTCTCTCAGGCCTCGCTCTCCGGCGAGTCGCTGCCCGTCGCCAAGGCCGACACCGGGACGGCGCCGGACCCTGGCCGTCGTACGGGCTTCGACCCCGCCGAGGCCGACAACCTCTGTCTGATGGGCACTTCCGTCACCTCAGGCACCGCGACCGGTGTCGTCGTGGCCACCGGCTCCGACACGTACTTCGGTTCCATGGCCGGGTCCCTGGTCGGCTCGCGCCCGCAGACCACCTTCGACGTCGGCGTCCGCAAGGTCAGCTTCCTGCTGATCCGGTTCATGCTGGTCATGGTCCCCGTGGTCTTCGCGATCAACGGAGTCACCAAGGGCGACTGGCACGAGGCCTTCCTGTTCGCGATCGCCGTCGCCGTCGGGCTGACCCCCGAGATGCTGCCCATGGTCGTCTCCACCAACCTGGCGCGCGGCGCGGTGGCGATGGCGAAGAAGAAGGTCGTCGTCAAGCAGCTCAACGCGATCCAGAACCTGGGCGCGATGGACGTGCTGTGCACGGACAAGACCGGCACCCTCACCGAGGACCGGATCGTCCTCGCCCGCCACCTGGACGTCCACGGCGCCGAGAACGCCGACGTGCTCGAGTACGGATACCTCAACGCCCACTTCCAGACCGGTCTGCGCAACCTGCTCGACCAGGCCGTCATCGACCGCGTCCACGAGGCCGAGGAGGTCGTCGTCGACTCCCGTTTCACCCTCGTCGACGAGATCCCCTTCGACTTCGCCCGGCGCCGCATGTCCGTGGTCCTGCGCCGCAACGCCCTCACCCCGGACGAGGCCGCCGCGCCGCCCGGCCACGTCCTCATCACCAAGGGAGCCGTCGAAGAGGTCGTCGCCCTCTGCACCCACCTGCGCGACGGCGGCCGTACCGTCGCACTCACGGACCAGCTCCGTGGGCGCGTCACCCGCACCGCCCAGGACCACAACCGGCAGGGCCTGAGGGTCCTCGCCGTCGCCACCCGGACCATGGGCGCGCGCCGCGAGACGTACGGCGTGGCCGACGAGGCGGAGCTGACCCTCGTCGGCTTCCTCGCCTTCCTCGACCCGCCGAAGGCGGACGCGGCGGACGCCCTGCGCGGCCTCGCCGACAACGGCATCACCGTGAAGGTCGTCACCGGCGACAACGAGTTGGTCGCGGCCCGGGTCTGCGCGGAGGTCGGCCTGGACGCCGGCCGCGTCGTCACGGGGGCCGACCTGGACGCCCTCGATGACGCCGCGCTGCGCGAACTGGCCGCCCGGACCACGGTGTTCGCGAAGGTCAACCCGGTTCAGAAGGCCCGCGTCGTACGGGCGCTGCAGGCCGAGGGCCACACGGTCGGCTTCCTCGGCGACGGGATCAACGACGCGGCGGCGCTGCGCGACGCCGACGTCGGCATCTCGGTGGACACGGCCGTCGACATCGCCAAGGAGTCCGCCGACATCATCCTCCTGGAGAAGGACCTCACCGTCCTCGAACAGGGCGTGGTCCAGGGCCGGACGACCTTCGGCAACACCATCAAGTACATCAAGATGACGGCTTCGTCGAACTTCGGCAACGTCTTCTCGGTCCTCGTGGCGAGCGCGTTCATCCCGTTCCAGCCGATGCTCGCGATCATGCTCCTCGTACAGAACCTGGTCTACGACATCTCCCAGCTGGCCACGCCCTGGGACCGGATGGACGAGGAGTACCTGCGCGAGCCGCGTACCTGGGACGCGAAGGGGATCGGCCGGTTCATGCTGACGATCGGGCCCATCAGCTCGATCTTCGACATCGCGATGTTCCTGGTCATGTGGCACGTCTTCGCCGCGAACACGGTGGCCGAGCAGTCGCTCTTCCAGTCCGGCTGGTTCATCGAGGGCCTGCTCTCGCAGACCCTGGTCGTCCACATGATCCGGACCCGGAAGATCCCGTTCATCCAGTCCCGCGCCTCGTGGCCCGTGCTGGCCATGACCGTGCTCGGGGTCGCCACGGGGCTGTTCCTGCCCTTCTCGCCGCTCGCGGCGAGCCTGGGGTTCGTCGCCCTGCCGCTCGGCTACTTCCCGTGGCTGGTCGGCGTCCTCCTCGCGTACTGCGCGCTCACCCAGCTCGTGAAGACCTGGTACGTCCGCCGCTTCGGCACCTGGCTGTAGGCGCCGGCGGCGCTTCAGCGGACGCGAGCGCCAGCGGAGGCCAGCGTCAGGGGAGGCCAGCGTCAGGGGAGGCCAGCGTCAGGGGAGGCCAGCGTCAGGGGAGGGCGGGAAGAGCGAATTCGTACCCGACCTCCCCGCGCTGCGGGTCGATGTTCAGGTCCGTGACCTCCAGGAGCCGGTTGTGCTGGTCGTGCACCAGCTTCCGTATGGAGAGCCAGAGTTCGCCGCACTGGCCCGGGTTCACCCGCACCCGGTCCCGTCGCACGGGCCGCAGGCCGGCCTCCGCCATCCACAGGTACAGGTGGCGCAGGTCGGGTTGAGGGCCGTGCGGCTGGCGGCGGACCCGGCGGACGCGCCGGCTCAGTTTGGGCACGTGGGACAGGGCGGTGGGCGAGAAGTACGAGACCGCCCGCTGCACCGTCTCCCCCGAGCCGAGCACGAGCTGGTGCCGGTGGACCAGCGTGGGCCGCTCCGGGCAGAGCCCCAGCAGCGCCTCGATGGGCGGTGGTACGGGTTCGTACGAGAGGGTGGCGGCGGCACGGACGGTCAGGCCGCTGAAGTCGGCCCCGCCGGGGTACAGAGGCTGTGAGCCCAGGCCCACGGCGGGCCGGTCCGGTGCGCCCTTCCCGGTGTAGGCGTAGGTGCCGCTCCGGTCGGTGCGGATCAGCCCGCCCGTACGGAGGTGTTCCAGGGCGCGCCGCACCGTCTGCCGGTTCACCCGCAGTGAGGAGGCGAGGTCGCGCTCGCTCGGAATTCTGCGTAGCCCGGGCCCGCCACCGGCGTGATCGCGGGCGTCCCGCATGATCTGCTCGGCCGTGCGGATGTACAGCGAGGTCATGACGCGACCATATTGATCGCTCTTTCGATCGTCAAGATCGCTTGAGCGATGGTACGAAAACACGCGGTTTGATCGGAAGAAGTAGGGTGATCGCTCGGAGCTGAGCAGAGAGCTGAGCGCGGAGTCGGCGCGGAGTCGGCGCGGAGTCACGGAACGCGGGGAGACGGTGTGCGATACACGGTGGACGAACGTCACGAGCGGATCGTGGAACTCGTGCGGGAGCACGGCAGTCTGCGCGTCTCCGACCTCGCCCACCACCTCGGCATCTCCCTGGTCACCGCGCGCCGGGACGTGGAGACGCTGGCGTCACGCGGACGACTCGACCGGGTGCGCGGAGCGGTCCACTGGCCGGGCACACCGGCGCCTCGGGGGCAGGCGCCACAGCCGATTCCCGAGCTCCGCCCGTCCACCGCGCCGGAGCCGGAAGCGCCGGTGATCGGGATGGTCGTCCCGCAGTCCCAGCACTACTTCGGGGAGATCATCCGGGGCGCGCGGGAGACCGTCGCCGCGGTCGGCGGCCGGCTCATCCTCGGCTACTCCGGCTACCGGCCCGAGCAGGACGCGGCCCAGGTGGACCGCATGCTGGAAGCCGGTGTCCACGGGCTGCTCCTTACACCCAGCTGGCCGACCGGCACCGGCGGGGCCGAGGACGCGGGCGGGGCGGCCACCACGGGTGGCGAGCTCACGCTGCCGGCGGTCCTCGTGGAGCGCCGCGGCGAGGTGGGCACCCGCGTCGCCGGGCTCGACCACGTCTGCACCGACCACGCGGCGGGCGCGGGCGTGGCCGTGCGCCACCTCGTCGAGATCGGGCACCGGAAGATCGCCCTGGTCGCCGGGGAGAGCCCGACCGCGGTACAGGTACGGCGCGGCTACGAGGCGGCGCTGCGCGCCTTCGGCGTGTCCGGCCCCCCGGTCGAACCCCTCGCGCTGCAGGGCGGTGAGGTCGACACGGAGCGGATCGACACCGTGGCGGAGCGGCTCGCCGCCCTGGTCGACAGCGGCGAGGTCACCGCCGCGCTCGTACTCAGCGACATCGACGCGATCCTGCTCCTGCAGAGCCTGCGCAGCCGCGCGCCCCACCTCCGCGTCCCGGAGGATCTCGCCCTCGTGGCGTACGACGACGATGTGGCGGCGCTCTCCGACCTCCCGCTCACGGCGGTGGCCCCGCCCAAGTACGAGGTCGGGGCGACCGCCGCCGAGCTACTGCTCCAGCGGGTACGCGAACGGGCCGCGGGGACCTCGGGCGGGGCTCGTCGGCACGTCGATCTGCTGCCTGAGCTGCGGGTACGCGCTTCCTGCGGCGAGGCGACGGAAAATTCTTCCGATCAGTCTGATCGATAGACCTTCGTATCCGAAGACGGATCGATCAGCCCCGATCGGGACACTCATCGGGAGTGATCAGTCCCTGTCCAGGCCCGCGCGGTAGGCCGTCCGCGCCGCCTGGACCCGGCTCTCCGTCTGCAGCTTGGCCAGGACCGAGCTGACGTATCCCTTGACCGTGCCCTCGGTGGTGCCGAGTTCGGCCGCGATCGCGCTGTTGGTCAGTCCGACGGCGAGCAGCCGCAGGACGTCGAGTTCGCGCGGCGTGAGTGAGTCGAGCCGCTCCTGCTCCTCGGGGCCGATCGACGGCGCGCTGCGGGCGAGGCCGTCCACCAGCCGCTTGGCGACGGGCGGGCCGAGGACCGCGTGGCCCCCGTGGACGTCGCGGATCGCGCGCAGCAGGGCCTCGGGCGGAGTGTCCTTGAGCAGGAAGCCGGCCGCTCCGGCCCGCAAGGCCGTCCGTACCCCTTCGTCCTCGTGGAAGGTGGTGAGCATCAGCACCCGTGGCGGCTCGGGCCGCGCGAGCAGTCGGCCGAGGGCCGCGAGGCCGTCGACACGCGGCATGCGCACGTCGAGGAGGACCACGTCGGGCCGGGTCTCCTCGGCCAGGGCCACGGCTTCCTCCCCGTCCGCCGCCTGCCCGCAGACCTCGATGTCCCCGCTGGTGTCGATGATCCACAGCAGCCCGCGGCGGGTGATCTCGTTGTCGTCGGCGATCAGGACCCGGATGCTCATGACGCTCCTCGGCGGTGCGGGATGACGGCCGAGACCAGGAAGCCGCCGTCGTGCGGCCCCGCTGTGAGTGTCCCGCCGAGCAGGGTCACGCGCTCGGTCATGCCGACGAGGCCGTGGCCCCCGCTGGGCAGATCGACCGGGGGCGGCCCCGTGGGAGCGGTGTTGGCGACCTTCAGATAGACGCCGTCGGCGCGGCAGTCCACGTCCACGCGCACGGTGGCACCGGGTGCGTACTTCGAGGCGTTGGTGAGCGACTCCCGCACGATCCGGTGGAGCGCGCGCTGCACGGCCGGCGGCAGGGTCTCGGGGTGGCCGTCCACCCGCAGCTCCACCTGCTGTCCGCGCTCCCGCGCATGGTCCACCAGGTCGGACAGCCCCTCCGCGTCCGGTTCGGAGGCCGTCCCTTGCTTCCCCGCGGCCGTACGGGACGGGGCGAGTACGCCGAGGATCTCGCGCAACTCCTCCAGCGCCTGCCAGCCGTCGGACCTGATGAGCGCGGCGGTACGGACGGTCTCCGGCTCGCTTCCGCCCGGGCCGACCTCCAGGGCGCCGGCGGCAAGCACCATGTTGCTCACCCGATGGCCCACCACGTCGTGCATCTCCCGGGCGATCTCCGCCCGCTCCTCGGTCCGGGCCCGTTCGTCCAGGAGCTGGTTCTCGCGCTCCAGGTCGGCGACGCGGGCCTGGACGGTCGCCGTCAGGTCACGTCGTACGCCGACCGCGTAGCCGACGGCCAGCGGGCCGACGATGGCCGCCAGCGAATAGGCGGCCTCCCGCACGCCGGCGGTCGGCAGCCCGCCATGCAGACCCACGAGACCAGCGGCGAAGCCGACCACTCCGTAGGCGATGAGGACCTTCAGGCGCCGGTCGAGGCTGCCGACGGTGTACATCGCGACGGCCAGGGCCACCGGGGTGAAGGACACGACGTGCATGACGAGCACGAAGTCGGCGACCAGGTACGGCCGTCGCCTGCGCCACCACAGCGTGGCGCCGACGAGCGCGGCGCAGGCCGCGATCACCGGTGTGGGAAGCCCGGTCAGCAGGCCGCTGGACGGCTTCACCCAGGAGTCGCCGATGCCCAGGGCGACGACGACCAGGGTGACCAAGGCATCCACGCGCCTAGGTGGCCAGCGGGAGTGCGGGGGCGCGGCCATGCTGTCACGGTATCCAGCCCCTGCCGACGGGGCTCGGTGAGCGCCGCCGGTGCTGCCCCGTCCAGGCCGTCCCGTCGCCCCCGGCCGGGGACTGGGCGAGCATGAGGGGATGAGGTTCAGGTCATGATCAGCGTGCTCGTCGCGGACGACGATCCGGCGGTCCGCGACGGTCTTCGGAGGATCATCGACGCGAGCCCGGACGTCCGGGTGGTCGCGGAGGCCTGGGACGGGCGCTCCGCGATCGAGCGGGCGCGCGCCCTGCAGCCCGACATCGTGGTCATGGACCTGCGCATGCCGGGGCTCGACGGCATCGCCGCGACACGGCTCCTGCGGGAGTCGCCGACGCCGCCCGCGGTGCTCGTCCTCACCACGTTCGGCCAGGACGAATACGTCGAGCGGGCACTCGCCGCCGGCGCGGTCGGGTTCCTGGTGAAGGACACCCCGCCGGCGGACCTGCTCGGCGCGCTGCGGGACATCGCCGCCGGCCACGCCGTGTTCGCCCCCTCCGTCACCGGCCACGTCATCGACCTCACCACCCGAGGGGCGGACCGGACCCCCGCCGAGGACGACCCGCTCATCGCCTCGCTGACCGCCCGCCAGGTCGACGTCCTGCGTCTCCTGGGACGCGGCCTGTCCAACGCGGGCATCGGCGCCGAACTGGGGATGACCGAGGGCACGGTCAAGTCCCACGTGACCCAGCTCCTGGCCCGCCTCGGCGTCTCGAACCGCGTCGAGGCCGCCCGGATCGCCTACCGGTCGGGCCTCTCCAGCGACTAGCCGTAAGAGCCCTAGGGGTTTGTCCTCCGGGCCTTCCGGGCCCTCCGGGTCCTTCGGCCTGTCGGAGGTCGGGACCCGGCCCTGACCTTCGACAGGTCGGGGGCCGTCGGACGCCGGTGACGATGGAAGGGATGCCGTGCGGAGGCGTACCCCCACCTGTCCGGACGGCGTCGACCGTTCGCTGAAGCCGCAAGTCGGTGGGGAGAGGTACGGCAGACATGTCCCCCACCGAGGTCAGGCCCGCGCGGAAGATCTGGGTGCTGTCGCACGGCAGCCCGTTGGAACACTTCATCACGGCTCTGGTCGTGCCCGCCCTGGGCCGGAGCATGGTCGTCCAGCGGGACGCCCCGGCCTCCGTCCTCGACGGTCTCGTTCTCTCCGGGCTCGACGCGGCCTTCCTACGGCCTTCGGTCGACCTCGTCCACGGGATCGCGCACTGCGTCCGGGCCGAGGACCTGGCCGAGGCTGCGGAGGAACGCCCCGACGTTGCCGTGGCCCACATCGTCTCCCCCACCCGGTACGGAGCCGTGGCGGACATCCGCGCGCTCGCCGACGCGGCCCATGGCGCGGGGATTCCGCTGATCGTCGACGAGACCTGGCGGTCCCCGTTGTTCGGTGGGCATCCGGAAGTACTGCCGGACGCGCTCGCGCACGGCGCCGACCTCACGGTCGTACGCGGCGCGACTCCCGTGCTCCGGTTGGGAGACGGGCCGCACGCCGACCTGCTGCGGCCGCTCATCGATCGCGCGGTGGACCTCGCCGGCCGTGCGAGCGGGGAGGTGCCGCCCGCCGAACAGCCCGCGCGGAGCTGGGACCACGTCCTCGACTCGCTGGAGGCGGCCGTCACGGTTCGCGCCGCCGTACGGAAGGAGGGCCGGTTCTCCCTGGTCGACGAGGGGTTCGCCGGCATCGGCGGGATCGCCGCGACGGAACCGCTCCGCATCACCGTCAACACGCGTGACGGCGGCATC
The DNA here is from genome assembly GCF_042718575.1 of Streptomyces sp. NPDC058579. Classification (NCBI taxonomy): domain Bacteria; kingdom Bacillati; phylum Actinomycetota; class Actinomycetes; order Kitasatosporales; family Streptomycetaceae; genus Streptomyces; species Streptomyces sp. NPDC058579. The sequence goes on from NZ_JBHXPI010000041.1 coordinate 54,455, forward strand.
TCCGGCCACCAGGCCTTCCGCAGGCTCGCGGGGGTGGCCCGCGGTGTCACCGTCGAGACGGCCACCGAGACGGTCCTCTCCGTCGTGCTCGGCACCGAAGTCGAGCCGGACGCCGAGGGGTTCCTCGACGCGCTCCACGCCCTGCCGGTCCTCCACACCGACCTCCCGCAGCCCTTGCGGCTCGCGCTCCCCGAACCGGGGCCCGGCAGGCTCACCGTCCGCGAGGCCTTCTTCGGTACCGACCGGGTGGTGCCCTCGGCCACCGCGGTGGGCATGGTCTCCGCCGCCACGGTCACGGCCTGCCCGCCCGGTGTCCCGGTCCTGATGCCGGGTGAGGTCATCACGGCGGAGACGGTGGCGTTCCTTCACGCGGTGGCCCGTTCGAAGGGCGGCCGGATCAGCGGGGCCGCCGACGCGGACGGGCAGAGCCTCCGGGTGGTCGAGGAGTCCGTCGACCCGTGGTGACCCGTGACTTTCGTCAGCGAGACCCGTCACCAAGGACACCGCGGAACCGTCCGCGTACCGCTCAGAATTGAACTGACACCGCACGGAGTGCCGAATCCCCCGTCAACTGGGCTCCGTGCGGTGTTCCCTTTTGCACCTCGCGTTCCACGGCCCGCGAGGTCGTCAAGACCCCGTGGTCCCCCTCGGATGAATTTCCTTGGGAATTCCGGTGATCCACATCACTCGACGAGCGGATCACACGGTTCCCGGGTCGAGGATCTGTCCGGATGACGCGCATTGACGCTCACTGAACTCGCTGGTAGGGCAGCACTCCGTGCGCCCCCGCGAACCGAATCAGAGTCCCGATTGTTTTTGCCGAATTTCCCCCGTCACGTTCGGTGCTAGCGTCCGTCGCCGCGAAGTTGAACCCGTGAAACGTGAACGGAGGGACTGTGGCGCATCTGCACCACTTCGGCGCCGGCTGGCTTTCCCCGGTCCTCGCCTATGCGATGGCCTGTGTCGGATCCGCACTCGGACTGCGGTGCACCGTCAGGGCGCTTGCGGCCGAAGGCCGTTCGCGGCGCAATTGGCTCGTGACGGCGTCCGTCGCCATCGCCTCGGGCATCTGGACCATGCATTTCATCGCCATGCTGGGCTTCGGCGTCGCCGGCTCGGCGATCCGCTACGACGTCCCGCTCACCCTCCTCAGCCTCGTGGTCGCGATGGCCGTGGTCGGCGCGGGTGTCTTCACCGTCGGTCACGGCCGCAACCGGTGGCGTTCCCTGCTGCTCGGCGGCCTCGGCACCGGACTCGGTGTCGCCGCCATGCACTACCTCGGCATGGCGGCGCTGCGTCTGAACGGGACCGTCAGCTACGACCCGCCGCTGGTCGTCCTCTCGCTCGTCATCGCCGTCGTCGCGGCGACCGCCGCGCTGTGGGCGGCGCTCACGGTGCGCGGCGCGGCCGGCGCGGTGATCGCCTCCCTGGTGATGGGGGTCGCGGTGAGCAGCATGCACTACACCGGGATGGGCGCCGTCATGATCGAGCTCGCCCCGCGCCGCACGGTGCTCGACGGGGTCACGGCGACGGAGTTCGTCTTCCCCCTCGCCGTGGTCCTCGGCTCGTTCCTCTTCCTGGCCTCCGCCTTCGTCGCCCTGTCGCCCACCGCGCGGGAGAACGCCGCGAACGCCGAGGCCACGGAGGCGGCCGCGGCCGCGTCGCTCGACACCGCGGACGTGCCGGCCCACTGAGCACCGCCCCCTGTCCCCTGCCCCCCTGCCCCTGACTGTTCGAGGAACCGATGAGAGCACGTCTGGTGCCACGCTCTATCCGGGCGAAGATTGTCTGCCTCCTGATGGTCCCCGCCGTGTCCCTGATGGCGCTGTGGGCGTACGCGACCGTCACCACCGCGACCGGCGTCTCGGAGCTGAGCCGCGTCCAGGAGGCCAACTCCACCCTGCTGAAACCGATCGACTCGCTCGTCGCCTCGCTCCAGGCCGAGCGCGCCGGAGCCCTGCGCCACCTCGCCGCCCCGAGCACGGAGCGGGCCGAGTCCCAGGGAGGTCTGGAGAAGGACACCGACGCCGCCTCCGCCGCCCTCCGCCGCGGCGCCCAGGCGTCCACCCTGGACGTCCAGGCGGTCGGCGCGGACTTCTCGGGGCGCGTCGACCAGCTCCTCGCGGACCTCGACGGCCTGACGGCGCTGCGCAAGCAGGCCCGTGCCTCGGACGACGCGTGGCAGAACGTCTACGACGCCTACGGGCGCGTCATCGAGCACGGCTTCGCCGTCCAGGGCGCGCTGGCCGCACTGCACGAACCGGAGCACTCCTCCCCGGCCCGGGTCGTCCTCGAACTGGCCTGGGCCCGGGAGATGATCGCCCGTGAGGACGCCCTGATGGGCGCCGCGCAGGCGTCGGACCGCTTCAGCCGTGAGCAGTACCAGGAGTTCGTGGGCTCGGCCCACACGCAGCGCCGGCTCCTCGCGGCCGTGGACGATCTGCCGCCGGCCGACGCGGCCGCGTACCGTACGGTCCTCAACGGCAGCGCGATGCGTGAACTGCGCGCCACCGAGGACCGGATGCGCGCCGCGGGCGGCGCGTCGGCGGCCGGGCGGCTTGCCGGGTCCGTCGAGTGGAAGGCGTCCGCCGACGCGGTGCTCCAGCAGCTCGGCGCGGCTCAGACGAAGGTGAGCACGGCCGCGATCGACGCAACGAGCCCCGTCTCCTTCGCCGTCCTCGGCGGCTCGGGCGTGGCCGTGGCACTCGGTCTGCTCGGTGTGCTGCTCTCCCTCTTCATCTCCGTCCGGATCGGCCGCGGCCTGGTCCGCGAGCTGACGGACCTGCGCAACTCCGCCCTCACCCTCGCCGGCCGCGAACTGCCGGAGACGATCCGGAAGCTGCACACCGGAGAGACCGTCGACCTCGACGTCCTGGCGCCGCTGCGCGCGCACCGCGACGACGAGGTCGGGCAGGTCGGCGCGGCGCTCGTCGCCGTGCACCGCGCCGCCGTCACGTCGGCGGCCGAACGCGCCCAGGTCCTCCACGGGATCTCCGGCGTGTACGTCAACCTGGCCCGCCGCAGCCAGGCGCTGCTGCACCGTCAGCTCGCGCTCCTCGACACCATGGAGCGCCGCAACGACGACCCGGTGGAGCTGGAGGACCTCTTCCGCCTGGACCACCTCACGACCCGTATGCGCCGGCACTCCGAGAGCCTGATCATCCTGTCCGGCGCGGCGCCGGGGCGTGGCTGGCGGCAGCCCGTACCCCTCATGGACGTGGTCAGGTCCGCCGTCGCGGAGGTCGAGGACTTCCGCCGGGTGGAGGTGCACGCCGTCCCCGAGGTACGGGTGCACGGCGCCGCCGTCGCCGACCTCATCCATCTGCTGGCCGAACTCGTCGAGAACGCCACGGCCTTCTCGCCGCCCCACACCGTCGTGCGGGTACGCGGCGAGCGGGTCGGCTCCGGGGTCGCCTTCGAGATCGAGGACCGCGGCCTCGGGATGAGTACCGAAGGGTTCGCCGAGGCCAACAGCCGGATCGAGGACACGGGCAGGATCGACCTGCTCGACAGCGGGCAGCTGGGCCTCTTCGTGGTGAACCGGCTGGCCCACCGCCTCGACGCGCGCGTCTCGCTGCAACCCTCGGTGTACGGCGGTGTCGTGGCCGTGATCCTGCTGCCGACGGCCCTGATCAGCGAGGTGGCGCCGGACACGGCCGGGGACGACGCCGGTCTGCCGAGCCGCCGCCCGGAGCGGCGACCGCCGGTACAAGCGGCGGCGCGGAGCGGCGGACGGCATCGGGCCCCCGCCCCGCCGACCGCCGAGCCGGTCGTCGGCCGGCAGCAGCCGGAACGTCCGGCGCCGACCGCACAGGAAGCGCCCGTTCCCCCGGTGGCGCCCACGCCCTCCGCGGCACCGCCTTTGCCGGACGTGGCCCCCGTGCCTCCTGTGACGGGCGTCCCGCCTCAGCCCCCGGAGCTGCCGGGTGCCCCCACGCCCGGCGGCAAGGCCGCGCTGCCGCGTCGCGTACGGCAGCAGTCGGGCCCCGGCGCCGCGGACGGCGTCGTCGACCCGGACACGTACGCGCCGCCCGTCGCGGACGGGCCCCGCCGCTCCCCCGAGCAGGCGCGGGCCGCCATGACCTCGTTCCGCGCGGGCTGGGCCCGCGGGAACGCCGACCGTGTGCCACGACCGGGCACCGCACACGGGGACAACACAGAACGTGAAGGAGAGAGCCGATGACCGGCAACCCCCACCGATCCGGTGAACTCGACTGGCTGCTGGAGGAACTGGTCACCCACGTCACGGAGATCCACCACGCGGTCGTCCTGTCCGGTGACGGACTGCCCGTGGGCATGTCGGCGGCACTGACCAGGGACGACGGCGAGAGATTCGCCGCCATCGCCTCCGGGTTCCACAGTCTCGCCAAGGGCACGGGACACCACTTCAGCGCCGGCCAGGTCATCCAGACCCTGGTCGAGCTGGAGGACGGCTTCCTCTTCGTCGTCGCCGCGGGCCACGGCTCCTGTCTCGCCGTGTTCAGCGACGCCAGTGCCGATGTGGGCCTCGTGGCGTACGAGATGGCCCGATTGGTGAAGCGTGTCGGCGCCCACCTCGGCACACCGGCACGCGGCGACGCGGGTGCGATGCCGCCCTTCGATGACTGAGCACGGTCGGCGCTGGTACGACGACGAGGCGGGCCCGCTGGTGCGTCTCTACGCGATGACGTCGGGCCGGGCGCGGCCCGCCGGCAGCGAGACGTTCGACCTGATGACCCTCGTGCACGGCCGAACGCGCCCCGAACGGGGCCCGGTGCTCTCGCCGGAGGAGTCGGAGATCCACCGGCTCTGCAGTGCGCGCCCACGGCCCGTGGCCGACATCGCGTCCGACGCGGGCCTGCCGCTCGCCGTCGTACGAGTGCTCCTCGGCAACCTGCTGGAAGCCGGTCTCGTCCGGGTCAGCCCTCCCGTACCCCCCGCTCAACTCCCCGACCAGCGCGTCCTCAAGAGAGTGATCGATGGACTCCGAGCCCTCTGACGTACCTTTCCTCGCCCTCAAGATCCTCGTGGCCGGCGGCTTCGGCGTCGGCAAGACCACCTTGATCGGTTCGGTCAGCGAGATCCGGCCCCTGAGCACCGAGGAACTCCTGACCGAGGCGGGCCGCCCGATGGACAGCCTCGAAGGCGTCGCCGAGAAACGCACGACGACGGTCGCGCTGGACTTCGGCCGCATCACGCTCGGCGACGACCTGGCGCTGTACCTCTTCGGCACACCCGGCCAGAACCGTTTCTGGTTCCTGTGGGACGAACTCGCCCGCGGTGCGCTGGGCGCGGTGGTGCTCGCGGACACCAGACGACTGGTGGACTCCTTTCCGGCGATCGACTACTTCGAGCGCCGCAAGCTGCCGTTCGTCGTGGCCGTCAACTGCTTCGACGGCACGCGGGACTACAGCGCCGAGGAGGTGTCGGTCGCGCTCGACCTCGACGAGGGAACGCCGGTGGTGCTGTGCGACGCGCGCGAGCGCGCGTCGGGCAAGGAGGTCCTGATCGCGCTGGTCGAGCTCGCGACGACCGAATTCCGTCCCGTCGGGTAGACGGGCATGCCGGTGCGGGCCGGGCG
>NZ_JBHXPI010000042.1:0-58615 GCF_042718575.1 Streptomyces sp. NPDC058579
GTACGGTCCTCCGGGGGCGCCCGTCCCTATGTCATCGCGCCGCAGGCCAAGGCACCTGCGGCGACCGGTAGTAGTCGATCCCGAGGGCCTCGAACCGCGGCCCCTGCGCGGCCAGCCGCGTCTTGTACGCCTCCCAGTCGTGCGTGGCCGCCGGGGACCAGCCCAGTTCGGCGACGCCCGGCAGGCGCGGGAAGGCCATCTGGTCGATGTGCGCGTTCTCGGAGATGGTCTCCGTCCACAGCGGCGCCTCGACGCCCTTGACGGCCTCGGCGGGCGCGCCGGGGAGGTAGGCGGCCGGGTTCCAGTCGTAGGAGCGCTGGACCTCGACGTAGCCGGCCCAGGCGAGGCCCAGCTTGGTGTCCTTGGTGTACTTCATGTCGAGGTAGACCCGGTCGGCGGGCGAGAGGATCAGCCCGGTGCCGTTCCGCGCGGCGGCCGCGACCTGCTCCTTCTCCGCCGGGCTGGTCCGGTCGAGGCCCCAGTACTGGGCGAGGGCGCCCTTGGCGGGCACGGCCCCGGTGAGCTGGTGCCAGCCGACGACGGTCTTGCCGTACTTGGCGACGATCGGCTGGACCTTCTCCATGAAGGCCACGTAGTCCTCGTGGGTCGTGGAGTGCGCCTCGTCGCCGCCGATGTGGAGGTACTTGCCGGGGGTGAGCGCGGCGAGCTCGCGGATGACGTCGTCCACGAAGTCGTACGTGATGTCCTTCGGCACGCACAGGGAGCTGAAGCCGACGGCGGTGCCGGTGTAGAGCGGCGGGGCGACGCCGTCGCAGTTCAGCTCGGCGTACGAGGCGAGGGCCGCGTTGGTGTGGCCCGGCAGGTCGATTTCGGGGACGACCTCCTGGTGGCGGGAGGCGGCGTAGCGGACGATCTCCTTGTAGTCGGCCTTGGTGTAGTGGCCGCCGGGGCCGCCGCCGACCTGGGTGGAGCCGCCGTAGGTGGCGAGCCGGGGCCAGGAGTCGATGGCGATGCGCCAGCCCTGGTCGTCGGAGAGGTGCAGGTGCAGCTTGTTGATCTTGTAGAGGGCGAGCTGGTCGATGTACCGCTTGACCTGCTCGACGGTGAAGAAGTGCCGGGAGACGTCGAGCATCGCGCCGCGGTAGGCGTAGCGCGGGGTGTCGGTGATGGTGCCGCCGGCGACCTTCCAGGGCCCGGGCTGCCTGGTCCTCTTCTCGACGGCCGCCGGGAGCTGCTGGCGCAGGGTCTGGACGCCGCGGAAGAGGCCGGTGGGCCGGTGCGCCGTGAGGGTGACGCCGTCGCGGCCCGACTGGAGCCGGTAGCCCTCGTCGCCGAGGGACTTCTCCGTACCGCTGAGGCGGAGCCGGATGCCACCGCGCGCCTCGTCCTGGTCGACGACGCGGAGGGAGAGGCCGGTGGACGGGCGCAGGATGCCGGCGAGGTAGTCGGCGACGGCGCGGGAGTCGCGGGAGTCCTCGTCGATCCGGATGCGGGTGGCGGAGGTGAGCGTGTACGGCTGTCCGGCCGGGGTCACGGAGGCCGGGACGGGGACGACCTGGCCGAGCGGGCGGGTCGTGGAGTCGGCGGCGGAGTGGGAGAGGGGGGCGGCTCCGACGCAGGAGATGCCGGCCGCCGCCAGGAGCAGTGCGGCGCCGAGCAGGCGGGGAAGCGTTCTGCGCTGTCTCACAGACATGGGTCCCTTTCGATGAACGTCAATGAAGGTCAATGAACGTCGATCAACTTCGTCGGGCTTCGCGGCTGTGGATATGCGTATCCGAACAGTCACCATGCGTACCGTGGACCACTTCCGCGGTCAAGGTGTAGACCAATTTCGCCCTCACAGCGGCGATCATGAAGTCGCCTGCCCGAATTCGGGCAGGATTCTTGCGAAGAACGGGGGTGACCCCTCAGTATTCTCAGGTGCTCGATCGCCGCCCGTCACATGACGACCTCATCGACCACCTGGTGCGCAGCACCGCGCTCCAGCGCGGGGAGGCCACCCGGGTGGTGCTCGACGTGCTGGCGTACTTCGACGAGTCGACCGAGGACTTCGTCCGCCGCCGCCACCGCGAGCTGCAGTCCGGTGGCTCGGTGAACGCCGAGATCTTCGAGCGCATAGCGGCCGAGCTGCCGCACCGCGCCGTGGCGCCACCGGAACTCTCGCTCCGGCAGCTGCGCCGCATCGTCTACGGGTGACCCCGACCGGGTCACGGCCGGGCACACACACCAACCTGGAGGGTTAACACCTTTATGTGCGGAATCGTCGGTTACATCGGAAAGCGCGACGTCGCCCCGCTGCTGCTGGAAGGCCTGCAGCGGCTGGAGTACCGGGGGTACGACTCCGCCGGCATCGTCATCACCAGCCCGAAGGCCACCGGCCTGAAGATGGTCAAGGCCAAGGGCCGGGTCCGTGACCTGGAGGCCCGGGTCCCCAAGCGCTTCACCGGCACCACCGGCATCGCCCACACCCGCTGGGCCACCCACGGCGCGCCGAGCGACATCAACTCGCACCCGCACATGGACCCCGAGAACAAGGTCGCGATCGTCCACAACGGCATCGTCGACAACGCCCAGGAGCTCCGCGCCAAGCTGGAGGCCGACGGCGTCGTCTTCGCGTCCGAGACCGACACCGAGGTCATCACGCACCTCATCGCGCGCTCCCAGGCCACCACCCTGGAGGAGAAGGTCCGCGAGGCGCTCAAGGTCATCGAGGGCACCTACGGCATCGCCGTCATGCACGCCGACTTCAACGACCGCATCGTGGTGGCCCGCAACGGCTCCCCGGTCGTCCTCGGCATCGGCGAGAAGGAGATGTTCGTCGCCTCCGACGTCGCCGCCCTGATCGCCCACACCCGCCAGGTCGTCACCCTCGACGACGGCGAGATGGCCACCCTCAAGGCCGACGACTTCCGTACGTACACGACCTCGGGCGCCACCACGACGGCCACCCCGGAGACCGTGGAGTGGGAGGCCGCCTCCTACGACATGGGCGGCCACGACACGTACATGCACAAGGAGATCTCCGAGCAGCCCGACGCGGTCGACCGCGTGCTGCGCGGCCGGATCGACGACCGGTTCTCCACCGTCCACCTGGGCGGCCTGAACCTGGACGCCCGCGAGGCCCGCTCGATCCGCCGGATCAAGATCCTCGGCTGCGGCACCTCGTACCACGCCGGTCTCATCGGCGCCGGGCTCATCGAGTCCATGGCCCGTATCCCCGCCGACGCCGAGCCGGCCTCGGAGTTCCGCTACCGCAACCCGGTCGTGGACCCCGACACCCTGTACATCGCCGTCTCCCAGTCCGGTGAGACGTACGACGTGCTCGCCGCCGTGCAGGAGCTGAAGCGCAAGGGCGCCCGCGTCATCGGCGTCGTCAACGTGGTCGGCTCGGCGATCGCCCGCGAGGCCGACGGCGGCGTGTACGTGCACGCGGGCCCCGAGGTCTGTGTCGTCTCCACCAAGTGCTTCACCAACACGGTGACCGCCTTCGCGCTGATCGCCCTGCACCTCGGCCGCATCCGCGACCTGTCGGTCACCGACGGCAAGCGGATCATCGAGGGTCTGCGCAAGCTGCCCGGCCAGATCAGCGAGATCCTCGAGACCGAGGAAGAGATCAAGAAGATCGCCGCGGAGTACGCGGGCGCCCAGTCGATGATGTTCATCGGCCGCGTGCGGGGCTATCCCGTCGCCCTGGAGGCCTCCCTGAAGCTCAAGGAGATCTCGTACATCCACGCGGAGGCGTACCCGGCCTCCGAGCTGAAGCACGGCCCGCTCGCGCTCATCGAGCCGGCCCTGCCGACGGTCGCCATCGTCCCCGACGACGACCTGCTGGAGAAGAACCGCGCCGCCCTGGAGGAGATCAAGGCCCGCAGCGGCCGCATCCTCGCGGTCGCGCACCAGCCGCAGGCGAAGGCCGACCACACCATCGTCGTGCCGAAGAACGAGGACGAGCTGGACCCGATCCTGATGGGCATCCCGCTCCAGCTCCTCGCCTACCACACGGCGCTCGCCATGGGCCGCGACATCGACAAGCCGCGCAACCTGGCCAAGTCCGTCACGGTCGAGTAGCAGCGTTCCGGGCCTGTCACCCGGAGCTCTCGACCACGGCCGGGAAAGCCCGTCCGCCCGCATTCCGGACCTGTCCCCGGAAGGGCGGACGCCCGGCCGGACACACAGAGCGGTCCCCGCGCACACTGTGCGCGGGGACCGCTTGTTTCGTGGTGCCTTGCTGCCTTGCCTCTTGCTGCCTTGCCTCTTGCCGCCTTGCCCTTGCTGTCAGCTCGCCGCGGCCGCGCTGCGGCCCGAGCGGCTCAGCGAGGTGGGCCAGTGGGCCACCGCCGCCGTCGCGCCGTACCAGGCCGCGAGGCCCGCGAGCGCGGCGACCCAGCCGCCCGCCTTCGCCAGACCGCCGTTGTCGGCGAGCGCGCCGATGCCGAGCAGCAGTAGCGCGACGAACAGCAGCCCGTAGACACCCTGTCCGAACAGACCGCTGCCCGCGGCCGCCATGGTCAGCGTGAGCGCCAGGAGCGCCCACAGCAGCAGGAAGAGACCGGTGGCCTCGCCCGAACCGCCGTCGCCGACTCCGGTCCCCCAGGTGAACCAGAACGCGCCGAGCGCCGAATAGGCCGTGCCCTCACCGCCGTTGCCGGCGCGCAGGGCGAGCAGGCCGACGAGGAAGAGCGCCACCCCGCCGACCCAGGTGGCGAGGGATGCGGCGTCCGACGCCGCGACGTTGTCGATAACGCCGGTGCTGCCGATGCCGAAGGCCAGCAGGGTCAGTCCGAGCGCGAGGTGGCCGAGAGTGGAGGTCGTGTTTCCCGCGGCGACGTCTTTGTCCACGGCGGGCTCCCTTCAAGTGGGCAGGTGTGCTGCGTGAGCTGCTTGTTCCGGTGACATTTAAGTACCCTTCACAAGCACACAAATCACCTCTCGTGGCCAGAAATTATCGCCGTACCAAGGGAGTTGACGAAGCGTCGAGAAGGTGAAGCGGAACTCAGGGGGCCTCAGCGGGACTCAGGGGATGACGATCACGGGCCGCTGCGCGCGCTTGGCGAGCCGGCCGGCCACCGAGCCGAAGATCCGGCCGACGATCCCGTGCGTCGAGCCGACCACGATCGCGTCGGCGGAGTACTCCCGGCCGACCTCCTCCAGCTCGTGGCAGATGTCGCCGCCGCGCTCGACGAGGATCCAGGGCACCTCGGCCAGATAGTCCGCGCAGGCGAGCTCCAGACCGAGCACCTCGGTGCGGTGGTCGGGGACATCGACGAAGACCGGCGGCTCGCAGCCCGCCCAGACGGTGGTGGGAAGCCGGTTGGCGACATGCACGATGATCAGGCCGGAGCCGGACCGTTTGGCCATGCCGATGGCGTACGCGAGGGCTCGCTCACTGGAGGTCGAGCCGTCGAAACCGACGACCACTCCGTGTCGGAACGCGGGATCGCAGGAGTGACGTGGCTGTTCGACCGCGAGGGGGTCGACCGTGGAATCGGCGACGCGCTTGCGGTCCGCGGGTTCGGGGAATTCGTGACCGGCCATCGGTGTCTCGGCGAACAAGATCCTCGTGGGAAGGGAAACGGGAGAACGTCGTATACGTATACGCCTACGTCTACGCCGTACGGAGCAGCGGTCGGCGGCGGAGCAGTGTCCGGGAATCATCTTCCCAAGCCCATACCCCCAAGGGTACGGCGACACTCCTCTCCTGCCCAGAGCCGTCCAGGGCCCGCACTCAGCGCTCGCACGGCGTTCCAGGGAGCATGCACGAGCCCGTCCCGTTATGGCAATGCCGCCTGTCCCCTACAGCTGTCCCTCCGGTGCCGCGCCGGCGTCCCTCCGAGGGTCGCTCCGGGGTTCCGTACGGGGGTTCCGCACGGGGGCCAAACGGAGGCCCGGGGCAGTGACCGGAACGTTCCGCTTCTCGTTGCCACAGGTCCAGTCACCGCCGCAGGGAGCCCCGCCCGTGCCCGCACCAACGGCCGCCGCCACCGCCCGCCCCGACGACCTTCCCCTCGACCGCCTCCCGGGCGGCCACCCCGCCGGCCGCCCCGCGCCCGCCGCGTCGGCCGCGTCGGCCGCCCCCGCGGAGTCGGCGGACGATGTCGTCCGGTGGGCGGCGTTCTGCTGCGTCCTCGTCCCGGTCGTCCTCGTGGTCTACGGCACCTCGCTCGGCGGGGCCGCCGGAACGGCGCTCGGGCTCGCGGCCGTGACGGCGGTCTGCCGGGTGCTGCTGCGCCGCGCGGAGCGGGGTCTGCGGGCCGAGGCGGCGGGACCCCGCGCACGTCGCTCGCACGGCGGCCGAAACCACCGTCACGGATGACGCGTCACCCGCGAAGTTGACGTATTCGCACGCCCGCACCCATATGTTTTCAGCCAAGTTCCAGATGTCGGCGAGTCCTTGGCGGAATGACCCCTCAACCCCCGTGCCACCAGGCCGGAAAGGCTTACGCCGGGCCTCCGCACCCTACGGGGACGGGCCATGCGAGCCACGCGCACTTCCCTGCGCGGCCCACGGGTGGAACGCTTCGTGATCGAATGCTTCGCGCCAAGTTGCCTTGTCGACAATGTGCCGGATGGAGAACTTGTCACGCCGGCGCCACGGAACGCAGTAGATTCGATCATGGGTATCGAAGACTGGGGTCTCGTGCAAAACCGAGGGGAATCGTGCAGGAGCGACAGGACCAGGGAGACGCGAACACCGAGGGGGGCTTAGCGTCATGAGCCAGGACTCCGCAGTATCGGAGGCCGCACGGAAGCTGTCCGGGCGCCGCCGCCGCGAAGTAGTCGCGGTGCTGCTGTTCAGTGGCGGCCCCATCTTCGAGAGCTCCATCCCGCTCTCCGTGTTCGGAATCGACCGGCAGGACGCCGGAGTACCGCGTTACCGGCTGCTCGTGTGCGCCGGTGAGGAAGGCCCGCTGCGGACCACAGGGGGCCTCGAACTGACCGCGCCGTACGGCCTGGACGCGATCAGTCGCGCCGGAACCGTCGTCGTACCGGCCTGGCGGTCGATCACCTCGCCGCCACCGCCGGAGGCACTCGAAGCGCTGCGCCGAGCACACGAAGAGGGGGGCGCGGATCGTCGGGCTGTGCACCGGCGCGTTCGTGCTCGCCGCCGCCGGGCTGCTCGACGGCCGCCCGGCCACCACACACTGGATGTACGCGCCGACGCTCGCGAAGCGCTATCCGTCGGTCCATGTGGACCCGCGGGAGCTCTTCGTCGACGACGGGGACGTACTGACATCGGCCGGCACCGCGGCCGGAATCGATCTGTGTCTGCACATCGTGCGGACCGACCACGGCGCGGAGGCCGCCGGCGCGCTCGCGCGCCGACTGGTCGTCCCGCCGCGGCGCAGCGGCGGTCAGGAGCGCTACCTCGACAGGTCTTTACCTGAGGAGATCGGCGCCGACCCGCTCGCCGAGGTCGTCGCCTGGGCTCTTGAGCACCTCCACGAGCAGTTCGACGTGGAGACGCTCGCGGCCCGTGCGTACATGTCACGGCGTACGTTCGACCGGCGCTTCCGCTCACTGACGGGGTCCGCCCCGCTCCAGTGGCTGATCACCCAGCGGGTGCTCCAGGCGCAGCGGCTGCTCGAGACCTCCGACTACTCGGTCGACGAGGTCGCGGGACGCTGCGGCTTCCGGTCGCCGGTCGCGCTGCGCGGGCACTTCCGCCGCCAGCTCGGCTCCTCGCCGGCCGCGTACCGCGCGGCCTACCGGGCCAGGCGCCCGCAGGCCGAGACCGTCACGGTCCTCGACCCGCTGGTGCCGTCGCAGGGCGGCATGCCGGTCGGCCGGCGGCCCGGCGGGCCGCTGGACCAGGGGAAGCCGCAGTCCGACGCGTACGCCTCCGGGCGACCGGCCCTCCCGGGCCAGCGCAGCGCCCCCTAGGGGCCGACCAGACCGCGTGCCACAAGCCGCGTACCGAGAAAAACCGGCGGGCGCCCGGGGAGACCTCTCCCGGGCGCCCGTCGGCGTGCGGGTCCGAAGCCGGGGCAACCCCCTAAGGTAGGACGCATGAACGATCGCATGGTGTGGATCGACTGCGAGATGACCGGGCTCTCGTTGACGGACGACGCACTCATCGAGGTGGCCGCACTGGTCACCGACTCGGAACTGAACGTGCTCGGCGACGGCGTGGACATCGTCATCCGGCCGCCGGAAGCGGCGCTGGAGACCATGCCCGAGATCGTGCGCCAGATGCACACGTCCTCCGGCCTCCTCGACGCCCTGGCCGAGGGCACGACCCTCGCCGACGCCGAGGCGCAGGTCCTCGCCTACGTGCGCGAGCACGTCAAGGAGCCCGGCAAGGCGCCGCTGTGCGGGAACTCGGTCTCCACCGACCGGGGCTTCCTCTCGCGGGACATGCCGGCCCTGGAGAGCCATCTGCACTACCGGATCGTCGATGTCTCCTCGGTCAAGGAGCTGGCCCGCCGCTGGTACCCGAGGGCGTACTTCAACAGCCCGGAGAAGAGCGGCAACCACCGCGCGCTCGCCGACATCCGCGAGTCCATCGCCGAGCTGCGCTACTACCGCGAGGCGGTCTTCGTCCCGCAGCCGGGACCCGACTCGGACACGGCGAAGCAGATCGCGGCCCGCCACGTCCTGCCCCCCGAGTAGCCCACACCCCCCTGGATGCCCTGCTCGCGCCCCTGACGCACCCCTGACGCCCCCGGGTCGAATGCGGGCGCGAGCACCCTCCCGGACCCTGTAGACTTCTTCTCGGCCGGTCGGGGAATCCCTCGGGAAACCGCCGGTCATGGTGGGTGTAGCTCAGCTGGTAGAGCACCTGGTTGTGGTCCAGGATGCCGCGGGTTCGAGTCCCGTCACTCACCCTGAAGATCGAGGCCCCGGTTCGAAAGAACCGGGGCCTCGGTCGTTTTCCGGGGCCCTTCGGGTGAGCACGCGCAGCGCCCCCGGAGTGCGGGGCGGGGTCGGTGCCCAGCGTGACGACGGTCACCATGCCCCGGCCGGTTTCGCCTTCTCAACCAGTCGGTGATCGCGGGGTGCGGTGAAGGGGTGAGCCGCGCGTTTCGGAGGGGCATGGGGCGCGCCCCGGCCGGAGGGTAGGGCTCGGGCCGGGGCGCGCGTGGTGGGGGGACAGGGGGGTCCGGGGGCTGGTTACTTGTAGGCGGCGAAGGCCCTGGTGAAGGCCAGGGGCTGCTGGAGGATCGAGGAGCAGGTGGCGTCCGCGTAGTTGACCGCGCCGGCCGCGCACTGCTTGTCGCGGGTCGAGGACCACATCGAGAGCCAGCCGATGCCCTTGGACTTCGCGAAGTCGACCAGCTGGGTGGCGTCGTCGACCTTGAAGATCTCGGTCGTCACGTCGTTGACGCCGATCATCGGGGTCACGGCGACGGCCTTCCAGGCGGCGGCGTCGGAGAGGCCGAGGACGCCCTTGATCTGGGCCTGGGTGGCGGTCGCGGCCTGGATGGCGTACGTACCCATGTCGGCGCTGTAGGCCGGTCCGTAGTCCATCGCCATGATGTTGACGGCGTCGACGCGGACGCCGTTGCGCTTGGCGTCGGCGAGCAGGTCCACGCCCGGCTGGGTCAGGCCCTCGGGCATGACGGGCAGGGTGAAGGAGACGTTCAGGCCGGGGTGGGACTTCTGGAGCTGGGCGATCGCCTGGGAGCGGCGGGTGTTGGCGGCCGTGTCCGGCAGGGCGGCGCCCTCGATGTCGAAGTCGACCTTGGTGAGCTTGTACCGGTCGACGACCTTGCCGTAGGCGGCCGCGAGGTCGGCGGAGTTCGCGCAGTTCAGGGCCAGTTCGTGACCGGCGGCGCCGCCGAAGGAGACGCGGACGTCGCCGCCCTTGGCCCGCAGGGCGCCGATCTTGGCGGCCACCTTGTCGTTCGCCAGGTCGGTCACGCCGCCCCACAGCGGGGCGCAGGAGCCGCCGGAGGTGATGAAGGCGAGGTTGAACTCCTTGACCCCGGTGGCGTCGGCGGTCGCGAGCAGGTCGTACGCCGGGTAGAGGGAGGTGTCGACGTACGGGGCGAACTTCGCGGCCCCTGCCGCCGGAGTCCCGGTCGGGGTGGGGGTGGGAGCCGTGGTCGTCGGGGCCGGCGGGGTGCTGGTCGACGGCTTCGCGGTGGGGGTCGCCGGGGCGGAGGGGCTCGCGGTGGCGGTGGGCGGCGTGGTCGGGCGGCCGCTCGGGGTCGGGGTGGCGCCGCCGACGGAGCAGGAGGCCTTGTTGATGAGGCAGTTGGCGGGGTCGCCCGCCTCCCCCGCCGCCGAGGTCACGAAGCCGACGGTGACGGACTGGCCGGGGGCAAGGGCCTTGTTCCAGCTCGCGGGCTTCACCGTGACGTGCCGGCCGGAGACGGTGTGCTCGCCGTTCCAGAGGGAGCCGATCGTCGTCCCTGCGGGCAGGTCGAACTCCAGCGTCCAGCCCCCCGACTGGACGCTGGAGGTCTCGTTGGTGACGACGTACTGGCCGGTGTAGCCGCCGGTCCAGGAGCTGGTCCGGGTGTAAGCCGCGCCCACGGCGGCGGCCTGCGCGGTGCCGGTGAGGGCGAAGGCCGCGCCGCCGACCACCGCCGCCGCGACGACCGCGCCGATGACCTTCGTCCTGCCGCTCGTCCTGCGCCGGTGCGAACTGGTGGTGCTCATCGCGGTGCCTGCCTCTGTGTGCCGGGGGTGGGGGTGGAACTCGGGTGCGGCAGCACGCTAGCGACAGGGAATCGGACAAACACCCACGAGTGGACGGGGGTTGGGATTCTTAGGGTCCGCTTAAGGGAGGCATCGGGACGAGGAAAGGTTCGGGGCCGCGACGGCCCGCGCGGGAGGGCGTCGCACAGGTGGGGGCACGCGGAAAGGCGTCGCACAGTGGGCTCGGGTCCGGCTCCCGGCGACGGGGGATGAACACCGGGAACCGGGCCGCAGCCCACTGTGCGACGCCCTGCGGGGCGCGGGAGGCGCTCAGAGGGCCTTGGCGCCCTGGGGCTCCTCCCGTACCTCCTCCACGCCCGTCGGGACGTGCGCCGCCTCTCGGGCCACGCCCCTGCTCGCCGCCCAGACGACGAGGCCGCAGAGCGCGAACCCGGCCCCGAGGAGGCTGGAGCCCGTCCAGCCGTACGAGGTGAAGAGCGCGGTGGTCGCGGCCGCACCGAGGGCGGAGCCGAGCGAGTAGAAGACCATGTAGCCGCCGATGACGCTGCTGACGCGGTCCGGATGCGTGGCGGTCAGCAGGTGCTGGTTGCTCACGTGCACGGCCTGGACGGCGAAGTCGAGCACGACGATCCCGACGATGAGCAGCCACAGCGACCACGGCAGCTGGGCGATCGCCGCCCAGGAGACGAGGAGCAGGGCGAAAGCGAACCCGGTGACCGGGACCGCCCGGCCCGCGTCCGCCCACCGGCCCGCGCGGGCCGCGCCGAGCGCGCCGGCCAGGCCGGCGATGCCGAACAGTCCGATCTGGCTCTCGCTCAGCTCCCACGGCGCGTCCGCGAGCGGCAGCGAGAGACCGCTCCACAGGGTTCCGAACGAGGCGAACAGGAAAAAGGCGATGAGCCCGCGCGTCAGGACGACGCGCTCCGTGAACAGTCCGCCCAGTGAGGCCACGACCTGCCGGTACGCCACCGGCGGCTGGACGCGCTCCTCCGACGGCAGGGCGACGAGGACGAGGGCCGCGAGGGCGAGGGAGAGCACCGCGAGGACCGCGTAGACGCTCCGCCAGCCCCACAGCTCGGCGAGCGCGCCGGTGACGACCCGGGCGCCCAGGATGCCGACCACGACGCCCGAGGTGACGACGCCGATGTTCCGTCCCCGTTCGGCGAGGGGCGAGACGGAGGCGGCGTACGCCACCGTGGTCTGCACGACGACCGCGAACAACCCGGCCGTCGCGAGCCCCACGAACGCCAGCCACGCGGCCGACGCCACGGCCGTCAGGGCCAGGCCCACGGCGGTGACGGCCAGGTGGACGGCGATGAGCCGGCGCCGGTCGACCACGTCGCCGAGCGGCACGAGCAGCAGGAGCCCCGCGAGGTAGCCGAACTGGCTGGTCGCGACGATCCAGCCGGCGAGCTCCGCCGAGACGCCGAGATCGCGGCCCATCGGTTCGAGGACCGGCTGCGCGGCGTAGATGCTCGCCACCGCGACACCGCAGATCACCGCCAGCAGTAACCGCCGCCACATGTTCATAGCGCTCCCATCGAGATCGGTAGCAGATTGCAACCGTTTTGACGGTACGGCATGATGGTTTCAATCCGCAACCCAATGGGAGGTGTCATGACACGCACCACCATGAGCGCCCCGAACCTCGACTGGACCGATCCCGAGTGCCCCGTCGCCCGCACGCTCGACCTCGTCGGTGACCGGTGGAGCCTGCTCGTCGTGCGCGACGCGATGGACGGGGCCCGGTCGTTCACCGAGTTCCAGCGACGGACCGGAATCGCCCGCAACATCCTCACCGACCGCCTCCGCAAGCTGACCGCTCACGGGGTCCTCGCCCAGCGCACCGCGCCGACGGGCCGGCGCCAGGAGTACGTCCTCACCGACGCAGGGCGCGCGCTCTTCCCGGTCATCCTCACGCTGCGGCAGTGGGGCGAACGGCACGCCTTCGACCCCGGGGAGACCCACTCCGTCCTGGTCGACCAACACGGCATCCCGGTACCGGAGTTCGTGCCCGCCGACGCCGACGGCGCCATCCTCGGCACGGACACCACGCACGTGCTGAAGACGACGCCGTAACAGCTCAGTTCACGCGGGTCAGCTCGGCCCGCAGCAGATCCAGGCCCATCGGCCCGAGATCCAGGGCCTGTTGGTGGAAGCCCTTCAGGTCGAACGTGGCCCCGTCCCGGCGGCGGGCCGCGTCCCGGGCGTCCAGCCACGCCTTCTCGCCCAGCTTGTAGGCGAGGGCCTGCCCGGGGCGCCCCAGATACCGGTCGATCTCGAACGCGACGAACCCCGCCGGGCCGACCCCGCAGTGCTCCGCGAGGAACTCCCGGGCGAGGCGCGGCGTCCACCGCTCGCCCTCGTGGTACCCGGTACCGGCCGGGATCGGGAGCCGCAGGTGCAGGCCGATGTCCAGGACCACCCGCGCGGCGCGCAACTGCTGCCCGCCGGCCAGCATGCCGAGGCGGTGCGCCGGGTCGGCGAGGTACCCCAGCTCGTCCATGAGCCGCTCGGCGTACAGGCCCCACCCCTCGCAGTGCCCCACGTGCAGCTCGCTCGAAAGGCGCTGGAACCGGTTGAGGGCCGCGGTGTTGAGGGTCGTCACGCCCAGCTGGAGATGGTGGCCCGGGACGCCCTCGTGGAACATCGTGCTCGGCACCGTCCAGGTCGGGATCGGCGCGTCCGGGTCGGCCGGCACCGGCCACCAGACCGTCCCGGGGCGCGACAGGTCCTCGCTGGGCGCGAGGTAGGAGGCGGGCCCGTCGGTGCGGGCGGTCCGGCAGTCGATCCGTCGCAGCGGCGCGGGGATCGCGAAGTGCGTGCCGTCGAGGTCGGCGATGGCGCCATCGGCGAGCTCCTGGAGCCGGTCGCGGAACGCCGCCGCGCCCTTCACCAGGTGGCGGGGGTCGCGGTCGAGCGCCGCAAGCACCGCCGGCACCGGCTCGCCGGGCGCGACGGCCGCCGCGGCCTCGGCCGTCTCCCGCCGCACCCTGGCCAGTTCCTCCCAGCCCCACGCATAGGTCTCCTCCAGATCGAGCCGGGTGCCGAGGAACTCCCGTACGCCCAGCAGGTAGCGGTCCCGGTCCACCGGCTCCCGCTCCGGCGCGACCGCCGCGAGCTCCTCCGAGAGGTACGCCGCGAAGCCGGTCAGCGCCTCGTCCGCGGCCGCCGCGGCCTCGTCGAGGGCGCTCCGGAGGGCGCCGTCGCCGTGCCCGGCGGGCAGCCCTACGAGGTACGGCCGCATGTCGCGGCACTCCCGGGCGTTCCGTACGACCTGCCGGTACGGTGCGACCCGCCCTCGGCGCCGGGCGTCGTCCAGGCCCTCGCTCAGCCCCGCGAGCGCCTCGGGGACGGCCCGCAGCCGCGCGAGGAGCGCGTCCACGGCGGTGTCGGCGCCCTGGTCGAGGAGGCCCACCGCGTGGCGCAGCCGCTGGACCGGCCCGTCGAGGGTGTCGAGGAGCGTGCCGTACGCGTCGGCGTCGGCCAGGGCCACCTCCGTGCCGAGCCGCTCGCGCAGCACGGCCGCCGCGATCCGCTCCGCGTCCCCGGCGGTGGGCGTGGCGTCGAGCGCGCGCAGGGTGCGGCGCGCCAGTTCCGCCCGCTCCCACGCGGCGCCCGGGCCGTGGTCGGTCAGCCGCTCCTCCTGCCCGGCGATGCCCATGACCGCGGCCAGGCACGGGTCGAGGACGGCCAGCTCGTCCACGTACCGGTCCGCGAGTTCGTTCAGCGCGCTCATCAGCGGCTCACCGACGACGGGAGCCGGGCGACTCCGGATTCGGTCAGCCGCTTGCCGTACAGGCCGATGACCAGGCCCGCGACGATCAGCGCCCCGGCCACCAGCTTGAGCGCGGGCAGCGTCTCGTCGAAGATCAGCACCGAGCCGAGGACGCCGAAGACCGGCACCAGCAGGGAGAGTGGGGCGACGGTCGAGACCGGGTACTCGCGGAGCAGCCAGTTCCACACGGCGTACCCCAGCAGGGTGTTCGGGTACGCCTGGAAGAGGATGGACAGGATCGCCGACCAGCCGAGCTGCTGCGGCAGCGCGACGTACCCCTCGGTGCCGTTCACGACCAGGTCGAGCAGGAAGAGCGGGATCGGCGCGAACAGGCTCGCCCACACCAGGAACGCAAGCGTGTCCTTGGGCTTGGCCTTCTTGAGGATCACGTTGGCGACGCTCCACGACACCGCGCCGACCAGGACGAGCGCGACGCCGGCGATCGTCACCGTGCCGTCGGTGACGAACGTGATCGAGAAAAGGCCTGCGAGCGCGACCGCCATCCCCAGGTACTGGAACCGGGACAGCGACTCGCGGAACACCACGGCCCCCAGCACGATCGTCAGGAACGCGCTGAACTGCAGGACCAGGGAGGCGATCCCGGACGACACCCCGGCCTCGATGCCCAGGTTCACCACGCCCCACAGGCCGACGCCGAACACCAGGCCGTAGCCGATGAGGTGGCGCCACGGCACCTGCGGCCGCTTCAGGAAGAAGACGGCCGGCAGCGCGCAGAGCGCGAACCTGATCCCGGCCAGGATCAGCGGGTCGACGCTCTTGAGCCCGATCTTGATGATCGAGAAGTTGAGACCCCAGATCGCGGTGACGGCCACCGCGATCAGGATGTGCTGCTTCTTCATGCGGGGACCTGTTCGGGAGTTTCGGGAGTGAGGGGTGGGGTGAGGGGTGGAGTCAGGGGTGCGGCGGCCGGGCGGGTGGCGACCGAGAGGGAGCCGAAGAGGGCGGCCATCCACTCGCGGGTCTCCTCGGGGGTGTCGCCCGCGACGATCCCGGCGAGGACGGTCTCTCCGGCCTGGTAGGTGATGTGGTCGGGCAGCGGCGCGCCGGGCGGCAGTTCATGCCACGTGACCACGCGCGGCCCGGAACGGAACGCCCCCGCGCCCTCCAGGCCGCGGTACTCCCGCCCGGCCAGGTGGTGGCCGGGGTGGACGAACCAGGCGTACCGGAGCCCGTCGGCGTCCGGCTCCGGGAGCGTCCCGGCGACGGGCTCGCCGAGCAGGACGCGCAGCTCGCAGGAGGGCAGGTGGACGCCGGTGGCCAGTTCGAAGGTGGCCACCACGTCGGCGCCCCCTACGCGGTTGCCGACCTCCAGGAAGACGAGCTCCCCGTCGTGGACGATCGCCTCCAGGTGGAAGGTGCCGTCCTCGATCCGTACGGCGGCCAGGGCGCGGGACACCCAGGCGCGGGTCTCCGCGGAGAAGCCGATCTGGAACGAGCCCATCGGCCGGCCCTGCGCGTACTCAAGGCAGGTGCCCAGGTATTCGCTCGCGGTGAGGGCCAGGACCTCGCCGTCCTGCACGAGTCCGTCGAAGTGCCGGATCGGCCCGGAGACGAACTCCTCGACCTGGAAGTCCGCGAGCTCACGCCCGGCGTCGGGGGCGTCGAGCCGGGCGACGCCGGTGCGGCCCTCGGTGACCGCCTCGGCGGCCTCGCGCGGGGTGGCGAAGACGAGCACGTCCTCGCTGGAGGCCCCGCGGTGCGGCTTGAGGACGGTACGGCCGTCCCAGGGCGCCCGGCCGCCCAGTTGGAGGAAGCTCGGCAGGGGCAGGAAGCGCGGCACGCGCAGGCCCGCCTCCTCGACCGCCCGCTTCATCAGGACCTTGTCGCGGGCGAGCGCGACCTGGTCGACGGGCGCGCCCGGGACGCCCAGGTGTTCGCGGAGCCGGGCCGCGTCGAGGAGTTCGTACTCCGACATCGAGATGACCCGGTCGAAGGCGCGGGGCCGCTCCGCCAGCCAGTCCCTGGCCTCCTCGAAGGCCGGGCGCGCGCCCGGGCGGCTCACCCGCTCGCAGCGCAGTCCGGGCGGCAGGGTGGCGAGGGCGGTGTCGGTGCCGAAGTAGGTGACGTCGTGCAGGTCGTGGGAGATCCCCCGGTCGTACTCGATCTTGAAGTAGGGCACGCGGTGCAGGATGAGGATCTTCATCGGGCCTTCCTCACGGGAGTGGGCACGCGGGGCTGTACGGCGACGGCCCGGTCCAGGGCCTCCGACCAGGCCTCGCGCAGGGCGTGGACGACGGTGCGGATGTCGGCCCGGTCGCCGCGCAGGACGACGCAGCCCTGGGCGGCGAAGTCCGCGTTGTCGCGGGCGACGGCGTGCAGGTCGCGCCGCTCGGCCGACATCCAGGCGAACTCCCTGACGGTCAGCTCCCCTTCGGCCAGGCCGAACCGTTCGGCGGTGACCCTGACGGCGTCCGCGAACGGGTCCGCGCCGGCCGCGACGTCGTCCGGGGCGAACGAGCGGTCGCCGCCGACGCCGAGCATCACCGTCGCCGCCGCGCAGCCGGGCACGAGCCGCCCCGCGTCGGCGGCCGTGCCGAAGGCCGTGTCGATCCAGCGGTGGTGCAGGTCGATCCCGTACACCCAGCGGGCCAGGGCCCAGATCTTCATCCCGCCCGGTCGCCGGTTGGGCTCCACGATCGCGGCGCGCAACCCGTCGTCGCTCAGCTTGATCTCGTTGTGGAACGGCCCGTCGCACTGGCCCACCAGCCAGTTGGCCTGCCGGCCGGCCCGCTCCAGGGTCGCGCGCTCGTGCTCGTCCAGACCTGCTGGCAGCACCTGGGCGATCTCGACGGGGTACCGGCCGCGCGCGCTGACCTTCTCGGTCAGGAACGAGAGCGAGCCGAGCCCGTCGTAGGAGAACTCGCGCCCGTACGGGATGAGTTCCTCGCAGATGACCCCGCCCTCCAGGTACGGGAGGACCTCGGCGAACGCCGCCGTCAGGTCGTCCCCGGGGCGGACCACGACGACGCCCCGGTTGTTGCCCTCGGCCGCCGGTTTGACGACGAAGCCCTCGGGGTGGGCGATCCCGAACTCCCGCAGCTGGTCGAGCGAGGCGATCTCGGCGAAGGCGGGCACCATGATCCGTTGCGCGGTGAGCAGCTCGGCGACGCGGGCCTCGTCGAGCCGGTAGCGGTACTTGGAGAAGGCGCCGGCGGCGAGGGGCGGCGAGTCCACCGGGACGCCGAGCCGGTGGAGGAGTTCGGCGCCGCTGTGGACGGCGTTGTCGGAGAAGACGATGCCCGCCCGGATCCGCTCGCGCCGGTCGCCGAGCAGCTTCTCGCCGAGCTCGGGGAAGCGGTCGCCGAGCGGATCGAGGTCGATGACCTCGTCGGCGATGCCGTGGTCGGCCTCGGTGGGCTCGGCGCGGACGAGGACCACCGTCGCGCCGTGGCGCTCGCGGGCGTACTCCCGCAGGTGGCGGACCTCGTCGATGCGGCTCAGGTTGTAGTCGACGATGAGGAGGATCGGCCCGGTCGTCATGCGTGCTCCGTCTCGTACACGATCTCGATCGCGCGCTCGGAGGCGGTCAGCAGCCCGGGGAGGATCGCGTCCCGGTCGGCGCGGTCCATGCTCCAGAGCACCTGGCCGAGGAAGACCTCGCGCGAGGACGACTCCACGACGTCGCCGGGCTTGAGGAGGATCTGCGACAGGACCGGCTGAAGCGGGAGTTCGCCGCCGGGTCCGGCCGCGCGGATGGTGCCGGGGTCGGCGAAGAAGACGCGGAAGAACGTCGCGTTCCCGCTCGGCGTGGTGCCGTCGGAGGCGTACGACAGCCCCTTCAGGGTCTCCGCGAACGCGGCCTGCCCGTCGGCGGCGGTGAGCAGGGCGTCCAGCCAGAGGTCGAGCAGCCCGGGGCCGCCGGTGAGGGCTGCCACGCTGGGCGAGATCAGGCTGCCGCCGACGCGCGGGTTGACCTCGATCAGGTCCCAGCCGGACAGGGCGTCGTGCCGCGCCTCTACGTGGAAGCAGCCCCAGCGGAGGCCGAGGACGAACAGGACGTTCGACACCCAGCGGAGGCCGGCCGCGGTCTCCTCCGGCGACAGGCTCGTCGGCGGGCTGACGCAGGCGTTCTCCAGGACGGTGCCGGCCGTCTCCGTGACCTCGCACTTCTCGTGCACGGCCACCACGTGCGGCTCGTCGTCGACGACGATCACCTCGAAGCTGAACTCCCGCCCCGGTACGTAGTCCTCGACGAGGAACTCCATGCCCCGGTCGCCGGGGTCCTGGTGCGCGGTGAAGGCGCTCGCGTAGACCGTGTCGGAGGCGGCCTCGGCGGCGATGCGCTCCAGGTCGGCCCAGGTCGTGTCGGGGGTGAGCGGGAACGTGCCGAACGAGGCGATGCCGCTGACCGGCTTCACGAAGTGCCGGCCGCCGTCGCTTCGGCGGGCGGCGAGGGTCTCGGGGGTGAGCGCGGCCGCCCGGCTGCGGCTGAGGCCGGCGTCGGCGAGGCGGTTGCGCAGGGCCAGTTTGTCGCGCAGTTCGGGGACCTGCTTCTCGTCCAGGTCCGGCACCCCGAGCCGGGCGTTGGCCAGCGCCATCAGGTGCCGGTAGCCCTCCCAGACCGTGAGACAGCAGGCCACGTCCGCGCCCGCGGCCCGGAGCCGGTCGAGGTGCTCCTCGACGTCGTGCGGGGTCAGTACGTGCTCGCCGGTCACCCGGACGTCGTCGGCGAGGTCCGCGAGCGCCCCGGGCCTTGATCCCTGGTGCTGCGGCTCCGGCAGTGAGCTGAGCACGTAGACCTTCAGCCCCCGCGCCGTGACCGTGCGGGCGAGGTCCTCCAGGAACGAGAACCCGACATGGCTGAGCAGCAGCACTCCCCTGGCGTTTTCCATGCTCAATTCCGGCCTCCTCACCGGCGGGTGGGGCGCGGCGCGGTCGCGCCGCGCCCCACTGAGGACTGGGCTCAGGCCGGCTGCTTCTCGGCCTTGGCGATGGTGTCCAGGTAGAGCTCCTCGAAGTACTGCGCCAGGAGCGCCTGGTGCTCCTTGAGGTACCGCTTGAACGCGGCGACGTCGTCCTCGTCGTGGAGCAGGTGCCGGACGGCCGCCCAGACCTCGCCGGGGTGGTCGTCGTTGATGTCGGTGTGCGAGTGGCTGATCTGGCCGCCGATCCTGCCCTCGCCGACCGAGCCCTTCAGGGCCTCCAGCTTGCGGGGCTCCAGCTTCACGTTGACGTACTCGACGAGGTAGGAGTACGCGACGACGCCGAGGGGGCCCTCGTGGTCCAGGAGGTAGGAGAAGTAGCCGGTCAGGAGCTTGGTCGAGAGGTACGGCTCGGTGGCGAGGAACTGCTCGCGCGAGACGCCCACCTTGGCCAGGTCGGTGATGAACAGCTCGTCGTGGAGCATCTCCTCCTGCTCGTAGTTGGCCCACACCTGGGCCGCCTCCGGGCTGCGCTTGGCTATCTCGACGAGCGCCTTGGCCTCGGCGACGCGGAGCAGCCGGATGCGCCAGGCGGTCTCGATCAGGTGGCGCTTGTAGTAGTCGGAGTCGACGTTCTTGCCTTCGAGGTGCGCGGCCTCGGGCACGTTGGCGTACCACTCGAGGACCTGCTGGTCGATCTGCTCGTCGATCTTCGCGCGCAGCTCCGCAGAGGCGGCGGCGTTGAGGAACGTGGAGCTGTTCCCGTAGCCGACGTTGGTCACGCGGTTCGGCATGGTGTCACCTTTTCTCGTGGGTGGTCGGGTGCTCGTTGGTCGGGTATCTCGGACGCTCGGGTGCGAGCGGTTCAGATGTCGTCGACGACGCGGATGGTCGCGTCGCCCCGCAGCCGGCACTGGCAGGCCAGACGGTGGTCGCCGCCGGTCCGGCCGAGGTCTTCGAGGAAGTCGAGCTCGTCGTCGTCGGGGGCGCCGAGGGCGTCGAAGCCCTCCAGGACCTCGACGACGCACGCGCCGCACGCGCCGGAGCGGCATCCGAACGGGATGAGCCGCTGCGGGGTCTCGTACTCGACTTCGGTGAGGGGGGATCCGGCGGGCAGCAGGATCTCGGTTCCGGTCGGGAGGATCGTCAGTTTCCTCAGGGTCATGGCACCGGCACGGCGTCGAGGTCGGTGGAGTGGTCTGAGGCGTGGTCTTTGGAGTGGCCGGTGGAATGGTCGGTGGAGTGCTCGGGCGCCAGGCGGGAGCCGGGGCGCAGCTCGACCGCCGCGTGGTTCGCCGCGGTCGCCGCCTCGCCGAGGCCCACCGAGATGAGCGGGACGCGGCCCTCGTACGCGCAGATGTCGCCGACCGCGTACACGCGCGGCAGGTTCGTCCGCATCGCCCGGTCGACCGCGATCAGCCGGTTCTCCACCTTGAGCCCCCAGTCGGCGACCGGGCCGAGGCTGGTGAGGAAGCCCAGGGCGCCGACGAGGGCCTGGGCGGGCAGCCGCAGCTCCTCCTCGCCCGCCTTGACACGTACCTCCTCCAGCTGCCGTACGCCATGACAGGCCGTCACCTGTGCGTCGGTCAGCACGCGTACGTCGGCCGCGTACAGCTGCCTGACGCCGTGCTCGTGGGCGCGGAAGGCCGAGCGGCGGTGGACGACGGTGACGGAGCGGGCGATCGGCGCGAGGGCGAGCGCCCAGTCGACCGCGCTGTCGCCGCCGCCGACGATCACCACGTCACGGTCCCGGTGTTCGTCGAGGCGCGGCACGTGGTGGGCGACGCCCCGCCCTTCGTACGGTCGCAGACAGGGCAGCGTGCGCGGGACGGAGCGGCCGAGTCCGGCCGCGATCACGACGGCGCCGGCCCGCACCCGCCCGCCGCCCTCCAGGCCGATCTCCCAGCCCGTCCCATGCGCGTCCCTGGTCAGGGTGGCCGCGGTCCTGCCGAGCAGGTAGCGCGGGTCGAACGGCGCGGCCTGGGCGACCAGGCGCTCGATCAACTCCCGTCCACGTACGGCGACATGGCCGGCGACGTCATGGATCTTCTTCTCCGGGTAGAGGGCCGCGATCTGGCCGCCCGGCTCGGGCAGCGCGTCGACGATCACGCTGGAAAGCCCTCGGAATCCCGCGCAGTAGGCGGCGTACAGGCCGGCCGGACCCGCTCCTACGACGGCCACGTCCGCGCTCGCTTGATGCATTCTGAACCCCAGGCCCTTCCAACGTCCGATGGAAACAGCTCTGCCATTCACATAGTTCGGATTCTTCGGCCGGAGGGAATTCACTCCGGCGAGTTCGAATTCATCATTGAGCGGCCCGAGATGGACCGTCAACGAATGGGGTCGGAACTCCGCACTCCCGCCGCCGGACGACCGGAAGCGGCGGCCGGCCCGCGGACCGTACGGGCCCGAGTTCCGAGTGTGGAACTTCCTCAGTCGAAGCCGCCTAAGCCGTCGAAGCCCGCGACGGGCGGCCCTCCGGCGCGGAAACGGCCCGGAACCGGCCCGGACTTGACGGAACAGGACGACGATCCTTCACTCTTTCCTGTCCGGCATCGCACAATCCACCCCACCCCATGGAGTGATCGTGTCTCTTTCGCGCCGCAGGATTCTGGCCGGTTCCGGTATCGCGGCTTCCGCGCTGTCGTTGGGCCCGCTGGGAAAGGCCGCCGCCGCACAGGAGGCGACTCCCGAGCCCTTCCGGCCGCACGACTGGAAATCCGTCCGCGCGCAGTTCCTGCTCGCGCCCGAGTACGCGCATCTGTCGAACTTCTATTTCGCCTCGAACCCGGCTCCGGTACGTGAGGCGATCAGCAAATACCGCAAGGCGTTCGACGAGAATCCGTACAGTTTCCTCGACGACAACATGTTCCAGCGCGACGAGGACAAGCTGTGGCGTGACGTATGCGCGGCCGCCGCCGAATACGTCGGCGGGAAGCCCGAGGAGATCGCCCTCACCAGCAGCACCACCATGGGGCTCGCCCTCATCTACAACGGCCTGCGGCTGAAGCCCGGCCAGGAGGTGCTGACCACCACGCACGAGTTCTATCCGCACCACGAATCGATTCGGCTCGCCGTCGAGAAGTGGGGCGGGAGCATGCGGAAGATCCCTCTCTACGAATCGTCGCTCAACTTCTCGGCCGACGAGGCCGTGGCGCGGATCCGCGCCGCGATCCGCCCGCACACCCGGGTCGTCGGCGTCACCTGGGTCCACTCCGGCACCGGCGTGCGGCTGCCGATCGCCCCGCTCGCGGCCGCCATCAAGGAGCTGAACCGCCATCGCGACGAGGCGGACCGCGTCCTGCTGGTGGTGGACGGGGTCCACGGCTTCGGCGTGGTGGACGAGGACGTCGCGAAGATGGGCTGCGACTTCTTCGCCGCGGGGACACACAAGTGGATCCTCGGTCCGCACGGCACCGGGATCATCTGGGGCAAGCCGGAGAGCTGGGCGCTCCTGCGGCCGACGATCCCCAGCCTGATGGCGAAGGAGACCACCGACGCCTGGCGGCAGGAACGCCCGCCGGCCGGCCCGACGCAGGCCGCGTGGGTCAGCCCGGGCGGCTTCTTCGCGTACGAGCACCAGTGGGCCGTCGTCGAGGCGTTCCGCTTCCACCGGCAGATCGGCCGCGGGCGGGTGCACGGCCGGATCGCCGAGCTGAACGGGCAGATCAAGGAGGGTCTGGCCCGCATGAAGCACGTCACGCTGCACACGCCGGTCGACGCCGGGCGCTCCGCGGGCTTCGTCATCTTCGACGTGGAGGGCTACAAGCCGCAGGACGTCGTGCAGATCTTCCGCGACCACCGGGTCATCGCCAGCGGCACCCCGTACGCGGTCCCGCACGTGCGCCTGTCGGCCGGGATCGTCAACTTCCCGAAGGACGTGGACAGGGCGCTGAGGGTCGTCCGGTCCCTGGCGTGAGGCCGCCCGGTGAGACCGCCCCGTGAGACGGCCCCGTGAGGCCGCGCGGTGAGGCCGCCCCGTGAGGCCGCGCGGTGAGGCCGGCACGACCGTCGCGACGCCCGAGAACGCAGAGGAGGAACACCCGTGGATGTCATGACGGCCGTGCTGTCCCGCCGCAGCGAACAGCACCTCGTCGAACCCGCCCCGAACGACCAGGAGTTCGCGTATCTCCTGCGCGCCGCCGCCACCGCCCCCGACCACGGCGGCCTGCGGCCCTGGCGGTTGATCCTGATACGCGACGAGGGCCGCGCCGCCCTGGAGCGCTGCCTCGCCGACGAGAGCGCGGGCCCCACGGGGCCCGGGCCGGGGCCGGAGTGGCTGGAGGAGATCCAGGGCGCGCCGCTCCTCGCCACGCTGGTCTTCTCCCCCGTGCCGCACGACCGGACCGGCCGGGGCGGTCCGCCGGTCCCCGAGTGGGAGCAGCTCGCCGCCACCAGCGCGATGACCGACTCCCTGACCCTGCTGCTGCACGCCCGCGGCTTCGGCAGCGTCTGGCGCACCGGCGCGTTCACCAAGTCCGGCCGGATCCGCCGCGTCCTCGGCCTGCGCGAGGAGGAACGCCTGCTGGGCTGGCTGTGCATCGGCACCCCGCCGCGCAGCAGGGCCTCGCAGCGACGGGTGCCCGAGGACGTGACCGACCGGATCTCCGTGTTCACCCCCTGAGACTCCGTCACTCGCGCTAACATAAAATACGTTCGGTTTCCTTTCGAGAGCGAGCCGAGAGCGATGTCGGGGGCGAGTCGAGAGTGAGTCGACGAGGGTGATCGGACGCACGGGTGACTGATCTGAAGCAGGAGCGAGCCGTCCGCACGCGCAACCTGATCATCAAGGCGGCGGCGGAGCTCTTCGACGAGGAGGGCTACGAAGGCGCGAGCGTCACCCGCATCGTCAAGCGGGCGGGCGTCACGCTCGGCGCGCTCTACTTCCACTTCCCCTCGAAGCAGGACCTGGCCCACGAGGTGATGAACGCCCAGCCCTATGTGATCGAGCCGCTCCTGGAGTCCAGCGGACTCCAGCGCCTGGTCGACATCACGCTGGTCTGGGCCCACCGGCTGCAGACCGACCCGATGCTGCGCGCCGGTGTCCGGCTGGCCGTCGAGCAGAGCCGCTTCGGCATGCGCGACAGCGACTCCTTCGAGGGCTGGAAGGACATCATGGTCGGCCACCTCGAAGTGGCCCGCGCCGACGGGAGCCTCCGCGAGGGCGTCTCGCCCGAGGAGGTCGCCCAGTTCGTCGTCGGCGCCTGTACGGGCGTACAGCTCTACTCCCAACTGGTCACCGGCCGGGCGGACCTGACCGAGCGCACCTGCTCCATGTGGCGGCTGCTGCTGCCGGGCATCGCGGCACCCGGCGCCGCCACCGTCGTTGTCGACCCCGACCTCGGAAGGGCCCCATGAACGACTCTCCCCCCGGACCGCAGGAACCGGCCCGCCGTATCGTCCTCGCCGGCGCCACCGGAACGGTCGGCCGGCTCACCGCGGTGCGGCTGGCCGCGGCGGGAACGTACGACGTGGCCCTGCTGACCAGAGACCCGGCGAAGGCGGCCGCCCTGGGCCTGCCCGGCCGGCTCGTCGGCGCGGACTTCGCCTCCCCCGGCACGCTCCGGCCCGCCCTGCGCGGGGCGGACGCGCTGCTCCTGATCACCAACGACCCGCTGAGCCCCGAGCACGACATCAACCTCCTCCACGCCGCCGCCGCGGCCGGCACCCCGCACGTCGTCAAGCTGTCCGCCCAGGCCGTGACCGATCCGGACGCCGACGACGTCATCACCCGCCGGCAGCGCGAGAACGAGGAGCGGCTGCGGGCGAGCGGCCTTCCGTGGACCCTGCTGCGGCCCCGCTCCTTCATGTCGCACGCCCTGGACTGGCGGGACGGCATCGCCCGGCACGGCATCGTGCGCGGTCTCCACGGAGACTCCCTCAACTCCTGTGTCGACCCGGCCGACATCGCCGACGCCGCCGTCCAGGCGCTGACGGGCACCGGCCACGTCGGGCGTACGTACGCGCTCACCGGGCCGCGCGCGATCTCCGCCCGGGAGAAGACCGCCACCCTGTCCGAGGTCCTGGGCCGGCCGCTGGTCTTCGAGGAGATCTCCCTTGACCAGGCCCGCCAGGAGTGGCGCCGCCGCATGCCCGAGATCCTGGTGGACGCGCGCACGCTCAGCGCCGAGCGGCAGAACCGCGGGTCCAAGGCCGCCGTGACGGACGGGGTGCGCGAGGCGACGGGCCACGCGCCCCGGCCGTTCCGCACGTGGGCGACCGAGCACGCGCCGGCCTTCCTCACCCACGTCGGCGCGTAGGGCCTCTCGTACGGAAAGCCCCCGCCCTGCCCGCCCGTCGATTGGACCCCGTGCCGTGGCCTCACCCACCCCGCTCCTCCACGGCAGGACCGTCATGATCACCGGCGCGTCCAGCGGCATCGGCGCCGCCGCCGCGCACGCCTTCGCCGCCGAAGGCGCGGCCGTGGTCCTCGTGGCGCGGCGCGAGGACCGGCTCGCACACCACGCCCGGCTCATCCGCGAGACCGGCGCCGAAGCCCTCTGCGTACCGGCCGACGTCACCGACGCCGACGCCGTCCAGCGCGCCGTCGACCGGGCCCTGGACACCTACGGCGGGCTCGACGCGGCCTTCAACAACGCCGGTTGGGCCTCCTCGGGCACCCCCCTGCACAAGACGGACGACGCCGACTACGACCGGATCATGGACGTCAACGTCCGTGGTGTGTGGAACTGCCTCCGCGCCCAGATCGGCGCGATGCTCGAATCCGGAACCCGCGGCGCCATCGTCAACACCTCCAGCGTCGCGGGCCTGCGCGCCACCGGCACCGCCGCCCCCTACATCGCGGCCAAGCACGCCGTGCTCGGCCTCACCCGGGCCGCCGCCGACGAGTACGGTCCGCACGGCATCCGGGTCAACGCCCTGGTGGTGGGGAGCACCCGCACCGAGCTGATGGACGAGGTCCTCACCCGTACGCCCTCGCTGTACGAGCCGTTCACCAGCCGCGCCATCCAGCGCCGCCTGGCCGACCCCTCCGAGGTGGCGCAGGCCGCGCTGTGGCTCTGCTCCGACCGCTCCTCGTTCACCACCGGGGCCGCGGTCCCGGTGGACGGAGGCTGGACGGCGCGGTGACTCCCCTCAGCCCTGACTTCCGTCGGGGCTTCCGCCCGGCAGCAGGCCGGGAGGGCGGGTCGCGGCCACCGCGCCGAGCGCCAGGCACCACAACTGCGCGAGGGCTTCGAGGTCTTCGCGTACCGTGCCGGTCGTGGGGACCGAGGGGCTGTCGAACCGGGCGAGCATGCACACCACCAGGGAGCACAGCAGCCCCGCCGTACAGCTCTCGGCCAACTCCCCCCGCGCGTACGCCCGGTCGGCGAGGCGTTCGACCTCGGCGAGCCAGAGCCGGTGCCAGAAACACCCCGTCCAGGCGGTCTCGCGGCTGAGCCGTGCGGCCGCCTGCACGGCGGTGTCGGAGCGCAGCAGCCGGGCCACCTCATGGGTGAGGTCGATGATGTTCTGCAGCGGCAGCGGCGAGCGCTCCAGGGCGCGTTCGACGGCCGTGCGCGTGGCGGTCGCACCCTCCTCGTAGACGCCCCGGGCCAGTTCGGGTTTGGTCGGGAAGTGGAAGGTGAGCGCCCCTTGCGTCACCCCGGCCTGCGAGGCGATGCGCGCCAGCGACGTGCCGGCGTAGCCGTACCGGGCGAGCTCCAGGGCGGCGGCGGATAGTACCCGGCTTCGGGTGAGCGCGGCTCGTGTCTGCGCCACGTTGTCGATCCCTCTGTCATGTTTCGGCTGGCCCCCTGGTGTCGATCCGAACGACCGGCGTCTCCCCGCGAGTTGGGGAGGTGTTTGCCCACTCTACAGAACATAAAGAACGCTATTTTTGTTATGGTCGAACCGTGCCCGGAACCGTGCCCCGCCGCGGCCTCGCGGCGGGCTGTCATGCCCATGCGCTCGCGTGAGGAAAGGGTGGTGGAGGAATTGAGGGACGTATTAGAGGCGACGGACAGTGATCTTGAGGCCATGACCGGGGGCGGCGCGTGTTCGGACGTCCACCTGGTACCGACGGACTCCCTGCTGGCCGCCGACTCGCCCCGCCTCGGCGGGTTGAGCCGGGAGCACGTCGAGGTGCTCGCGCAGCGCGCCATCGAGCCGGTCCTGGTGCACCGGGGCACCATGCGCGTGGTCGACGGAATGCACCGCCTCCACGCCGCCCGGCTCCGGGGCGAGACGGAGATCCCGGTCCGGTTCCTGGAAGGACCGGCCGGCGAGGTCTTCATCCACTCCGTGTCGGCCAACGTCTCCCACGGCCTGCCCCTGACGCTCAAGGACCGCAAGGCCGCCGCAGGGCGGATCCTGACCTCGCACCCCGATCTGTCGGACCGCGCGATCGCGCGCATCGCCGGCCTCTCGCCCAAGACCGTGAGCGCCGTCCGCCGTACGTCGACCGAGGAGGTCGCGCAGCCGGAGCTCCGGGTCGGGGCGGACGGCCGCGCCCGCCCGCTCGACGCGGCCCGGCGCCGCGAGGTGGCCGTCGCCTTCCTCGCCGAACACCCCGGCGCCACGCTCAGCGAGGTCGCCGCCAGCGCGGGCGTGTCCATCAGCACCGCGGGCGCGATCCGGCAGCGGCTACGCCGAGACGAGCAGGCCCCGCCACCGCCGCCGGGCCCCGGCCTCGTACGCGAGGCAGGCCGCTGCGAGCGGCCCGCCGGGCCGCCGGCGGGCGACCTGCGCGAGCAGCGCATCGAGACCCTGGCGAAGGACCCCTCGCTCCGGTTCACCGAGTCCGGGCGCGCCTTGCTGCGCTGGCTGAACAAGCGCGCACCGGATCTCGAAGCCGGGCAGCAGCTGATGGCCGCGGTGCCGGTGCACTGCGCCGTCGCGGTCGCCGACCTGGCCAACTCCTACGCCCGGGAATGGCAGCGCTTCGCCAGCGACCTCGACCGCGCCCTGGGCGACATGGTGGAGCACTAGGGCCTGTCCGGCGGATCATGGCCGGGGCCGCGACGCCTGGCACGGCCTATCCGACCCTGATCCGCCGGACAGGCCCTAGGCCGTACGGGGCGGAGCCCCTCCGGTCACCGGGCGCGCTGCGCGGCCGGCTTCTTGCGGCGGCCCCGCTGGCCGCGCCGGCCGCCCGTGTCGCCGGAGCGGCGCCCGTCCAGACCGATCCATATCCGGACCTCCGTACCGCCGAGCACCGAGTGCCCGATAGCGACGTCACCGCCGGTGGCCTCCGCCATCTGCCGGACGATGTCCAGGCCGAGACCGGTCGAGCCGGCCTGCCGGCCGCTGTTGCCGCGCGTCAGCGCGGCGGCCGGGTCGGCGATGCCGGGCCCCGCGTCGGAGACGAGCACGATGACCGCGTCGTCGCCGTTGTGGACGTCCACCGAGAACGCCGTCCCCTCCGGGGTGTGCCGGAAGACGTTGCCGAGCAGCGCGTCGAGCGCGGCGACGAGTTCGGGCCGGGCGACCGGGATGCGGACCGGCCGGTCGATGCCCGCGACCCGTACCTTGCGGCCCTCGTCCTCGGCGAGCGCGGACCAGAAGTCCATCCGGTCCCGTACGACATCGGAGGCGTCGCAGCCCGCGCCCGGACCGGTCGCCTGGGTCTGCGGCTTGGCCTCCCGCGCCGTACGGATGATGGTGTCGACCTCGCGCTCCAACTGCTCGACCGCTGCCCGGGTCTGGTCGGCCGCGGGGCCCGAGCCGAGCGAGGCGGCGTTCAGCCGGAGCACGGTCAGCGGGGTGCGCAGCCGGTGGGAGAGGTCGGCGGCCAGCTCGCGCTCGTTGGCGAGCAGCTGGACGACCTGGTCGGCCATGGAGTTGAAGGCGATCGCGGCCGACTTCAGCTCGGGCGGCCCCTCTTCGGGGACCCGCGCGCCGAGCTTGCCCTCGCCCAGGTCGTGCGCGGCGCCCGCGAGGCGCTGCGCGGGCTGGACCATCCGTACGCCGAGCCGGTCGGCGACCGCGACCGAGCCGACGATCAGGGCGATGCCGACACCGGCGAGGACGAGCCAGGCGGTGGTGACGCCGTTGGTGGCCTCGCCCTCGGGGACGAAGAGTTCGACCACGGCGACCTGGCCGGTGGAGAGCGCGGTGGGCTGGAGCAGCACCGAGCCGCCGTCCACCTCGGCGATGGTGGCCCGGCCCAGCTCGCGGGTGGTTCGCAGGTCCTCCTCCGTGGCCCGCCGGGTGCCGATCTCCAGGCCCTCGGCGCCCGGTTCGTCGCCGGCCGGGACATGGACGGCCATCCGCCCGGCGGCGCCGTCCTCGGTGGTGGCCACGGCCCGGTCGAGCTCGTCGCGGTCGGTGGTGATGGCGAGCACGGGCGCGAGCCCGGCGGCGCGCCGCTCGGCGTTGGAGAAGGCCCGGTCGTTGGCCATCTCCTTGACGACGAGAGCGAGCGGTACGGCGAAGGCGATGACGACCATGGCGGTGACGGCCAGCGACACCTTGACGAGGGCCCATCTCACGGCTGCTGCTCCCGGGGCGGTTCGAGCTTCACGCCCACCCCGCGCAGGGTGTGCAGATAACGGGGACGGGCGGCCGTTTCGCCCAACTTCCGCCGCAGCCATGACAAATGTACGTCGATGGTCTGATCGTCCCCGTACGACTGCTGCCACACCTCGGCGAGCAGCTCCTTGCGCGGCACGACCACACCGGGCCGGCCCGCCAGGAAGGCCAGCAGGTCGAACTCCCGCCGGGTCAGGTCGAGCCCGGCCCCGTCGAGCTCCGCCTGCCGGCGCAGCGGGTCGATGGACAGGCCGCCGACCTGGATCACCCGCGACGGCGGGACCTCGCCCGCGGCCGCCCGCGAACGCCGCAGCACGGCGGCCATCCGCGCGGACAGGTGCTCCACGGAGAAGGGCTTGGTCAGGTAGTCGTCCGCGCCGTCGTTGAGCAGCCGGACGATCTCCGCCTCGTCGTCCCGCGCGGTCGCGATGATCACCGGCACATCGGTGATGCCGCGGAGCATCTTCAGCGCCTCTGACCCGTCCAGATCGGGCAGTCCGAGGTCCAGGATGACCACGTCGAAACGGAAATGGGCGACCTCGCGCAGCGCCTCCAGGGCCGTTCCGACGCTCCGTACGGTGTGGGAGGCCTCGGTCAGATGCCGAATGAGGGCGGAGCGCACGAACTGGTCGTCCTCGACCACGAGCACACTTGCCATGGCCCGCACCGTACGCCATACGGGCGAACCCGAAGCAAGGTCCACCCTGTGGGACCGCCGTCTACAAGGTGGTGCAGTATGGCCCGGATGCATAGAGGACTTGTTCACGCGATGGCGTGGTCGCTCGCCACGGGCGCGGCGGTCACTCTGTCCTGGTGGGGCGTCCATACGGTACTGGCCGGTACGGTCTACGACCCGCCGCGCGCCCTGCCGATTCCGGCCGGGACCACCGACGAGACCCGTGCCTCGTCCACGCACGGTCCGGACCCCACCGCCTCCGCCACACCGTCGGCGGACCCGTCCACCACGAAGCCGTCCTCGGCCCCCGCGACCCCCTCGCGCAAGCCCACCACCCCCTCCAAGCCGCCCGCCACGAAGCCGCCGCAGGGCGGCGGAAGCGTGAAGTCCTACGCGGTGGACGGCGGCCGGGTCGTCTTCGACCTCGGCGAGAGCTCGGCGGAGCTGGTCTCTGCCACCCCGTCCTCGGGCTGGCAGATGCAGGTGTGGAAGCAACCCACCTGGATCCGGGTCACGTTCACCAGGGACGGCCGCGAGCTGTCGGTCTTCTGCGTCTGGCACGACACCGCGCCCCGCGTGGAGATCGAGGACCGCTGACGTTTTCTACCGGAAGACCGACGCCGGGGGTACGGGCGAGGGCTTCGCGCTCGCGTCGGTGACCGGGCTCGCGCCGCCGGTGAAGTCGGCGAGCTCCCGGCCGTGTTCGACCCGGCCGGGGTGCGGGTCGGTCGCCACCCGGCGGGTCAGCTCGGCGACGGGCAGCTCGCGGTCGGAGGCGAGGAGCACGGCGTTGCCGAAGCGGCGGCCGCGCAGCACGGTCGGGTCGGCGGTCAGCGCGAGTTCGGGGAAGACGGTGGCGGCGGTCGCGATCTGGCCGCGCAGATGGGCCAGCGGCGGCCCGTCGGCGAGGTTCGCCGCGTAGAAGCCGCCCGGCCTCAGGGCCCGGCGGACCTCGGCGAGGAACTCCGCGGTGGTCAGGTGCGCGGGGGTGCGCGCGCCGCTGAAGACGTCGGCGATGATCAGGTCAGCCCAGCCGTCCTGCACCTTGGCGAGCCCGGCGCGGGCGTCGGTGGAGCGGACGCGGATGCGGGCGGCCGCGTCGAGGGGCAGCTCGCGGCGGACGAGCTGGACCAGCTGGCCGTCGAGCTCGACGATCTGCTGCGTGGAGCGGGGCCGGGTGGCGGCGATGTAGCGGGCGAGCGTGAAGGCCCCGCCGCCGAGGTGGACGACCTGGAGGGGCCGGTTCGGCGGGGCGGCGAGATCGGCGATGTGGCCGAGGCGCCGCTGGTACTCGAAGGAGAGATGGGCCGGGTCGTCGAGGTCGACGTGCGACTGCGGGGCGCCGTCGATCAGCAGCGTCCAGCCGCGGGGCCGCTCCCGGTCGGGTATGAGCTCGGCGAGCCCGCCGTCGACGGTCTCGACGACGGCTTCGGCCGCGGCCGCTCGTTCACGCTGCTTGTTCCTTGCCACGTGCTCCATTATCGGCACGCACGCCAGGTCCCCGCCCGACGAGGCTCGGGGGGCCGGTGGCCGGCTAGTGGCAGCCGTCGGCGGCCTCGATCAGGCGGGCGGCCTGGCCGAGGGCCTCGCGGAGCACGGCCGGGTCGGTGACCTCGCCGGTGTCCCCGGGCGGCAGCAGCCAGCCGGCCGGGCGCGGGGCGTCGCCGGCGGGCTCGGGGAGCTCCGGAAGTTCGGGGATCCGCAGACCCCGCCCGGAGGTCTGCGTACACGCACTGCCCGGCATGTCCCAGGCCGCCGCCGTGCCGGGCGGCACGAGGAAGCCGAGGGTGTCGCAGGCGCCGTCGTGCAGCACGGGGCCGACGACCGGGGTCCCGCCGCGACGGAGGATGTCCACGGCTTCCAGGCCCTGGCGGACCGGAACGGTCACCAGGTCGCAGGGTGCGGTGCACGGGGCACTGGCGTCCGGGGTGGGTGCGTGCAGTGCGGTGGACTGCGATCCGATCTCCAACATGAGACCCCTCCTCGCTCCTGAGAAGACACGTTCCGTCTCTCCACATGGTTCAACGCCCGTGCGCGTCAACGGCTACGGCGGCACGCCGCCGCAAAGGATGGCAGTTCATGGCAGATCGCGAGCGAGATATCCGATTTATGGCAAAACCCTGCGTGAGCGACCGGTCACAGCAGGTACGTTTTGCCCCGCCGGAACACCGGCAGCACAGGAGAGGGCTCGGCCATGGCGGTGTCAGGGGCAGTTCCCAATCTCGCCTTCCGCCGGCTCCGCGGACAGCACTCGCCGGCGGAGTTCGCCGCGACGGTCCGCCGGGCGGCACGGGAGATCGGCGAGCAGGTCGCGTGCGACGCCCGCTACATCGGGCGCGTGGAGGCGGGCGAGATCCGCTGTCCCAACTACGCGTACGAGCGGGTGTTCCTGCACATGTTCCCCGGCCTCTCCCTGGCGGACCTGGGCTTCTCGGCCCGGGAGGCGGTACGCGGCCGAAGGCCGGCCGCCGTCCCGGCCGGGGCACCGCCAGGACCCGCCCTCACCACCCGTAACGATGAGGAGAGCGACGTGCTGCGTCGCGCATTCATGACGAGCGGTACCGCCACGGTGGCGGCCGTCTCGATGGGATTCGGCGGCACGGCCGTCGCGATCCCCGCCCCTCGCGGGCCCCACAGGATCGGCGAGGCCGAGGTCCGCGCCGTCGAGGACGCCGTACGGCAGATCCGGCTGCTCGACGACCGGCACGGCGCCGAGGGCCTCTACAAGGCCGCCGCCCAGCCGCTGCGCGCGGCGTACGCCCTGCTCGACGCGGGCACGACGGCCCGCCGCTCCACCGAGGACCGGCTGCACGCGGGCGCGGGCGAGCTCGCGATCTCCGTGGGCTGGCTCGCCCACGACTCGGGCCGCATCGACGACGCCCGCTCGCACTACGCGGAGGCCCTGGCCACCGCGCGCGTGGCGGGCGATCCCGCCCTGGAGGCGCACGCCTTCTGCAACACGTCGTTCCTGGCCAGGGACGCGGGACGGTACCGCGAGGCGGTCCGGGCCGCGCAGGCCGGGCTGCGGGCGGCGCAGCCGCTGGCCTCCGCCCGGCTGCTCGCCCTCCTCTCCCTTCGGGAGGCGGGGGCCTGGGCCGCGCTCGGCGACCGGTCGGCCTGCGAGCAGGCCCTCGGCCGGGCGCACGGGCACTTCGCCAAGGGGCCGGGCGACCGGGACCCCGAGTGGATGTCGTTCTTCGGCGAACCGGAGCTGGAGGCGCAGGAGGCCCACTGCTGGGCGGCGCTCGGCGACTGGGGCCGGGCGGCCCGCCACGCCCACCGCGCGACCGTTCTGCAGAACCCGCACTTCGCCCGCAACCTGGCCCTCTACCGCGCCCAGCTGGCGAGCAACCTGGCCCACGCGGGCCGCCGCGACGAGGCGTCGGCGGAGGCCCGGCGCGTGGTGGACACCCTGGGCGACGTCCAGTCCTCCCGCATCCGCCGCATCCTCACGGAGACGAGCCAGGTCCTGGCGAACGCCCACTGAGCGCCCTCCGCCGAGGCGGGCCGCGCGGGCTACTCCATGTGGCCCGTGTCGTTCCAGCGCTCCACGGCCGGCTCGCCGTAGGCCCAGCCGAGGATCGACAGGCTCGTGGGGTCGAGGCGGATCTTCGCCCCGAAGGAGATGTCCTGACCCAGCCAGCGCGCGCCGAGCGTCCGCAGGATGTGTCCGTGCGCGAAGACCAGGACGTCCCGGTCCTCCGACCGCGCCCACTCCACGACCTCGTCGGCCCGGGCCGAGACCTGCGCCAGGCTCTCCCCGTCCGGCACGGCGTCCCGCCACAGCAGCCAGCCCGGCTGACGCTCGTGGATCTGCGCCGGGGTGAGCCCCTCGTACGCGCCGTAGTCCCACTCCATCAGCGCGTCCCAGTCCTGGGCCCGCTCGCCGAAGCCCGCGAGGTCGCAGGTCTCCCGGGCGCGCACCAGCGGACTCGTACGGACCACCACGTTCGGCAGGCCGTTCCACAACCCCCGGTGCAGCCGCTCGCCGAGCAGCTTCGCGCCGCGTCGGCCCTCTTCGAGGAGCGGGATGTCCGTCCTGCCGGTGTGGCGGCCGGACAGCGACCATTCGGTCTGCCCGTGCCGGGCGAGCAGGATGCGCGGTGCCATGAAGGCTCCCTGAATGTTCGACGGAGCAGGGTAAGGAGCACGTTCTCGGGTGACCCGGTCGGTGATCCGGCAGGTGACCCGTTCGGTGTACCTCCATCATCTCCCACCTGAATTCCCGGTGGCCTGCGGGCGGCCCCTCACCTGCGGTTCGCGGGGAACCGCGGTCGGATGTCAGTGGCGGATGGGAGACTTCCGCGGGTGAGCGATTCCCTCGACGGCGGAGCCTCTCTTCCGCCGCAGACGACACGACAGCCGCGGGTGTGGCAGCGGCTCGCAGAGCTGCGCGGGCCGGCCGTGGTGCCGCGCCCGCTGGACGCGCGCGCCCTGGCGGCGCTCGCCGCCAACCCCGGCTGCCGGCGGCGCGCGCTGCTCGACGGCGCGGGGGTGGACAAGACCGCGCTCGCGTCGAAGCTCGGCTCGCCGGCGGCGTTCGGGCAGTCGCAGTTCGCGTTCATGCGGGGGAACGCCTTCGAGGCGAAGGTCAAGGCGGACGGCGGGCGCGAGCTGCTGCGGCTGCTCGGCATCGAGGAGCCCGGCGCGGTCCAGCTCCCCGACCTGACGGCGGCCGGGCCCCAGGGCCGCGCCGCCCGCACGGCCCTCGCGCTGCGCGAGGCGACCGCCGCCGGGGCGTGGTCGCTGCTCGACCACCCGATGCTGGCCCTGGAGGTGGCGGGCTCCCCCGCCTATCTGGAGCCCGACGCCGTCGTGGTGCACCCCGACGGCCGGTGGACGGTCGTGGAGATCAAGTCCTTCCCGATGATCGACGGTTCGGCGGACGCGTCCAAGGTGGGCGCGGCGGCCCGCCAGTCCGCGGTGTACGTCCTGGCCCTGGAGCGGGTCGCGGCGGTGACCGAGGGCGCGGAGGTGGCCCCGCACGTCCTCCTCGTCTGCCCGAAGGACTTCTCCAACCTGCCGACGGCCTCGGTCGTCGACGTGCGCAAGCAGCTGTCGGTGACCCGCCGTCAACTGACCCGGCTGACCCGGATCGAGGACATCGCGGCCGCGCTGCCTGAGGGCGTCACCTTCGACGTGGAGAGCTGCTCGGCGGAGCAGCTGGCGGAGGCGGTGGAGTCCGTCCCGCACGCGTACGCCCCTGAGTGCCTCTCGGCGTGCGAGCTGGCCTTCCACTGCCGCGACCGCGCCCGGGACGCGGGCGCGGTGGAGACCCTGGGCCGTTCGGTACGGGGCGAGTTGGGCAGCCTGACGACGGTCGGCGCGGTCCTGGCGGCCGCCCGCGGCGAGCACGGCGACCCGGACGACCCGGACGACCCGACGGTCGAGGCCCTCCGCCGCGCACAGGCCCTGCGCGCCGAGGCGCTGGCGACGGGAGGCTCCTCATGTCGCTGATCTCCACCCTCGCCCGCCTTGAGGCCGTCGAGTCCGGGCGGGCGCAGCCGCTGGCCACGGTGCGGCACCGGCACGTGTCGGAGCGGCCGCTGGTCCTCGTACCGCTGACGACGGCGGGAGAGGCGGGCGCGCCGCTCGGCGCGCTCGTGGGGACGGACCGGGAGGAGCCCCGGCTCCTCGTCGTCGCGCAGCCGCGCGACCGTGACCTGCGGTTCGCGTTCCTGGCGGACCTGGCCGAGGAAGTCCTGCCGTACATCGACTCGTTCGCGGACGTCGTCGAGGCGGCGGAGCGGAACGAGACCGACCCGGAGACGGGCAAGAAGGTCAAGGTCGAGGTCGACCTGTGCGCGGACGCGCCGCAGCTGGTCGTGCCGAGCCGGGCGGGCATCGAGTACGTACGGCTCCTCGGGCGCTCGATGCGGTTCCGGCGGACGGCGGAGCAGGACCCGGAGACGCCGTTCCCCGCGCCGCCGCGCGTGCCGCTGCTCGGCCGCTGGCTGACGCACCTCGGCGAGCGGGCCCGCGTACCGGGCTCCTCGCTGCTGCTCTCCGCGACGGACCTGCTGAACCGGCACTGGGCGACCGGCCAGTCCTCCCTGGAGGACCAGCACCTCGGCGCGCTCCTGGCCTGGATCGACGCCGACGACGGCGCGTCCGGGCCCGAGGCCGCGCTCCGCGCCGAGCTCGGCCGGGACCGGGACGGGCAATTGCTCTGCCCGCCCGCAGGGCCCGCGACCGACCCGGCCTTCGACAACCGGCTGCTCGCGCCCGCGATCGAGCGCTTCGACCGGGCCCGGCAGTCGCTGGCCTCGGCGGAGGACGGCGAGAGCGCCGACGAGCGGCTCGCCGAACTGCACCGCGCCGAGCGGGAGATCCGCCGGCTGATCGTCTCCCAGCTGAAGCCGACCTGGGACGCGGTGTGGCGCGCGCTCGACCTGGTGCGGGAGCTGCCGGAGGGCGTGCGGGTGCCGGACCGGTGGACCCGCGACCGCTGGTCGTTCACCGGCCACCGCGACCGCGTGCTCGCCGGTGAGCCGCCGCAGCCACGCCGCGACGACGCGGTGACGGCGGCGCAGAAGCTGGCGGCCCGCGAGTCGGCGCAGGGCCAGCTGGAGGCGCAGGAGGCCCTGGACGATCCGCTGGTGCTCGCGGGGCGGCGGCTGTCGGGCGAGGCGTTCGTCGCGGAGGTGGCGGAGGTGACGATGGCCTGGTCGGAGTCGAAGCGCCCCTCGCCGCGCCCGCTCCTGACGGTCCGTACGGACGACCGGCCGCACCTGGGCGCGGGGGTCAAGGTGTTCCGCTCGCTCGAAGGCAAGCCGCAGACGGCGGAGTTCGTGCGGTACGAGGAGGACGGCTCGCTCGTGCTGCGGGTGACCGACCGGATGGGCCGTTCGAAGGAGCCCGCGGAGGGGTCGGTGCCGGAGAAGGGCGAGCGGATCGCCTGGACGCTCTTCGAGCACGACCAGCGGGTGGGCGCGAAGCTGCCCGACCCGGAGGAGACACCCTGGACGCACGGCGGCCCCCCGCGCTCGGACGCCGCCGAACTGCCCGACGCCCCGACGCCGGAGGACCTGCTGTGACGTTCGACCCCTCCGCGGAGGCCGCGAAGGCCACCGCCGGCATCCTGGCCGACACCCTGCACGGGAACGCCCGGGGCGTCGTCGTGGACTCCCCGCCGGGCGCCGGCAAGTCGACGCTCGTGGTCCGCGCCGCGCTGGAACTGGCCGAGGCGGGCCGCCCGTTGATGGTGGTCGCGCAGACGAACGCCCAGGTGGACGACCTGGTGCTGCGGCTCGCGGAGAAGCAGCCTGGCCTGGATGTGGGTCGGCTGCACTCGAACGACAGCGATCCGTACGACAAGGCGCTCGACGACCTGGAGAACGTACGGAAGTCGGCGAAGGTGGGGGACCTGGCGGGGCTTCCGGTGACGATCTCGACGGCCGCGAAGTGGGCGCACGTGAAGAACGTCGAGCCGTGGGCGCACGCGATCGTGGACGAGGCGTACCAGATGCGCTCGGACGCGCTGCTCGCGGTGGCGGGGCTGTTCGAGCGGGCGCTGTTCGTGGGCGACCCGGGCCAGTTGGACCCGTTCTCGGTGGTGGGCGCGGAGCAGTGGGCGGGCCTGTCGTACGACCCGTCGGCGTCCGCGGTCTCCACGCTCCTGGCGCACAACCCGGAGCTGCCGCAGCACCGGCTGCCGGTGTCCTGGCGGCTGCCGGCGTCGGCGGCGCCGCTGGTGTCCGACGCGTTCTACCCGTACACCCGGTTCCGCAGCGGTACGGACCACGGTGACCGGCGGCTGGCGTTCGGGGTGCCGTCGGACGGCTCGGGCCCTGACCGGGTCCTGGACGAGGCGGCGGAGTCGGGCTGGGGCCTCCTCGAACTGCCGGCCCGGCACACCCCGCGCACGGACCCCGAGGCGGTCCGCGCGGTCGCACTGGTGGTCCGCCGCCTCCTCGACCGGGGCGGCGCGGCGGTGAGCGAGCGGGGGCCGGAGCCGGT
This sequence comes from Streptomyces sp. NPDC058579, assembly GCF_042718575.1. Classification (NCBI taxonomy): domain Bacteria; kingdom Bacillati; phylum Actinomycetota; class Actinomycetes; order Kitasatosporales; family Streptomycetaceae; genus Streptomyces; species Streptomyces sp. NPDC058579. The sequence goes on from NZ_JBHXPI010000042.1 coordinate 38,336, forward strand.
GCCGCTGACCCCGGACCGGATCGCGGTCGGCACGGCCCACCGCGATCAGGCGGCGGCGGTCCGCGCGGCCCTCGCGGAGCTGGGCGTCGCGGGCGTGACCGTGGACACGGCGAACCGCCTCCAGGGCCGCGAGTACGACGTGACGGTCGTCCTCCACCCCCTGTCGGGCCGCCCGGACGCCACGGCCTTCCACCTGGAGACCGGCCGCCTCTGCGTCCTGGCCTCCCGCCACCGCCACGCCTGCATCGTCGTCTGCCGCGCGGGCATCGCCGACCTCCTGGACGACCACCCCTCGACGGAACCGGTCCAGCTGGGCGTCACGGTGAAGTTCCCGGACGGCTGGGAGGCCAATCACGCGGTCCTCTCCCATCTGGCCGAACACCGCGTGTCCTGGCGGCCGTGAGGCCCTGAGGTCAGGGCTTCGCTGCGGGGCGCCTCGTCGTGGTGGCCAGGGTGAGGAGTTCGTCGAGGGGCCACTGGTCGTCGGCGTGGACGCCGTACTTCACGGCGGCCACGCGGCCGTCGGCGCCGATCAGGAAGTCCGCGGGGAGGCCGAATCGTCCGCCCCGCGGCCTCAGGCGCGGCGGGCGCTGACGGCCGCGCAGTATGTCTCCGGTGCCGAGGGCGATGGCCCGCGCCACGGGCGCCAAGGCTCGTGGGGAGAACAGTGAGCGGGGCGAGAACTCCACCCCGAAGGCCTCATAGAGCCGCTTGCCGGGGTCGGCGACGACCGGGAACGGCAGGCCGTCCAGATGCGGGTGGAGCTCCTCCGGCGGGGAGTGGAAGACCACGACCTCGCGGATCCCGGCCGCCTCGATCTCCTCGTACCGGCGGACGAAGGACCGCAGGTGGAGGTGGCAGATGGGGCAGCCGGCGAAGCGCCGGAACTGGAGATGGACCAGCCGCCCGGGGTCGGGGTCCGGGACGGCGACCGGGGGGCCGAGGACCGGGTCGAGCGTGCTGACGGGAACGCGGGCGCCAGGTGTGAGCACGGGTGATACCTCCTTGTAGGCGTACGGCGCACCCCCACACACGTAGGCGTACGGCGTACTCTTAACACCATAGGCGTATGGCGTACGCTGTCAACCCATGCCGCGCCCCCGCTCCCTCACCCCGGACCACCTGGCCGCCGCCGCCCTCGCCGTCATCGACCGCGACGGGCTCCCCGGCCTGTCGATGCGCACGGTCGCCAAGGAACTCGGCATGAGCACCATGGGGCTCTACCGGTACGTCGCCGACCGCGACGAGTTGGAGGGCCTCGTCGCCGAGCGGGTCCTGAGCTCCGTCGACCCGACCCCGCCCCCCGCGGGACCGCCCTGGCGGGACCGGGTCGTCGTCATGGTCGCCCGGCTCCGCGCGAGCGCGATCGAGCACCCGGCCGCCGTTCCGCTGACCGTCGGCCACCGGCACCGGCTGCCCGGGCTGTTGCGCTGGTCGGAGTCGGTCCTCGGGCTCCTCGCCGAGGCGGGCATCGAGGGCGAGCGTCGGGTCGTCGCCCTGCGCGGCCTCATCGCGTACGTCGTCGGCGCCATCCAGCTCGAACACCTGGGCTCCCTCGCCGGCGCGGGCACGAGCGCCATCGCCGAGCTGCCGCACGAGCGCTTCCCGTTCATGACCGAGGCGGCCCGGGACGCGCCCGGGGTCGACGCCGAACGTGAGTTCTTCGGCGGACTCGCGGTGTACCTGCGCGGCCTCGACGGCTGATCGCGCCCGCCGCGGGCCGCACCCGCATCCGCCCCGCGCCGCGCCCTCTTGCGCGGCGCGGGACAATGGAAGGAGGCCCGGGAGTCCGGGCCGTGTGTGTGCGAGGAGGAGAAGGACCATGGCGGAATCCGCGGAGCGGAACGGGCAACGGCGGCTCCGGCCGGCGCCGCTGGTCTTCGAGCCCGCCGAGGCGACCGCGGACCCGGAGCACTTCTTCGACCTGGAGTCGCTCGACGACCCCCGCGAGCTGCTGGCGCGCGCGACCGAGCTGACGCTCGCGTTCCGCGCGGCGACGGACCGGGCGATCGAGTTCCAGGCGATGGCGGCGGCCCAGCTGGCCGACCCGCGCCGCTTCGACCGGCTGACGGCGGCGGACGTCGCCGAGCGGGCGGAGTGGACCGAGGACTACGCCCGCCGCATGATCGACTTCGGGCGGGATCTGCTCCGCGCCGGCGGGACACCGACCGACGACTGACTCGCCTGACAACTGGCTCGTCCGGTCACTGGCTCGTCCGGCCACTGACTCGTCTGGCATATGCCGGGGCGAAAGATACTCCCCCGGCACGTGCCCTGTCCGGGTTTTTGGCAACACTGGGAAACAGTTCCGTCACTGCCGGTAGATCTTGGGTCATGAGTGCATGGCTACGAGACGAGACCCCGCTGAGCCCCGCCCAGAGCGACACCGACGAGCGGCGGAGCGAGCGGCAGGACATCTTCCGGTTCCTCCGGGACCCCGACGAGCGGCGCCACCACTCCGCCCATGTCACCGCCGCCGGTGCCGACTGGCTCGCCTCCGCCGCCGCGTTCCCGCGCTCCACGCTCGCACTCTGGGAGGGCCGGCCCGCCGCCCCCGCCGTCCTGCCCTGCGGGGCGGTCTTCGACGTCGTCAACGTGGACAGCATCTTCGGCCGCCGGATGCTCGACCAGCTCTGGGCCGAGGGCCCCGGCTCCGGGCCCGTCGCCGTCCACCGGGGCCGGATGCTGCTCTTCGCCGCGCCCGGCACCGCCCAGCGGTTACCGGCCCTGCTGCACTGGGAGGAGTGGGGCGACTCCGTCCCGCCCCCGCTCTGCCACGGCCTCGGGGACGCCGTGACGATCCCCCCGCTCACTCCCGCCCCGGCCACCGGCCCCCGCTGGGTCGTCGCCCCCGACACCCGGCACCCCTGGCTGCCGGGCCCCGAGGTCATGCTCTGGGCCTGCGTCCGCGCGGTCCGCGCGGCCTCCGCCGCCGACGTGCGTATTTCGATTTTTCCTGGCGCCGATCAGGGTGCTAAGGTCTACGACGTCAGCAAGCGCCGCTAGCTCAGTTGGTTAGAGCAGCTGACTCTTAATCAGCGGGTCCGGGGTTCGAGTCCCTGGCGGCGCACAGACGAAGAAGGCCCCTCGCGCAAGCGGGGGGCCTTCTTGTCGTGCCCTGACCTCACTACGACGACGTCGGCGGCACCGTCACCTTCACCGTCCACGCCCCCGCCGCCGTCCGGTCCGCGACCTCCACCCGCGTGCCCTCGCCCGGCACCGTGAACGTCTCGCCCACGCCCAGCGGCGCGTCCGCGAGCGGCGGGTACACCGAACGGTCCCAGCAGGCCTCGGTGCGCGGATGGGTGTCCACGACCTCGATCGGGCCGTCGCCGGACGCCGCCTCGTTCCGTACGCGGTAGATCAGCACGCCCTCCGCGCAGGTGTCCCGGTCGTTGCCGGTGGCGCCGCGCGCCTCGATCGCGAGCGCGGTCCCCACGCCCGTACGGACGACCACGAGCCGGTTGCCGAGCGAGCCGCCGGCCACCGGCGCCGCCGCCAGCGGCTCCAGGCTCAAGAGCCGACTGCCCGGCCCCTGGACACAGGTCACCTGGCGCCGGTCGAGCCAGCCCAGCTTCCACTTGTGCCAGCCGAAGGGCTCCGGGGCGAGGCCGAACTGGCTGCCCATGACGTCCCAGTCCCCCACATGGGTGTCCCAGTCGCCCTTGCCGTCCACGGGCCGGTGGTAGAGGTCCGGCAGGTCGAAGACGTGCCCGGTCTCGTGCGCGAGGACGTTGCGGTCCGGCGGGTGCCGCTCGAAGACGGTGACGACCCGCTCGATCTCCTTGCCGTCCATCGTGAGCGGCCGCTCCAGGTTCACCACCTTGGTGGCGTCGGAGTCCACCCCCGGGGCGTCGGGGTCGGCGACCAGATAGACGATGTCGTACCGCGCGAAGTCGACCTTGTCGTCCGCCGCCGCCAGCGCGTCGCGCAGATACTCCGTCCGCTTCGCCGCGTCCCAGTCACGCCGTATGGCGTACGCCGTCGACGCCTTCGGCATCTCGGTCCACTCCGCCCGGGTGTCCGCGCGCAGCGCGAAGCGGCCGTACGAGGCGCTCCGGAAGAACTCGCTCGTACCGGGGAAGTGGTCGGCGGCCAGCTCCTCGGTCGTGGTCAGCGGCTCGGAGTCGGGGAACGACAGGAAGACCATGACCGCGTCGAGGGAGCGGACCGGCTTCGGGTACGCGCCGTTCCAGGTGTCGAGGCCGAGCGAGTGGTGCGCGGCGGTACGGGGCAGGGCGCACGGGCCCGCCGCCGCGGCGCCCACGGCGGGGCCCGCCACGAGCCCGGTCGCGGCGAGCGCCACGAGGGAGGTGAAGGCCGCGGCGGAGGCACGAAGCCGTGCGCGGTCCACTCCCTCGGGTGGCTGCTGACCCCTCACGTGGACCTCCGGCTGCGGAATGCGGGACACCTCAACCACCTTGTGATGGTTTGCGGTGTTTCGCACTTTTCCGCTGCCCCAGTCGGGTGAGCGCGCGACACGGGGTCGACGCGACACGCGCCCTCAACGGCTCACGGAACGTCACAATCGGTCAGGCCCCCGCCGTCCCGCGTCAGACCCGCGCAGAAACGATCGGCCGGGTCGCGTCGGGGGGCGGCTCGGGGCGTCCACCGGGCCGCCGGCCGCCCATGAAGCTGGAACGGCCCCCGGGCGTGCCTCTATGATCGGCACACTTTCCTTGGCCGACCATCCCGACCACGTCTGTACGGCCCGACTGCACAACGGGAGCGAGCGGTGAGCGGAACCCCCGAAGGACCGGTGCACACCCGGCTCTCAGTCGCACGGGAGCCCGCGCCGGCGATCACGGAGCGTCACCACGAACACCCGGACGGCCACCCGGACGCGCACCCCGAAGGCCACCCCGAGCCCGATCGCCCCGACGGCGCGCCCGCCCACCCCTGCGACGCCGAACTCCGCGACTACCGCGCCGCCTTCCGCGCCGCGCAGCTCGCCATGGCCGTCGTCGACCAGGACGGTCTCGTCGTCTCCGCCAACGACGCCCTCGGCACCCTCTTCGGCACCGAGGGCGCCGCGCTCCGCGAGCAGGCCGCCGCCGACCTCGTCGACCTCGCCTCGGACGGCCGCACCTGGCACGCGTACCGCGAGGTGCTGCGCGGCCGCCGCTCGCGCTTCCGTTGCACACGCCGGCTCAAGCACCCCGACGGGCGCTCGCTCTGGGCCGAGGTCACCGTCTCGCCCGTGCCCGACAGCCGCCGCGTCCTGCTCTCCATCGCGGACATCAGCGACCGGCGCGAGCTCCAGGCCCGGCTGCGCCACCTGCAGATGCACGACCCGGTGACCCGGCTGCCCAACCGGACCCTGTTCTTCGAGCGGCTCTCGGCCGCCCTGGAGGCGGCCGCGGGACAGGACGACGAGTCCGGCGAGTTCCGATCTTCGTACGAGTCGTACGGGCATGGCGGAACAGGGCGGATCGGTCTCTGCTACCTCGATCTCGACGGCTTCAAGGCGGTCAACGACACCCTCGGCCACCGCGTCGGGGACCGCCTGCTCGCCGCCGTGGCCGCCCGGTTGACGGAGTGCGCGGACAACGACGGGTACACCAGGAGCGGCGGGCACCTGGTCGCGCGGCTGGGCGGCGACGAGTTCGCGATCCTCGTCGAGGACTCCACGGGGACCGAACAGCTCGCGGATCTGGCCCAGTCGGTGCTCTCGGCGCTCCAGCAGCCCTTCGACCTGGCCGGGCAGCGGCTCTCCGTCTCGGCCTCGATCGGGGTGGTGGAGCGGGGCGCGCGCGGGACGACCGCGACGGGTCTGATGCAGGCCGCCGACACCACGCTGTACTGGGCGAAGGCCGACGGCAAGGCCCGCTGGACGCTCTTCGACCCCGAGCGCAACGCCCACCGGATGACCCGGCAGGCGCTCTCCTCCACGCTCCGACCCGCCGTGGAGCGCGGGGAGTTCGGCCTGGAGTACCAGCCGCTGGTCGGGCTCGCGGACGGCGCGGTGCGCGGAGTGGAGGCGCTGGTGCGCTGGAACCACCCGCAGTTCGGCACGCTCGCGCCGAATCGGTTCGTCGGGATCGCCGAGGAGGACGGGTCGATCGTCGAGCTCGGGCGGTGGGTGCTGCGGACCGCGTGCCGGCAGGCGCGGCAGTGGCAGAAGGACCATCCGCGCGAACGGCCGCTGTTCGTGAGCGTCAACGTGGCCGTACGGCAGGTCTGGGACTCCGACCTGGTGGCGGACGTGGCGGGCATCCTCGCGGAGACCGGACTCGCGCCGCATCTGCTGCAGTTGGAGCTGACCGAGTCGGCGGTGATGGGCTCGGCGGGCCGGCCGCTCCAGGCGCTCCAGGCGCTGAGCGACATGGGTGTGCGGATCGCCATCGACGACTTCGGCACCGGCTATTCGAACCTGGCGTATCTGAGCCGGCTCCCGGTCTCGGTCCTCAAGCTCGACGGGTCGTTCGTCCGCGGCTTCCAGGACGAGGCGCACGCCAATCCGGCGGACGAGCTGATCGTGGAGGCGCTGGTCCAGCTGGCGCACCGGCTCGGTCTGACGGTCACCGCCGAGTGCGTGGAGACCTCGGGGCAGGCGACCCGGCTGCGGCGGATCGGCTGTGACACCGGGCAGGGCTGGCTTTACTCGCGGGCGGTGTCCCCGGACCGTATCGCGGAGTTGATCGGGGCCTCGCCGCTAGCGGTCTGACGGCGCGCGGCGGGACCTGTCGCGTCCTGGCAGGACCTACAGCGGCCGGGCATGGAACTGCCCCCGGCCGGAGGGACATTCCGGGCGGGGGCAGCGGTTCATGGGTGGTTCAGCGGGGTGCTAGCAGGCGCCCTGGTCCTTCCAGACGCCCCACTCGCCGGTCGTGCCCGGCGTCTCGTTCTGCGTCCACCACTGGGCGAGCCACTTGCGGCCGCCGTGGGAGACGACGGTGCCGCCGGTGTAGACCGTGCCTGCGACGTACGCCGGGACCGAGCCGCAGCCGGTGGGCGGCGTGGTCGGCGGGGTCGTGGGCGGGGTGGTCGGAGGCGTCGTGGGCGGGGTGGTGGGCGGCGTGGTCGGCGGGACGGTGGTGCCGCCGAGGGCGTCGCTGATCTGGTTCAGCAGGGTGATGTTGTTGTCCAGGCCGAGGAGCGAGTACATCATCGCGCCGGCCAGGCCACGCTGCTTGCCGTAGTCCACCCGGGCCTGGATCGACTTCTGGTTCAGGCCGGTGAAGAACTCGCCGTCCTTGTAGAAGTACGAGGACTTGGCCTGGTCGTCCCAGAAGGTGCTCGCCGCGTTGTCGACGACGCCGCCGAGCTCCTTGTAGTGGGCGATGCCGGCCTGCTGGCTGAGCGGGCGGGCGTTGGAGCCGCCGGTCGCGGACTGGGCGAGGCCGTTGGCGGAGCCCGCCGGGACGCCCTTCCAGCCGCGGTAGTAGAACTCGTAGCCGAGCGTCAGCTTGTTGGCCGGGAAGCCGCCGGCGATGCCGTAGGCCGGCTTGCCGTCGATCCAGGAGTCGATCGCGTTGTCGATCGAGTACTTCTCGGTGCCCGGCGCGATGGGGTCGGTCGGGTCGTTCGAGCCGGAGTAGAGCGGGGACTGGTGGTACGTCGGCCCGTCGCCGTCCCAGGCGCCGTGCATGTCGTACGTCATGATGTTCGCGTAGTCGAGGTACGCGCCGATCTTGTCCGTCTCGATGTACTTGATCTTGTCCTGACCGGCCGGGAGAGCCGCGGTCAGCATGTACTTCTTGCCGCCGTTGGCCGCGCCGTACGCGTCGAGCTGCTTGCGGAACTCGGCGAGCAGGAGCGTGAAGTTCTGCTTGTCCTCGGGGCCGTAGTGGTTGCCGAGGTGGCCGTTGGCGGAGCCGGGGTACTCCCAGTCGATGTCGATGCCGTCGAAGATGCCGGCGGCGGTGCCGGGCCCGCCGAAGCCGCCCTCGACCGGGAGGTTGCCCTTGAGGTACTGGTCGACGCAGGACGAGACCAGCTTCTTGCGGCTGGCGTCGGTCTTCGCCGCGTCGTGGAAGAACTTGGAGTACGTCCAGCCACCGAGCGAGATGTTGATCTTCAGGTGGGGGTACTTCGCCTTCAGCTCCTTGAACTGGTTGAAGACGCCCACGATCGGCTGGTTCCAGGTGTCGGCGACGCCGTCCACGCTGTCGGCCGCGCCGAAGGACTTCTGGTAGTCGGCGTAGGAGTCGCCCGCACCGTCACCCGCGTTGGGGTTGTTGTCGTCACCCGCGGCCTTGTTGGCCTCGAAACAGGTGAGTTCGGTGGGGTGGATGTTGCCGAACGAGTAGTTGATGATGTCCAGCTTGCCCGCGATGCCCCGGGTGTCGAGGTGCTTGGGGTAGAAGGCGTTCCCGTACACGCTCCACTGGTCGTAGTACGCGATGCGGACGTTGCCGTCGGCGGCCGCCGTGGCGGTGGTGGCGGAGCCGGCTGCCGAGGCGGAGCCGATGCCGACGGTCGCGGCGAGCGCGCCTGCGGCGAGGGCCGTGCTCACGAGCGCGGCTATCAAGGGCTTACGGGGGTGCACGTGCGGCCTCCGAGGGGGATACGAGGGGTACGTGGTACGGCGGTTGGAGAATTGATAGCCGCTGCGTGAACAGCGCGTCAATGGTCTGAACCAGATTAAGGACTAGACCAATTGGCGGGAGAAAACCCTTGTCAGAGCCGTGCAGCACAAAGACGAACCGCCCGCCACCATGGGTGACGAGCGGTTTAAGGTTCCTTTATGGGAACGGAGTCGACGGTTCCGGACCGAACCAGCCGGCCAAGGAAATCGGCCGCGCGGCGCGCCGGAGGCGCCTCGGGACGTCAGCCGAGATCCGGCATCCCGTACGCGTCGGCGATCAACTCGTAGCTCCGCAGCCGGACATCGCCGCCGTGCGCGTTGGCCGTGATCATCAGCTCGTCGGCCCCGGTGCGCTTGCGCAGATCGTCCAGACCGGTCCGTACCTCGTCCGGCGTGCCGTGCACGATGTTGGCGAGCCAGCTGTCCACGAACTCCTGCTCGGTCGGGCTGAAGGGGTACGCCTCCGCCTCCTCGGGCGTCGGGATCAGACCGGGCCGGCCCGTGCGCAGCCGCAGCATCGACAGGGCGCCCGTGAGGACCTGGCGGCGGGCCTCCTTGGCGTCCTCGTTGGCCAGCGCGGCGACGCCGATGAGCGCGTACGGCGCGTCGAGGACCGCCGAGGGGCGGAAGGAGTCCCGGTAGAGGTCGAGCGCCGGGATCGTGTTCTGGGCGGAGAAGTGGTGGGCGAAGGCGAAGGGCAGCCCGAGCGTGCCGGCGAGGCGCGCACTGAAGCCGGAGGAGCCCAACAGCCAGATCGGCGGCCGCCCCTTGGGGCCCTGCACCGGCCCGGGCACGGCGTGGATGCGGGAGTACGGGTGTCCGTCCGGGAAGTCGTCGTCCAGGAACCGGGTCAGCTCGGCCAGTTGCTGCGGAAAGTCGTCCGCGCCCTCGTTCAGGGTCCTGGTCCGACGGAGCGCGGCGGCCGTGGAGCCGTCGGTGCCGGGCGCGCGGCCGAGGCCGAGGTCGACCCGGCCGGGGGCGAAGGCCTCCAGCGTGCCGAACTGCTCGGCGATCACCAGCGGGGCGTGGTTGGGCAGCATGACGCCGCCCGAGCCGAGCCGGATGCGGCGGGTGTGGGCGGCGAGGTGGGCGAGGATCACGGCGGGCGAGGAGGAGGCGACGCCGGGCATCGAGTGGTGCTCGGCGACCCAGTGCCGGTGGTAGCCGCGGCGCTCGGCGAGCTTGCTGATCTCGACGCTGGTGGCCAGCGCCTGGCTCGCGGTCCGGCCGCTGCCGACGGTCACCAGGTCCAGTACGGACAGCGGTACGGGCGAGTCCCCGTGTGCCGTGCCCCGAATCGCGTCGCTCACCGTGTGCCGACCCTTCTGCTCATGACGTACCTCATGACGTACGTACTCAGGACCAGAACAGGAGGCGGTCTCCGGTTATTCCGCAGGATTGACCCGTTCGGCTTCGGGTAGCCGCGCGCCCATGCCTCGATCAACGAACCAGATACGACGGCGGACGGTGCTGTGGGGAACGGCGGCCGCCGCGACGACCGCGGCGGCCGGGTGCGCCCGGGTCGCCTCCGGTGACACCCTCGGCCGGCTCAGATCCCAGGGCACCGTCCGCCTCGGCATCGCGGGCGAGGTGCCGTACGGCTATGTCGACGAGCAGGGCGCCTTCACCGGCGAGGCCCCCGAGCTGGCCCGGGTGATCTTCGGGCGGCTCGGCGTCCCGGACGTCCAGCCGGTCGCCACCGACTTCGCCTCGCTCATCCCCGGGCTCGGCTCGCAGCAGTTCGACGTCGTCTCGGCCGGGATGTACATCAACAAGGAGCGCTGCGAGCGGGTCCTCTTCGCCGACCCCGAGTACCAGATGCTCGACTCCTTCATCGTCCGCAAGGGCAACCCGAAGAACCTCCGCTCGTACGAGGACGTGGTGCGCGCCGAGGCCCGCTTCGCGACCGGCAGCGGGTACGCCGAGATCGCCTACGCGGTCGCCGCCGGCTACCCGGAGAAGAACATCGTGATCCTCCAGGACCAGGTCGCCGGCCTGAACGCGGTCGAGTCCGGCCGCGTCGACGTCTTCGCCGGCACCGCGCTCACCGCCCGCTCGGTGGTCCGCAAGTCCGCCAAGGCCGAGGCCACCGCGCCCTTCGCCGCCGTCGTCGACGGCAGGCGGAAGGTCGACGGCGGCGGCTTCGCCTTCCGCCCCACCGACACCGCCCTGCGGGACGCCTTCAACACCGAGCTGCACCGTATGAAGAAGAGCGGCGAACTCTTCCGGATCCTGCGGCGCTTCGGCTTCACCGAGGCCGAGATGACCACGCTGACCGCCGAGGAGCTGTGCCGATGACCGCCGGACTCTGGCAGAACTGGGTCCTGCCCGGCATCTGGATCACCCTCCAGCTCCTGATCGCCTCCACCGCGCTCGCCGCCGTGGTCGCCTTCGCCGTCGGCACCGCCCGTACGCACCGCTCCCGCGCCGTCCGCTTCCTGGCCGGGCTCTACACCGAGGTCTTCCGCGGCACGTCCGCGCTGATCCTGATGTTCTGGCTGTTCTTCGTCCTGCCGCCGCTGGTCGGCTGGCAGCTCGTCCCGATGTGGGCGGCGATCCTCGCGCTCGGCCTCTCCTACGGGGCGTACGGCGCCGAGATCGTGCGCGGCGCCCTGAACGCCGTACCCGACGCGCAGCGCGAGGCGGGGGTCGCGCTCAGCCTCACGCCCTGGCAGCGGCTCCGGCTCGTGCTGCTCCCGCAGGCCGTGCCCGAGATGATCCCGTCCTTCTGCAACCTGCTGGTCGAGCTGCTCAAGGGCACCGCCCTGGTCTCGCTGCTCGGCGTCGGGGACGTCTCCTTCGCCGCGTACCTGGTGCGGCTCGCGACCCAGGAGAGCGGCGGGATCTACACGGTCACCCTGCTCGTGTACTTCGTGATCGCGCTCGCGATCACCCGCTCCATGAAGGCGCTGGAGCGGCGCACCAAGGCGAACCTGGGGGTGGTGGTCAAGTGAACTGGGACTGGTCCGCGGTGGTGGACTTCCTGCCGCGCTTCTGGGACGGGGTGCTCGTCACCCTGCAGGTCCTGGTGCTCGGCTCGCTGATCTCGTTCTCGCTCGGCCTGGTCTGGGCGCTCGGCTTCCGGGCCCGCAGCCGGTTCGTGCGCTGGCCGGTGCACGCGGTGACCGAGTTCGTCCGTACGACTCCCCTGCTCGTGCAGCTCTTCTTCCTCTTCTTCGTACTGCCCGAGTGGGGCGTGCAGTTCTCCGCGCTGACCACGGGCACGCTCGCGATCGGGCTGCACTACTCGACGTACACCGCGCAGGTCTACCGGGCCGGCATCGACGCCGTACCGGCCGGGCAGTGGGAGGCGGCGAAGGCGCTGAGCCTGCCGCGCCACCGGACCTGGCTGACGGTGATCCTGCCGCAGGCCCTGCGCCGGATCACGCCCGCGCTCGGCAACTACGTCATCGCGATGCTGAAGGACACCCCGATCCTGGCCGGAATCGGTGTCCTCGAACTCCTCCAGCAGACCCGGCTCGAGTCCGCCGCCACCTTCCAGTACACCGAGCCGCTCACGGTGGTCGGGGTGGCCTTTGTCCTGATCGCGTATCCCGCTTCCCTCCTCGTCCGCACTCTGGAGCGCCGCCTTGCCCACTGAAGCCAACGAACCCGCTCACGACCTCATCCGCTTCGAGAACGTCACCAAGCGATTCGGGGACCAGACGGTCCTCGACGATCTCAACTTCTCGGTCCGTACGGGCAAGCACGTCACGCTGATCGGACCCTCCGGTTCCGGTAAGACGACGATCCTGCGGCTCCTGATGACCTTGGAGAAGCCCGACGCCGGGACCGTCCGGGTCAACGGCGGGAAGCTCTACCCGGCCGACGAGAAGCACCGGCGCGAGGTGCGGAAGAAGATCGGGATGGTCTTCCAGCACTTCAACCTCTTCCCCCACATGTCCGTCCTGCGCAACATCACCGAGGCGCCGGTCCGGACGCTCGGGAAGAGCCGCGAGGAGGCCGAGGCGCGCGGCCGGGAGCTGCTCGACATGGTGGGTCTGGCGGACAAGTGCGAGGCCAGGCCCGCGCAGTTGTCCGGCGGGCAGCAGCAGCGGGTCGCGATCGCGCGGGCGCTCGCGATGGAGCCGAAGGTGCTCCTGCTCGACGAGGTGACGTCCGCGCTCGACCCGGAGCTGGTGGCCGGCGTCCTCGATCTGCTCCGGGAGATCGCGTCGACGACGGACATCACCATGATCTGTGTGACGCACGAGATGAATTTCGCCCGGGACATCTCGGACGAGGTCCTGATGTTCGACGCGGGACGGGTGATCGAGTCCGGTTCTCCGGAAAAAATCTTCTCGGCTCCGGAGCACGCGCGTACTCGCGAGTTTCTCGGCGCGGTGCTCTGACCTGAGGCTCTCGTAAGGTTCTTTGACTATGGCATATGCCAAGGTGATGCGCCCCAGCGTACGGCGCTGGGGCGCCGCATCAATCTCGCCAACAGCCGCCCCGAAAAGGGAGCTTGACGGCTATCGTGGTACGGAAGCTTGCGGTCACAACCTGGTAGGGGGAAACCGTGGCGCTGAAGCCCGAGCCCACTGCGCCGTTCCACTCGGTGCAATACGCCCTGCGCGTCCTTGAGACGGTCTCACGGCACGGTGGCGGGGTGACGGACGTCCAGATCGCTCGTGAGACCGGTCTGCCCGTCGCCCATCTGTCCTCTCTGCTGCTCATGCTCCGACGCGAGGGGTACGTCGAGCAGGTCGCCGACGGCGCCTATGTGATCGGCGACTCCCTGGTCCTCCTGGGCTCCGGCCTCACCCGCCGCGAGGCACTGGAGGGCAAGCTCCAGGAGACGCTGACCGAACTGCGCGACTCCGTCGGCGCGGCGGTGTACATCAGCCGGTACATCGACGGCGAGGTGAAGATCACCCAGTTCGCCGACGGGCCGCACACGCCCAAGGTCAACGAGTGGGTGGACTTCCGCTCGGCCGCGCACGCCAGCGCGGTCGGCAAGTGCCTGCTGACCCAGCTGGACCAGAACGGCCGCAGGGACCACCTCTCGCGCCACAAGATCGCCCGGCTCACCTCCCGGACGATCACCAACGAGAAGGTGCTCTTCTCCAAGCTGGACAGCCAGCCGCCGACGGTCCCGATGCTCGACCTCCAGGAGTACGCGGTGGGCACGGTCTGCGCGGCGGTGCCGCTGACGGCCGGCGCGGCCGTGGGCTGCCTGGCTCTCTCGCTGCCGATCGAGCACGCCCACCGGTTGCGCTCGGCGGCCGACACGCTGAACCGCAGAGCGGCTCCGGTGGTGCTCTCCCTGGCGATCTGAGCAGGTCAGCGCCGGACAGAGCGGATCGGAGCCGGGTGACCCGGTCCTCAGGAGCGGTGGTCAGAACCATCCCCGAGGACCAGGTAGTATTTTCTCTGTCAGCAGGCGCCGCTAGCTCAGTTGGTTAGAGCAGCTGACTCTTAATCAGCGGGTCCGGGGTTCGAGTCCCTGGCGGCGCACAGACGGAAGAAGCCCCTCGCGGAAGCGGGGGGCTTCTTCGTGTCCCGAGGAATCTCACGCCCTGAGGTAGGTGAGGACCGCCAGGACCCGGCGGTGGGTCTCCTGCGCGGGCGGCAGGTCCAGCTTCCCCAGGATGTTGCCGATGTGCTTGCCCACGGCCGCCTCCGTGACGACGAGCCGGCGGGCGATCTCCCCGTTGGAAAGCCCCTCGGCGACCAGTCCGAGGACCTCGCGCTCGCGCGGGGTCAGCGCCGCCAGCGGATCGCGGCGGCGGCGCAGCAGCTGCCGTACGACCTCCGGGTCCACGACCGTGCCGCCGTCGGCGACCCGGACCAGGGCGTCCAGGAACTCCTCGACCTGGCCGACCCGGTCCTTGAGGAGATAGCCGACCCCGGTGCCGTCGCCCGCGTCCAAGAGGTCGGCGGCGTAGGTCCGCTGCACGTACTGGCTCAGGACGAGGACGGGCAGGCCCGGGCGTTCGGCGCGCAGGGCGACGGCGGCGCGGAGCCCCTCGTCCTGGAAGCCGGGCGGCATCCGGACGTCGGTGACGACGATGTCCGGATCGTGCGCGGTGACCGCCGCGCGCAGGCCGTCCGCGTCGCCGACGGCGGCGACGACCTCGTGGCCGAAACGGGCGAGCAGCCCGATCAGGCCCTCGCGGAGGAGGACGCTGTCCTCGGCGAGGACGACCCGGAGGGCCCGGTCTCGGTCTCGGCCCCTGTCTCGGTCCCTGTCTCCGTCTCGGGCAGCGGTCGGCACGGGATCTCCACTCGTAGGACGGTCGGCCCACCCGGGGGGCTCATGATCGTCAGTGTGCCATCGAGGACGGCGAGCCGGTCGGCGAGTCCGGTGAGCCCGGTGCCGCGGCCCGGGTCGGCCCCGCCGCGCCCGTCGTCCTCGACGCTCACGATCAGCGAGCCGTCTCCGTACCGGGCGGTGACGGTCGCGCGGGTGGCGCCGCTGTGCCGGCCGACGTTGGCGAGGGCCTCGCAGACGGCGAAGTAGCCGGCGCTCTCCACGGCCGTGGGCAGCCGGGGCAGGTCGACGTCGGTGGTGACGGGGACGGCCGAGCGGTCGGCGGCGTCGGTGAGGGCCGCGCCGAGGCCGTAGTCGGCGAGGACCTGCGGGTGGATGCCGTGGATGAGCTCGCGCAGCTCGGTCAGGACCCGGCCGGCCTCGTCGTGGGCCCTGGCGAGCTGGTCGGCGAGCGGCCCGGGCGGGACGTCGAGCCGGGCGATCCCCAGGGTCATGGCGAGGGCGACCAGGCGCTGCTGGGCGCCGTCGTGGAGGTCGCGTTCGATCCGTCGCCGCTCGGCCTCGAAGGCGTCGACGAGCCGGGCCCGGGAGGCGGTGACCTCGCCGATCCGCTCGCGCAGCTCGGCCTCGCGGGGCGCGAGCAGGGCCCGGCTCAGCGCGGCGCGGGCCCCGGCGAGCGCGCCCAGCGGGTAGAGGAGGGCAACGAGGAGCACCGCCCCGAGAAGGGCGGCGGCGAAGGCCTGCGGATACGAGGTGACCAGGACGGTCTTGACGACCTTGGCCTCGTGGCCGTCGGCGGCGAGCTGGAGGGGCGTGGCCATGAGCGCGGCGGGCAGCCCGAGGGCGACCGCGAGGACGATCAGGTCGAGCGGCCACAGGACGGTGGCGTGCAGGACGGCGTACGCGAACTCCCGCCAGGTCGCCTGCTCCCGGACGCGGACCCGGAGCCAGGCCCCGAGCCCGGGGGCGTCGGGGACCCGGTGCGGGTCGGCGGCCGGATCGAGATCGACGAGCCGGAGCCGCCGGCGTTCGAGGCCGCCGAGGGCGACCCCGGCGAGGAGCAGCAGCGGAAGCCCGACCAGGACCAGCGAGAAGGCGACGAGCACCACGAGGACGAGCAGCGCGGCCACGCCGGTCGCCACCCCGGTCGCCAGGTAACCGGCGGACCGCCAGGGCCAGCCGGTCCGCGGATACCGGGCCCGGGTGAGGGCCTGCCAGGGGGTTCGGGGCGTCATGGGGTTCACGGTAGGCGGGGGCCACCGGGCGCGGCCATCGGTCTGGTGGGTGTACGGAGGTAGGCCTGGCCCTACCCCCCGCTGCCGCCGGGGCCTTGGGGCGAGCGGTCATGGGACTCGTACGCGGCCCGGAGGCCGGTGAGCGCCTCCGGGGTCAGGGGCGTGTACGGGTCGCCCGGCGCCGGGCGCCACCAGACCGGGTCCGTACAGAGGAAGGACTCCCGGCGCAGGCCCACGCGGTGGATCTTGTTGGTGGCGGTCAGCGGAAGCCTCGGGACGATCCGTACGAAGCGGGGCGGCATCTTCGTGCCCAGGTCCGGCTGGGCGGCGAGGAACTCCGCGAACGCCGCCGGGTCGAAGGCAGCGCCCTCGCGCAGGGCGATGGCCGTCATCACCTGGTCCCCCGCGACGGGGTCGGGTATCGCGTAGACGGCGACGCCCGCCGCCCGCTCCCAGCGGGAGAGGATCTGCTCGATCACGGCCGCCGCGAGGTTCTCGCTGTCGACCCGCAGCCGGTCGTCGGTGCGCCCCGCGAAGTAGAGGAAGCCGTCGGCGTCCCGGTAGAAGAGGTCGCCGGTCCAGTACCAGCCGTCGCGCAGCCGCGCGGCCTCCGCCTCGGGGTTGCGCCAGTAGCCCTCGAAGGGGTTCCGGCCCCGGTTGACGAGCTCGCCGATCGCGGCGGAGGCGTTGAGGAGCCGGCCCTCGGGCGAGAGGACGGCGGGCGCGCACTCCTCCCCCGTCGCCGGGTCCACCACCGCCAGGTCGTCGCCCGGCGCGGCCCGCCCGATCGCGCCTGCCGGGGTCGACGGGGTCCGCGGGATCGCCGCGCCGCCCTCCGAGGAGCCGTAGCCCTCGACGAGCCGGGCCCCGAAGCGGGCCTCGAACCGGGCCGCGTCCACCGCCCCCGCCTCCGTACCGAAGCCGAGCCGCAGCGGGTGCGCGCGGTCGTCCGGGTGGGGCGGGGTGGCCAGCAGGTACTGGACGGCCCGGCCGACGTACGTGAAGTAGGTCGCGCCGAACTCCCGTACGTCCGACAGGAAGCCGGAAGCGGAGAAACGGTCCCGCAGTGCCACGGACGCGCCGGCGGCGAGCGCAGGGGCCCAGTCCGCGATGACCGCGTTGCCGTGGAACATCGGCATGCAGACGTAGTGGACGTCCTCGGGGCGTACGCCGAACTGGGCGACGAGCGAGCGCCCGGCGGCCGCGAGCCGGCCCTGGCTGCAGATCGCCGCCTTGGGCGCGCCGGTCGAGCCGGAGGTGAAGTAGAGCAGCATCCGGCTGTCGGGTCGCACGGGGCGGACGACGGCCTCGCCCGGTTTCGCGCCCTCGTAGGGGGTCAGCAGCTCCCGGTAGGCGTCGGTGTCGGTGACGAGGACGCGTACGCCCGGCAGGGGAAGGCCGTCGAGCAGGGGGAGGTGCGCGCGCTGGGTCACCAGGACGCGGCAGTCGGTGTGGGTGATGTCGCGGGCCAGTTCGGCGCCGCGCCGGGTGGGGTTGATGCCGGCGACGGCGGCCCCCGCGAGGGCCGCCGCGCTCAGCCAGAGCGGGAATTCCGGTGTGTTGTCGAGGAGTACCCCGAGGTGCGGCTCGGCACCCCGGGGCAGCAGATCGACGAGGAGCGCGGCCCGTGCGGCGGCCCCGGCGGCGACCTGGTGATGGCTGAGGGCCGTGTCCCGCGCCCTCAGTCCGACCCTGTGGTCGCCCCACTGCCGTCGCACGAGCTCCGCCACGGTGGGTTCCGTCGTACGCCGGACTTCCGTCATACGCCGGACCGTAACTGACGCTACGTCAGAACTGAACATCCGAGCAGGCGTAGAACGCGTTCCCGGTGTCCGCGATCGTCCAGACCGCCAGGATCAGATGGCGTCCGGTCTTGCCCGCCGGGATGGTCCCGGCGTGCGAGAGCGTGGCCGGCGGCTGCGCGTTGTTGTACGGGACGGTGAGGAACGGCTGCGAGTCGAGGGCGGCCCGGGTGAGCTTCTGGGTGCCGTTCCAGCCGTTCTTGGTGATGTAGTACTTGAAGTCGGTGGTGCTGTGCCGGGCGGTGAACTGCCAGCGGAAGGTGTGGCTCTGGCCCGCCGTGAGCCTGGTGGTGGGCCAGGCGCCGCCCCGCGGGTCGTCGAGCTCGGCGAACCGGGAGTTCCCGCCGGCACAGATCGTGCTGTCGGCGGGTCCGGCGCCGGGGAAGCCCTTGAGGCCCTCGACCGACTGCGGCTCCCACTGGATGCCGCCGCAGTTGGTCACGGTGCCGTTGGCGCAGAGCTTCTGACGACTGATCGGGGAGTCGGTGTATCCGTGGCTGGAGGCGCTGCTGGTGGCGAAGAGGGAGGCGCCGGCGACGCCGAGCGCCACCGCCGCCACGCCTATCTTTTTGCGCATGCTGTCGCTCCTGATGAACGTGGGGGAGTTCCGAGCCGTGCTGCACGCGTGCGGAGGGTGGTGCGTTGTGGGTGGTGCGTGTGAGTGGTTCGCTTGTGCGGTAGTGCCTATTCCGGTCTAGACCAAGTACCAAGGTATTGACGGAACTCGAACATGTCCATACTGGTCACGCGCCTTCCACCGGACCGGTCCTGCCGGTGTAGAACGCCACCGTCAGGTCCTTGACCAGCGCCTTGCGCTCGTAGTCGTCCAGCTCGACGAGACCACGCGTGGTCAGCCGGTGGACCACGTCGTCCACGGCGTCCACGACGGAGGTCAGCACGCTGTCGCGGTGCTTGGCGTCGATCGCGGCGATCCGGCGGCGCTGCATCGCCCGCGCGATCTCCGGGGCGTACTCGATCCGGGTCGGCTGCGCCGAGAACACGTCGATGCCGACCGGGGCGCACTCGGCGGAGAGCATCCGGGTCAGCGCCTCGCCGACGGCCTCCGCGTCGCGCAGGGTCGGGGCGTCCTCGTGGAAGGCGTCGGCCGGGAGCTGGGAGAGGACCCGGGCCATCGCCGCCTCGACCTGCTCGCGCAGGTACTCCTCGTGCCCGTCGACGCCGAGCGCGGCGCGGACGGTGTCCCGGATGCGCCAGACGACGAGGACGACGACATCGAGCGCGGTGCCCTTGGCGTCGACCGAGGAGAGCGGCTCGCTGCGCCAGTGGCGGAGGCGGACGTCGACCCGGCGGCGCAGGAGGAGCGGGCTGACCCAGACGAGACCGGTACGGCGGACGGTCCCTCGGTACTCGCCGAAGAGGGTGAGGACCAAGGCGTATCCGACCCGGCCGCGGCCCAGGCCGCCGAGGGTGAACAGGGTGGCCAGGACGCCGAGGGTGAGGAGCGCCCACTGGCCGAGGTGGATGCCCTGGTACGGCTGCGGGGGCAGCCGGAGCATCCGCGCGAGCTCGTCGGGTACGGCCCCGGTCCACCAGAGGACCGCGGCGCACGCGGCGAGCGCGAACACCCCGCCGACGACCCCGATCCACCCGGGCAGCACGGCCCCCTCCCGCTCGACGAGCTTGGGGTCGGCGGTGGGCGCGGGGCGGGAGGCCTGGGGGCGGGTGGGGGCGGGGATGGTGGCCTTCGGCGCGGGCGGGGCGGGCGGGGACATGGCGACGGTGGCGGGCCCGCCGTCGTCGTCGCCTCGGTCGGCGTCGGAACGGCCGTCGGTACGGGCGCCGGAACGGGCATGCGCGCGGGCGTCGGTACGGGCGTCGGTACGGGCTTCGGTACGGGCTTCGGTGCCGGGCTCTTCGCGGAAGAGCAGGTGCACGGGGATCGACCCGGTGGTCTCGGCCCCGATCACGTTCTTCCGCCGCACCAGGGGCCGCGCGAGGACCTGCGCCTCGGCACCCACGGGCACGACGGTGACGGTGGATTCGGCGCGGACGCGGGTTTCGGCGGCAACGGGGAGCGCGACGACCCCGACCTTGCCCTGGACGATCCGCCGCGGATCGGGGGTGGGAGTGGAGGTGGAGATGGGTCGGACGTGGGTGGTGGGGAGCGGGGACGGCTTGGGGGTGGGGGTGGCGGGGGTGGCTGCCGTACGGGGTTCGGCGCCCGGAGCGTCCGGGGCGGCACCACGCACCGCGCGGGGATCGCCCGGCGGAGGGGTGGTGTCGGTGGCGGCGCGGGCGCTCGCCGCGACGGCCTCACCGGCCGGACCGCGCCCCGCGCCCGGCCGGGGCGCCACCCACTGGGCGGCGGACGGGGTCGCGCCGACGGCGCCCTCCACGCGGAGCCGGAGCTCCGGGGCCCCGGGGGCGCCCGGGGCGTGACGGCCCGTCACCGCACCAGCCCCGGGACGGCCGTTCTCGGCGCGAGCCGCGTCGGCGCGAGCCGCGTCGGCGCGAGCCGCGTCGGCGCGAGCCGCGTCG
>NZ_JBHXPI010000043.1:0-58295 GCF_042718575.1 Streptomyces sp. NPDC058579
TTACCCGCCCACGGGGCCCCGGTCTCGGGTGAAGCGGGGGGGGCCGCGCCGCCGGGTGTGGCGCCGGGGGGCTTGGGGGGTCGGTTGCTCTTTTTGGCGTTTGGCGGTCCCTTCTGGCCCGGCCCCGGCCTCTCCCGGTGGGCGATACTGGGATCGAACCAGTGACCCCTTCGGTGTGAACGAAGTGCTCTCCCGCTGAGCTAATCGCCCGGGAACGGGTTGAACCATACAGGTTTCCGCGCCCCTCCTTCAAATCCTTCGAACCGCGCGCAGTCGGGCCGCCAGACCGCGTCGGCCCGCGCGCATCATCAGCGCGTGGTTGGCGCGGAAGACGGGCCGGCCCGGGACCGCGAACCGGCGCATCAGGGGGCTGGTCACCTCGACCTCCTGCTCGTACAACGCGCGCGTGCCCGGGCCGTGGGCCGTCAGGGTCCAGCGCGCCCAGCCCTCCAGATCGCCGCCGAGCGCGACCTCGAGGACGCGGGCGTCGGGGTCGCGGCGCCGGGCCTCGGCGGTGACGAAGAGGTCGTACGGCAGGAAGGAGCGGAACCGGGCGGTGCCGGTGGCCTCGTCGACGGGGACGACCTCGCGGACCTGGGGCCACCAGCTCGGGTACTCCTCGGCGCGTTCCAGTACGGCGAAGACCGCGTCGGGCGGGGCGGCCAACTGCCAGACGCTGCGGAAGCGGTAGCGGCACCAGTCCATGACCCCAGTGTGTACGTACTCAGTCGCGGATATGAGTACCCGCGCGCATGGTTCCGGGGTGTGGTCCGGCGCACACTCCGGGACATGAACACTCCTCTCCCACCCGCCGACGAACTGGTGATCGTCGATCGCGAGCTCGCGCGACTCGACGCCCACCGGTCCCAGTTGCTGGCCCGCCGGGCCTGGCTGCTGCGGGTCCTGCAGGCTCCGGTGCCCTCCCCGGCGACCGGGCCCACGACCGGCCGTCCGGTGGCCGACTCGACCCCGCGCAGCGCGCAGAACGTGCTGCTCACGCTGGGCGGGGTGCTGCTGACGATCGCGGCGCTTGCGTTCACGCTGGTCAGCTGGGGGACGATGGGCATCGGCGGCCGCGCGACGGTCCTCGCCGTGGTGACGTCCGCGGCGCTCGCGGTGCCGGTGGTGCTGCTGCGCCGGGGGCTCGGCTCGACGGCCGAGGCGGTCGCCGCCCTGGGCCTGGTGCTGATGGTCCTGGACGCGTACGCGCTGCACCGGGTGGCCCTCGCGGACACCGACGGGCTCGCGTACACGGCGGTGGCCTCGGCGGTGCTCGCGGGCGCCTGGACGGCCTACGGGACCGCGCTCGGCCGGCTGCGGATCCCGCTGCCGGTGGCCGTGGTGACGGCTCAACTCCCCCTGCCCCTCGGCGTCCTGGCCGCCGACGGCGGTGCGCTCGCCCTCGGCTGGGCGGCGCTCGCGACCGCGGTCGCGGATCTGGCGGTGGCGCTGTGGGTGAAGCCGGCGGCGGTACGGAGCACGGCGGCGGTGGCCGCCGGGGTCCTGGGCGGCGGGGCGCTGCTCACGGGTGTGCGGATGTCGTTCACGTCCCCGCTCCCGGCGGGCGCGCTGCTGCTCGCCTGCGCGGCGGTGGCGCTGTGCGTGGCATGGCGGGTGGCCCAGGCCTCGGTGTCCACGTCGGTGGTGGCGGGTGTCGCGGCGATCGCGGCGGTGGGTGGCGCGCTGCGCCCGGTGCTGCCGGGCGACTGGGAAGTGCCGGGGTACGTGCTGTGCGCGGTGGCCCTGGCGGGCGTCCTGCGCTCGTCGGCACCGCGCGCGGTGCGCATCGGTCTGGCCGGTGCGGGCGCGGGGGTGCTCGCGCTGGGTGTGGTGTGGGCGCTCCCGCCGGTGGCGGCCGCGCTGCTGGAGCCGCTGGCACGGACGACCCCCGTCTGGTCGGGTGCCCACGCGGACCCCGCGCTCGCCTCGTACGCGTCGACCGCCCCGGCGGTCCTGCTCGTCGCAGCGGCGGCCTTCGCGGCGCTCCCGCGCCTGTGGTCCCGCTGCGCGGCCCTGTTCCTGAGCTGGGGCACCCTGACCGCCCTCCCGCTCGCCCTGGACCTCGCGTACGCCCCGACGCTCGCCCTCCAGCTCGTGACGACCACGGCGGCGCTCCTCCTGGCGGCGCGCCCGGGGACGCTGACGCGGGGCCTGCCGGCTCCGGCTCCGGCTCCGGCTCCGGCTCCGATGGAGAGCACGTCCGATTCGGCGTCCGATGTCGCCTCCACCCCTGCGGTCGCCTCACGGCCCGTGCCGCCCCTGGAGGTCCTCGGGGCGAGCGCGTTCGGCTGCGGGTTCGCCTCGGCGCTGAGCCTGGTCGCCGCGGCCCTGGACACGCGCGCCGCCACGTTCACCACGCTCGGGGTGCTGCTCGGGCTCTTCGTGGCGGTGGCGTTCCTCGCCGCCGGTGTCCAGCGGGTCGTGTCCGCCTGTGCGGCGGTCGTCGTCGCGGCCGGTCTGGTCTCCGCCGGGGCTGCCGCCGCCGGCTTCCGCGACCACCACACCGCCCTGGCCCTGCTCCTCGTGCCCGCGGCCACGGCCCTGATCGGCGGGCGGCTCCGGCGCCACCCGGTCGCGCTCCCCGTCGAGCTCACCGGCGCCGCCGTCGCGCTGCTCGCGATCGTGATGGCCGTGCCCACGCCCGCCGTCCTGGCGCTCGTCCTCACCCTGACAGGTGTGCTCGCCGCCGCCACGGCCCTGCGGCCCGAGCGCCGTGCGGTCGCCTCGTGGACGGCGGGTGCGCTGTTCCTCCTGGCGACCTGGGTGCGGCTGGCCGTCTGGGACGTGACGACCCCGGAGGCGTACACGCTGCCCGTCACCGTGCCCGCCCTGGTCGTGGGGGCGCTGCGGCGGCGCCGCGACCCGGAGTCCTCGTCCTGGGTGGCGTACGGCCCCGGGCTCGCCGCCACGCTGGTGCCGAGCCTGCTCGCGACCTGGGTGGACCCCGACTGGCGGCGCCCGCTGCTCCTCGGCGTCGCCGCGCTCGCGGTGACCCTGCTCGGGGCCCGGTTCCGGCTCCAGGCGCTGCTGGTGCTCGGCGGGACGGTCCTGGCCCTCGACGCCCTGCACGAGCTGGCGCCGTACGTCGTCCAGGCCGTCGGAGCCCTCCCCCGCTGGCTGCCGCCGGCGCTGGCCGGTCTGCTGCTGCTCGCCGTGGGGGCGACGTACGAGCAGCGACTGCGCGACGCCCGTCGTCTGCGGGAACGGCTCGGCCGGATGCGGTGACCGGATCGGAGCACGCCGAAGGCCCTGAGACTGGATCCAGTCTCAGGGCCTTCGGTCCGGGTGGTGGGCGATACTGGGTTCGAACCAGTGACCTCTTCGGTGTGAACGAAGCGCTCTCCCACTGAGCTAATCGCCCCGGCGCACCGCAAACATTACCGCATGTCAGCCGGTGCCCCGACCGTCCCCAGGGTCAGTCGTTGATCTTCCACGGCATCACGAAGCCGTACTTCCAGAGGTAGAAACCGAGCAGCGCGCCGATGATCACCAGGCCGACCGAGGTCAGGATGATGTTGCGTCGACGCACCTTCGGATCGAGCGCGCGCTGCGCCGCCTCGGTGACCTTCCGCTTGGTCCACCGGAGCACCAGCTGGGCCCAGACGAACTCGGTGGCCCAGATCGCCATGCCGCCGAAGATCACCACCCAGCCGGGCCCGGGCAGCACCAGCATCGCGACACCGGCGCCGACCACGGCCAGCCCCACGATGAAGACGCCGACCTGCCAGCTCAGGTGCAGGGTCCTGCGTGCCTTGATGAAATCGGGGGCCCGGGATCCCAGCTCGGATTCCCCGTCGGCCGCGGACTCCCCGGTGCGCTCGTCACTCTCCGCATTCATGGTCCCAACTTACCGGACGGGGCGCCCTCACTCGTTCAGCCGCATTACCAAAAGTTACACACCCCCATACGAGCTACCTGAACGATCACAAAACAGACAGAGGGGTTTACAACGGCACCGTAGGTGGCATGTCGATTTCGCCGACGTGCGAATCCCCGAGCGCACACTGAGCGAAAGGCCCTGGCGCTTATGAACACCACGGTCAGCTGCGAGCTGCACCTGCGCCTCGTTGTGTCGAGCGAGTCCTCACTGCCTGTACCCGCGGGCCTGCGGTATGACACGGCCGATCCGTATGCCGTGCACGCCACCTTCCACACCGGAGCCGAAGAGACGGTCGAGTGGGTCTTCGCCCGCGACCTTCTCGCCGAGGGGCTGCACCGGCCCACCGGCACCGGCGACGTCAGAGTCTGGCCGTCCCGCAGTCACGGTCAGGGCGTCGTCTGCATCGCGTTGAGTTCCCCCGAAGGCGAAGCCCTGCTCGAGGCCCCGGCGCGGGCCCTGGAGTCGTTCCTCAAGCGGACCGACGCCGCCGTGCCACCGGGCACCGAGCACCGGCACTTCGATCTCGACACGGAGCTCTCCCACATCCTGGCCGACAGCTGAGCCAGGCCGAGAGCCGCACGGCGCCGTCCGACTCGGGGAGACGGCGCCGCGCGGACGACGCGGACAATCACATACCGCAGACATCGGCGTCCTCACCGCGCAGCCGGCGCGGAGGAGGGCGCCGATGTGCGTTACCCGACCCCTCCCGGCGTCGCGCGGCGAAACCGCTAGAGTCAGCGCAATTCCGCGGGCGCCCGCCCGCAGCCGGCCAGGGAGCGAATCGTGCTGATCCCTCACGACACCCGGATCGCCCTCGACAGCGTCGTCGATCTGATGAACACCGCGCCAGAGGGCGACCGTGACGACGAACTCGCGGACATCCCCTCGCTGCGCACCTTCGTGCGGGCCCACAACATCAGCGACGTCGGCGAGCTCACCGACAAGGACCTGAAGGCCGTCCAGGAGGTACGGGCCAGGTTCACGGCGGTCTTCGCGGCTCCCGACTCCCGGATCGCCGCCACGCTGATCAACCAGCTGGTCGCCGCCGCGGGCACGACGCCGCAGCTCACCGACCACGACGGCTACGACTGGCACGTGCACTACTTCGCGCCGGGCGCCTCGGTCGCGGACCATCTCGCCGCCGACTGCGGCATGGCCCTGGCGTTCATCGTGGTGGCGGGCGAGCAGGAGCGGCTGCGGCGCTGCGAGGCCCCCGACTGCGGCCGGGCCTTCGTCGACCTCTCCCGCAACCGCTCACGCCGCTACTGCGACAGCCGCACCTGCGGCAACCGCCTCCACGTCGCCGCGTACCGCGCGCGCCGCAAGGAAGCCGCCGGCTGAGCGAGCGCCCAGCGCCCCTCACGGCAGGAAGAGGTCGTTCACGGCGGCCATCAGGAGCAGACAGCCGATCACCGCGAGGAAGATCATCAGCGGCGGTTGGGAGAGCGCGAACAGGCAACCGCGCGGCTCTTCGGTGGGGGCGGGGGCGTGATCCCGCGAGGTTTCCAGCATCTCGGGGGTGATCATGGCGCAGCCACTCGCGGGAGGGCCCGCAACACGCCCCTCGGCCACGGCAGTTCATCACATCCCGTGGATATTTCCGACGCTCGGACGCCGTCGGATGCCCTGCCTCGTCAGATGCCGTGCTTCTTCAGAATCGCCTCGATGTCGCTGAAGTCTTCCCCGGCCGTCTTCGCCTTCGGCTTCGGGGTCGCGCCGCGCTGCCCGGCGCCGAGGGACGGCGCGGACGCGGCCGGTGCGACCGCCCCGGGCACCTCGCCCCGCTCGGTCTGCTTCCGGCCCGCTCTGCGCCGCTCGACAGCCCGGCTCGTCATGAAGAGCGCCCAGGCCGCGCCGAGCACACCGAAGCCGGCCCACGCCGTCGGGCTGAAGGCCGTGTCGAAGGCCCACTCCACCACCCCGGTCATGACCAGGCCGATGGGCACCAGCGCATAGGCGGCGATCCGCGTCGCGGCGAGGAAACGCTTGCGGTACGCCGTGATCGCGGCGATGCCCAGTCCCGCCACGGACACCGCGGAAAAGATGGTCTCGGCGAGCATGCGATCCTCCTGGGGCGGGCGGTATGTCTCTTCCATCCTGCACCGGCGAGGGGGCCCGCGGCCATGTTCCGAGGCCGACCTCAGGGAGATCTCCGGGTCTCCCCCACGGGATCTCCTCCCCAGGTCCTGGTCAGGACCGTCCCCCGTGCCGGTGGGACCGTCCCCCCGTCCCGGCCAGGGACCCGTCCCTCCCTCCCGGTCGGGACCGTCCCCACGTCCCGGTTGGGACCAGTCCGACCGTGCTGGGAGACTGCTCCCATGAGCGACTCCACCACCCCGTCCGCCTCCCCCGTCACCGTGGAGGCCTGGTTCGACCTCCAGTGCCCCGACTGCTTCCGCGCCCTCGACGACGTGCGCGCACTGCGCGAGAAGTACGGCGACCGGATCGACGTACAGCTGCGGCACTTCCCGCTGGAGAAGCACAAGCACGCGTACGCCGCCGCGCAGGCCGCCGAGGAAGCAATCGACCAGGGCAAGGGCTGGCCGTACGTGGAGGCGCTCCTTGCCAGGACCGAGGAGCTCGGCGAGCGGGGCGAGCCGGTGCTCCTGGACGTCGCCCGCGAACTGGGCCTGGACGCCGAGGAGTTCGACACCGCCCTGATCGACGGCCGGCATCTGCTGACCGTCGACGCCGACCAGGCGGAGGGCAAGGCGATCAAGGTCACCGGCACCCCGACCTATGTCGTCGGCGGCGAGCGCCTCGACGGTGGCCAGAGCCAGGACGGCCTGCGGGCGCGCGTCGAGGAGATCACCGACCGCCTGCTCGCCGGCTAGCCGGCCCCCAGGGGCGGGCGAGTGATTAGAGCAGCGGCTTGTAGCTGTTGACGTGCGTCGTCCGGTAGCCGAGCGAGGTGTAGAGCCGGATCGCCGGGGTGTTGCCCGCGAAGACGTGGAGTCCGAGCAGGCGGTCCCCGGCGCCGAGCGCGACCCGCTCGGCGACCAGCATCAGGGCCCGGCCGTAGCCGTGGCCCCGGTGGCCCTCGGCGACCGCGATGTCGTAGACGTAGCTCCCGTGGACGCCCGGCTCCAGTTCGCGGCCGGCCGTCCAGACATGGCCGACGGTCTCCCCGTCCCGTACGGCCACGTGGACCGCCGTGCCCGGGGAGTCCAGGCCCTCGGGCAGCAGCAGCCGGTGGGCGGCGTCGGACCTGGCGCGGGCCCGGTCCTCGGGGACGCCCCGCTCGATCCAGCTGTGCGCGTAGCTCTCCCTGGCGTTCACCTCCCAGGGGCCGAACTCTGCCTCGGTCATCGGGCGGACCTCGATGCCGGACGGCAGCGCGGGCGGCTCGGCCGGGAGGTCCTTGACCATGTTCCTGCCGCGCTCGGTGTAGCCGAGCATCTGCCCCATCCGCAGCGCCGCCTCCGCCCGCACCGGCACGGAGATCTGGACCTCGCCGCAGCCCCAGCCGCGCAGCACCTCCTCGGCGGCCAGCGCGGCCACCGTGGCCCGGCCCCGGCGGCGGTCCTTCTCGTCGATGCCCAGGTCCGAGATCACCCCGGATCCGGTGCCGGGGGTGGCGGCCAGGCGCACGGAACCGACGCGACGACTGTTCACGCACACGTCGTAGGTGCGTGAACGTCCGCCGTCCGGGGTCTGCTGAAGCGGCACGGACGGCCGCAGGGTGGTGGTCATCACCGGTGTTCTACCCACGCCACGGCTCTCCGTCATCCGGATTTACGCGAGGCGCGGATCCCGGTCCGCCGCCGCTCGCTCGTCGAAGATCCGCATGGCCTTGGCGGTGACCGGTCCCGGCGCGGGAGTGGTCTCGCGGCCGTCGACCCGGTGCACGGCCTGGATGTCACGGAGCGTCGAGGTCAGGAAGATCTCCTCGGCGCTCTCCAGGACGTCCAGCGGCAGATCGGCCTCCACCGCCCCCGTCCACTCGACCGCGAGGGCGCGGGTGATCCCGGCCAGGCAGCCGGAGGAGACGGGAGGGGTGTGGATCCGGCCGTCGAGCACGACGAAGACATTGGAGCCGGTGCCCTCGCAGAGCTGCCCGACCGTGTTGGCGAACAGCGCCTCGGAGGCGCCCTGTTCGCGCGCCCTGGCGAGGGCGACGACGTTCTCGGCGTACGAGGTGGTCTTCAGGCCCGTGAGCGCCCCGCGCTCGTTGCGGGTCCAGGGCACCGTGATCACGGCCGTGGAGTCGGGGCGGCGGGTCGTCTCGCCGAGCCCCACGACGAGGCTGGTCCCGGCGTCGCCACGCTCGGAGCCGAGCGGGGAGAGTCCGCCGGTGTACGTGATGCGGAGCCGGCCGAGCTCCATCGGGTTGGCCTCCAGGACCGCCGCGCAGGCCCGGCGGACCTCGTCCAGGTCGGGGGCGGGAAGGCCCAGGCCGCGCGCTGAGCGGGCGAGGCGCTCCAGGTGGAGGGTGAGGGCGAAGGTGTCGCCGCGCTCGGCCTTGACCGTCTCGAAGACGCCGTCGCCGACGGTCAGCCCGTGGTCCAGGACGGACACCCGGGCTTCCTCCGCTTCGCGCAGTCCGCCGTTGACCCAGAGTTTCATCGCGATATGGCCTTTCCGCTCGCCTCGTACGCGCCCGACGCTACCGCCAGTAGCCGGGACGCCTTCAACTCGGTCTCCGCCCATTCGCGCTCGGGGTCCGAGCCCCAGGTGATCCCGGCACCGGTGCCGAAGCGCAGCACGCCCTCGGGGCGGTCGATCCAGAAGGTCCTTATGCCGACGGCCAGCTCGGCGGTGCGGCGGTCGGCGTCGACCCAGCCGATGCCGCCGCAGTAGGGGCCGCGCGGGGCGGTCTCCAGGGCCTCGATGATCCGCAGGGCGCTCGACTTCGGGGCGCCCGTGACGGAGCCGGGCGGGAAGGTGGCGGCGAGCAGCTCCGGCCAGCCCGCGTGCGCGCCGAGTTCACCGCGCACGGTGGAGACGAGGTGGACCAGGCCCGGGTGGGGCTCGACGGCGCAGAGCTCGGGGACGGTGACCGAACCGGTCGCGCAGACCCGGCCCAGGTCGTTCCGTACGAGGTCCACGATCATCACGTTCTCGGCGTGGTCCTTCTCCAGGAGGTCCTCGGCCGTGCGGCCGGTTCCCTTGATCGGGCCGGACTCGACGGTGGCACCGTCGCGGCGCAGATAGAGCTCGGGGGACGCGGTGGCGATCTCCACCCCGTGCGCGGGGAGCCGAATCGTTCCGGCGTACGGAGCGGGGTTGCCACGGGCCAGCAGCGCGGTGAGGGCGTCGACGTCGGCCGCGGCGGGGTCGGGCAGCGGCGCGGACATCACGCGGCAGAGATTGGCCTGATAGACCTCCCCGCGCGCGATGTGCTCCCGGATCCGGCGGACGCCCGCCGTGTACGCCGCGCGGTCGAGGGAGGACGTCCAGTCACCGGCGGAGGGGCCGCGCCAGGCGCCCGGGGCGGGGGCGGCGACCGGGGCCGGGACGGGCTCCCTGCGTACGTCACCGAAGCGGGCGCAGGTCAGACGGCCCTCGAAGTCCGCGGAGACGGCCCAGAAGCCGACGGAGTCCAGGGCCGCGGGGTCACTGGTGACATCCCGCAGGTCGGTCGCGACGAGGCCGCCGAAGCGGGCCAGAGGAGCAAGGTCGTGCACGGATCGAGTCTAGGGCGGGCGGGGAGGCCGGTGCGGAGGACGAGTGGTGGAGGTGCGGAGCACCGGCTGGGGGCGGCCGGCTGCCACGTCGGGGACACGGGGAGTGAACGGCACGGGAACCCTCTCCCGTGGGACGGCTCCGTGTGCGGGTCAGCACGCTGCGGAAACGCGTTTTTGTGCTGGCCCAGGAATCCGCTAGAGTTCAACACGTCGCCGGGACGCGCAAGCGGAACGGAAACGACAAGCGGACGTGGCTCAGTTGGTAGAGCATCACCTTGCCAAGGTGAGGGTCGCGAGTTCGAATCTCGTCGTCCGCTCGATGTGGGGGATCTTCCCGAACCCCCGTCTCACTCCTGGTGGAGTGGCCGAGAGGCGAGGCAACGGCCTGCAAAGCCGTCTACACGGGTTCAAATCCCGTCTCCACCTCCAAGCGCGATTAGCTCAGCGGGAGAGCGCTTCCCTGACACGGAAGAGGTCACTGGTTCAATCCCAGTATCGCGCACGCAGAACAACCGAAGATCCGGTCCGCATGGACCGTCCCGCGCGATTAGCTCAGCGGGAGAGCGCTTCCCTGACACGGAAGAGGTCACTGGTTCAATCCCAGTATCGCGCACGCAGTACGTAGTACGCAGTAACTCTTGGTCCTGTATTGTTTGGGACCGTCCCGCGCGATTAGCTCAGCGGGAGAGCGCTTCCCTGACACGGAAGAGGTCACTGGTTCAATCCCAGTATCGCGCACCATACGTACGAAGCCCCCGGCCGCCTCTCGCGGCCGGGGGCTTCGTCGTACCCACTCCTCGTCAGGAGGAGAAGAGCATCCGGCCGAAGCCGCGCTGGTGGTGACCGCCGTGGTGGCCGTGGTGGCCACCGTGGTGTTG
The DNA here is from genome assembly GCF_042718575.1 of Streptomyces sp. NPDC058579. Taxonomy (NCBI): domain Bacteria; kingdom Bacillati; phylum Actinomycetota; class Actinomycetes; order Kitasatosporales; family Streptomycetaceae; genus Streptomyces; species Streptomyces sp. NPDC058579. Next base: position 10,386 of record NZ_JBHXPI010000043.1, read on the forward strand.
CTGCGGGGCGCCCCAGGCGGGCGCGGCGGGGGCGCCCTGCGCCGGGTAGGCCGGTGGGGCGGGCGCGGGCGGCGCCTGCTGCACCCACTGGGACTCGAGCCGGGTCAGGGACTCCAGCTCGCCGTAGTCCAGGAATATCCCGCGGCAGCCGCTGCACTGCTCGATCTGGACGCCGTTGCGGTTGTACGTGTGCATCGCTGCGTGGCACTTGGGACACTGCATGGTCGGCTCAACTCCCTGCCGTTCGGATGGTGCTCTCAGCTTATGGGGACGCCGGGCGGGCCAACTCGGTTCGGAGTGAGCCGATTCGGGCGCAGGTGTCGATCATCACTTCCTCGACCTCGTCCAGGGAGCGCCCCTCCGCGGTGGACTTGGCGAGGGCGAGCGCCGCGGTCTGCACGGTCAGCGCGCGGGCCGGGACGTCGAGTTGAGCCCAGGGGTCGGACGCGGAGACGGCCGGGCCGTCCTGGTGCCGGTACGCGTCGAGGAAGCGGGACCAGACGTCCGGGGGCAGGATGCCCGCCGCGAACCAGGCGGCCGGGCGGGCCAGGTCCCAGGCCGGGTCGCCAAGGCCGAGGTCGTCCACGTCTATGAGGAGCCAGGGCGTGGTGGGGTGCGTGGTGGGGTGCGTGGTGGCGCGGGTGTCGGGGTGGCTGGTGAGGCGGGTGGTGGAGCTGCTGGGGGCGCGGACCAGTTGGCCCAGGTGGAAGTCGCCGTGGCAGAGGAGGGGGCGGTCCGCCGGCTCCTCCGGGAGGGTGCGCCAGGCCCGGAGCACGGTCTCCACGGCGGCGCCGGGCGCACCGGAGCGGCGCATCCGCTCGACGGCTAGGGCGGCCTTCACGGGCGCGCGCATGGGCGGGATCGAGAGGTGGTCCGGAGGTGGGGTGCGGTGGAGCCGGGCGAGCAGGCGCGCGGCGTCCTCCCAGGGCGCGGCGTCCGGATCGGCTGGGTCGACCGGGGTGCCGTAGGGCCAGGTGGAGAGGGGGCGGGTGGATGGGGTGGATGGGGTGGATGGGGTGGGGTGGGTGTCGGGGGTTGCGTGGGTGTCGGGGGTGGTGTGGGGCGGTTCTGCTTGGGGTTTGAGGAGGATGCCCGTCAGCTCCGGGAGGGCCGCGACCGCGAGTCGGGTGCCATGTGCGGAGAGGTCCGTGTCGGGGGCGTGGGCCTTGACCACGACTACGCCGTGTCGGACCACCGTGCCGTCGTCACGGTCGGCGAGCACGGTGCCGTCGTGCGGGGCGCACGGGCAGGCGGGGTCCGCCCGGTGCGCCGCCTCGCGCGCGAGGGCGCTGAGATGTTCGAGTTCGGCATGCTCCACCCGGGGAGCGTACGCGCTGCCGCCTAGGGGGTGTCTCGTCGATCAGGCCGGATCAGGGAGCGGCGTCTGGTGCCGTGCATCGCAAGGCGGAGGAGGGAGTCAACGCGGTGGGGGCACCTCCCGTGCCCGAAGGGCTACGGGGGAGTTGGCGACCGACGACAACGCGGCTGGGGGTCCCCCCTGCTCGAAGAGCTTGGGGGAACGGTGCCAGACGCCGCGAGCCCGGCATGATCGACGAGACACCCCCTACGGCCCCGGAAAGCGCGAGGGCCGGTCAGCTCCCCAGCTGACCGGCCACACGCTGCCGTCCGCCGCACCCCCGTCCCCACGGGGTTGTTGGCCGGATGTCCCCGACCCGGGCCGCTCTCCCGGGTCCGGGGCGCCGCTCAGCGCCCCAGCATCACGCCCACGGACGACGCCTGTGTGACCACTGCTTCCCAGCCGCCGAAAACGACGACCAGCAGGGTCGCGAGAGGGAGGACCATGGCGGTCGCCACCAAGGGGTGGCGGCGGCCCGAAGGACGGGTGGTGATCCGCGATACCGGGTACGCCATGGTTCCTCTCCTGTCGTGGTTGGCAGCGGCGGGTGTGTGACCTCGGGGGACGAGTGCTGCACCCGCCGCTTGTCTTCAACACTAGGGACCCGGCGCCACCAGGACGTCATGCCCGCGTACCGATTACCGGGCCTACGGGAGGATGACGCGTACCCCTATGGCGTACTCCCCAGGGTGGAGAGCACCGACTACGTCTGAGGGTCTTCCCTGACTCGCCATGAAGGGGGCCGTGCGCACGACGGCCCCGGTGCGCGTGACTTCGCTCACTTCCAGCACCCCTCTACGTACCGCCGTCTCCACCCTGCGGTTTGTCTTGCTCGCCACTACCTCGTACGTCCATGTCGTGTCCCGCGCGTCCATGGCTGTCTCCACGCGATGACCCTTCATGTGTCGAATCCCCCTTCTGGTATTGGATGTTGGAGAATCCTTCGGTTTGGAGAGGCCGTTCCGCCGGCGTCCTGACCAACCCTCAAGTGTCCTCCCCAGCACTGACAATCGATCCGCGCGCGAGGGCGCGGCCTATGAGCACACCGGGTCGTCAATACGTAAGCTGTGCCACGTCGAACGGACGAGGGGACGGACATGGCGATGATGCGGCTCCGGCGCGAGGATCCGCGGATCGTCGGGTCGTTCCGGCTCCACCGCCGGCTCGGGGCCGGTGGGATGGGGGTCGTGTACCTGGGATCCGACCGGCGCGGGCAGCGTGTGGCGCTGAAGGTGATCCGGCCGGACCTGGCCGAGGACCACGAGTTCCGTTCCCGGTTCGCCCGTGAGGTCTCCGCCGCCCGGCGGATCCGCGGGGGCTGCACGGCCCGGCTCGTCGCCGCCGACCTGGAGGCCGACCGGCCCTGGTTCGCCACCCAGTACGTGCCCGGCCCCTCCCTACACGACCGGGTCGCCGAGGAAGGGCCGCTGCGCGCCGCCGACGTCGCCGCCATCGGGGCCGCCCTCTCCGAGGGCCTCGTCGCCGTCCACGAGGCGGGCGTCGTGCACCGCGACCTCAAGCCGTCGAACATCCTGCTGTCCCCCAAGGGGCCCCGGATCATCGACTTCGGCATCGCCTGGGCCACCGGCGCCAGCACCCTCACCCACGTCGGCACCGCCGTCGGTTCCCCCGGCTTCCTCGCGCCCGAGCAGGTACGGGGCGCGGCCGTCACCCCGGCTACGGACGTCTTCTCGCTCGGCGCCACCCTGGCGTACGCGGCGATGGCGGACTCGCCCTTCGGGCACGGCAGTTCCGAGGTCATGCTCTATCGCGTCGTGCACGAGGAGCCGCAGCTGAACGGCGTACACGACGCCCTCGCACCCCTCGTGCGGGCCTGTCTCGCCAAGGACCCCGAGGACCGGCCCAGCACCCTGCAGCTGTCCATGCGGCTCAAGGAGATCGCCGCCCGCGAGGCCCAAGGGCTGCCCGTCGCGCGGCCTCCGGTCCAGCGGGAACGTACCGAGCAGTCGACCGGCAGCCGGCCCACGGAGCGGTACACCGAGCGCACCACCGACTCGCGGCCGTCCGCGGCGTCGCGTACCGGCGGGCGGTCCCCCTCCGCCTCGCAGTCCCGGCCCAACGGCCGCCCCCCGGCCTCCCGGCCCGGTGGTGCGCGCACCACCTCGACCGGGCGGCGGCCCGCCAATCCCCGGCTGCTGCGGCAGCGGTTGTTCGTGTTCGTCGTGGTGACGCTTGTCGTCGCCTTGGGGATCGCTGCGGCGCAGGCGTTGCAGGGGTAGCGCTGGGGTGGTGGTGGGGGGGCTGCGGGGGCGCGGCCCCCTTCATTCAGTCCTGCGGGCGGCCGCTCGCCACCGCGTAGAAGGCCACCGCCGCCGCCGCGCCCACGTTCAGCGAGTCGACTCCGTGCGCCATCGGGATGCGGACCCATTCGTCCGCCGCCCGGAGCGCCTGCGTCGACAGGCCGTCGCCCTCCGCGCCCAGCATCAGCGCCGCCCGCTCCAGCTTGTGCGGGGCCGCCACGTCGATCGGAGAGGCCTTCTCGTCCGGGGTCAGGGCCAGCAGCTTGAAGCCCGCCTCCCGTACGGCCTCCAGGCCACGCGGCCAGGTGTCCAGACGGGCGTACGGGACCGAGAAGACCGCGCCCATGGAAACCTTCACCGACCGGCGGTACAGCGGGTCCGCGCAGTCCGGGGAGAGGATCACCGCGTCCATGCCGAGCGCGGCCGCGCTGCGGAAGATGGCGCCGATGTTGGTGTGGTCGTTGACCGACTCCATCACCGCGACCCGGCGGGCCGGGCGGAGCAGGTCCTCCGCGCTCGGCAGCGGCTTGCGCTGCATGGAGCCGAGGGCGCCACGGTGCACGTGGTAGCCCGTGACGCGCTCGGCCAGCTCCGGCTGCACCGCGTAGACGGGTGCCGGGACCTCGTCGATGACATCGCGCATGACATCGACCCACTTGGCGGAGAGCAGCATCGACCGCATCTCGTACCCGGCCTGCCGGGCCCGGCGGATGACCTTCTCGCCCTCGGCGATGAACAGGCCCTCGGCGGGCTCGCGCCTGCGGCGCAGCTCCACGTCGGTCAGGCCGGTGTAGTCGCTCAGGCGCGGGTCGTCGGGGTCGTCGATCGTGATGAGTTCGGCCACGTGGTGATACTGCCTTGTCCGGGGTGCGGTGCCAATGTGTCTGCGGTGGGGGTGGGGGTGGTGGGGCGGTTCGTCAGGGGGTGGGGCTCTTTCGCGTGAGCTTCTCCGGGCCCTCCGCCACTACGTCGCCGATCACGATCACCGCCGGCGGGCGGACCTCCTCGGCCCTGACCGTCTCCGCGACCGTCGCCAGCGTGGCGTCCACGCGGCGCTGGGTCGCCGTGGTGCCCTCCTGGACCAGGGCTAGGGGGGTCTCCGGGGACTTGCCGTGCTCGATGAGCGCCTCGGCGATCTTCCCGATCTTGTCCACCCCCATCAGGATCACCAGCGTGCCCGTGAGCTTCGCGAGCGACGCCCAGTCGACGAGGGAGCGCGGGTCGTCCGGCGCCACGTGGCCGCTGACTACGGTGAACTCGTGGGCCACCCCGCGGTGCGTCACCGGGATGCCGGCCGCGCCGGGGACCGAGATCGAGCTGGAGATGCCGGGGACGACCGTGCAGGCGATACCCTCCGCGGCCAGCGCCTGGGCCTCTTCCATGCCCCGGCCGAAGACGAACGGGTCGCCGCCCTTGAGACGTACGACCGACTTGCCCTTCTTCGCGTGCTCGATCAGTGCGTTGTTGATGGCCTCCTGCGCCATGAAGCGGCCGTACGGGATCTTCGCCGCGTCGATCACCTCGACGTGCGGGGGCAGCTCGGCGAGCAGGTCGCGGGGGCCCAGGCGGTCGGCGATCACCACGTCGGCCTCGGCGAGGAGTCGGCGGCCGCGGACCGTGATCAGGTCGGGGTCGCCGGGGCCGCCGCCGACCAGGGCCACGAAGGGGCTGCGGGAGCGGTGCGCGGGGGCGGCGATCGAGCCGTCCCGGAGGCCCTCGACGATCGCGTCGCGCACGGCGGCGGAGCGGCGGGGGTCGTGGCCGGTGAGCACGGCTACCGTGACGCCCTCGCTGCGACCGGTGGCCGGGGTCCAGGCGGTGGCCGCCTCGGCGTCGTCGGAGCGCACGCACCAGGTCTTCGTCCGCTCGGCCTCCGCGGACGCGGCCGCGTTGGCGGCGGGGTCGCTGGTGGCGACGAGCGCGTACCAGGCGTCGGCGATGTCCCCGTCCTCGTAGCGTCGCTTGACCCACGTGATCTCGCCGTTCTCGGCCATCGCTTCGACGGAGGGCGTCGCGGAGGGCGAGACGAGGGTGATCGCCGCGCCCGCCGCGATCAGGGCCGGGAGTCGGCGCTGGGCCACCTGGCCGCCGCCGAGGACGATGACGCGCCGGCCGGAGAGGCGGAGGCCTACGGGGTAGGCGGGGTGCGCGGCGGGGGCTACGGGGTCGGCCATCTTGTGCGGCTCCTCGGAGAGCGGGTCTGCGTCTGCGGGCCGCTGCTGCGGTGGAGCGGCTGGTGGGGCGGGGTGGGTTGGGGTGCGGGGGCCTGTGCCCGGTGACCACGATATCGGTCACCGGGGGTGGGCGACCTGTGACGCGTGTCCCTCCCCCGCGCCGTGGTGCGGTGCCGTGGGGGCCGCTCCGGGTCCGCGTTCGGGACTTCATGATTTACGGCGCGCAGGGGACCTCGAAGGCAGCGCTCTCGCGCGCCACAAATCACGCTTTACGTCCCGAACGCGGACCCTGCGCGGCCCCACTCCCGTTGGATTTGGAGTGGGGCGGCGCGGGTGCCTTCTTTTACTTTTCCGTCACGCCTGCCGAGTCGAAGGTCGCCACCTCGTGCATGGCCCTTGCCGCGCTCTGGACGACCGGGAGGGCAAGGAGGGCGCCCGTGCCCTCGCCCAGGCGCAGGTCGAGGTCGACCAGGGGGCGCAGGCCCAGCTTGTTGAGGGCCGCCACGTGGCCCGGCTCGGCGCTCCTGTGACCCGCGATGCACGCTGCAAGGGACTCGGGCGCGATCGCCCGGGCCACCAGCGCCGCCGCGCCCGTCGAGACGCCGTCGAGGACGACCGGGACGCGCAGCGAGGCCGCGCCCAGAATGAGGCCGACCAGCGCCGCGTGCTCCAGGCCGCCGATGGCCGAGAGGACGCCGATGGGGTCCGCCGGGTCCGGCTGGTGGAGGTCGAGAGCGCGACGGACCACGTCCACCTTGCGGGCGTGCATCTCGTCGTTGATGCCCGTGCCGCGGCCGGTCACCTCGACCGGGTCGACGCCCGTGTACACGGAGATCAGCGCGGCGGACGCCGTGGTGTTCGCGATGCCCATCTCGCCGGTCAGGAGGGCCTTGTTGCCCGCCGCCACGAGGTCGCGGGCCGTCTCGATGCCCACCTCGATCGCCGCCAGGACCTCTTCGCGGGTCATCGCGAGACCCGTGGTGAAGTCGCCCGTACCGGCTCGGACCTTGCGGGGCAGGAGGCCAGGCGTCGCGGGGAGGTCCGACGCCACGCCCACGTCGATCACGCAGACCTCCGCGCCGACCTGGTTGGCGAACGCGTTGCAGACCGCTCCCCCGCCGAGGAAGTTCGCGACCATCTGGCCGGTCACCTCCTGCGGCCAGGCGGTGACCCCCTGGGCGTGCACGCCGTGGTCACCCGCGAAGATCGCGACCGCGGCCGGTTCGGGGATCGGGGGCGGGCACATCCGGGAGAGGCCGGAGAGCTGCGCGGCGATGATCTCCAGCATGCCCAGGGCCCCCGCGGGCTTGGTCATGCGCTTCTGCCGCTCCCACGCCTCGCCGAGCGCCTTGGCGTCCAGCGGGCGGATGTTGGCGACGGTCTCCTGGAGCAGGTCGTGCGGCTCCTCACCGGGCAGCGCCCGGCGGCCGTACGTCTCCTCGTGGACGACCCACGACAGCGGGCGGCGCTTGGACCAGCCCGCCTGCATCAGCTCAGGCTCCTCGGGGAACTCGTCGACGTACCCCACGCAGAGGTACGCGACCACTTCGAGGTGCTCGGGCAGACCGAGGGCGCGCACCATCTCGCGCTCGTCGAAGAAGCTGACCCAGCCGACGCCGAGGCCCTCGGCGCGGGCCGCGAGCCAGAGGTTCTCGACGGCCAGAGCCGAGGAGTACGGGGCCATCTGCGGCTGCGTGTAGCGGCCCAGGGTGTGCCGGCCGCCCCGCGTGGGGTCGGCGGTCACGACGATGTTGACCGGGGTGTCGAGGATGGCCTCGATCTTCAGTTCCTTGAACTGCTTCGCCCGCGCCTTGGGCAGCGACTTTGCGTACGCCTCGCGCTGGCGCTGAGCCAGTTCGTGCATCGACCGTCGGGTCTCCGCCGAGCGGATGACGACGAAGTCCCAGGGCTGGGAGTGGCCGACGCTGGGAGCCGTGTGCGCGGCCTCCAGAACGCGGAGCAGCACCTCGTGCGGGATCGGGTCCGAACGGAAGCCGTTGCGGATATCCCGGCGCTCCCGCATGACCCGGAGCACCGCCTCGCGCTCCGCGTCGTCGTAGGCCGGGGCAGGGGGGGAAGGTTCAGCAGCAACCGGGGCAGCCAGGGCAGGCTCCGGTGCCAGTTCCTCTGCAGGTGCCAGTTCCTCTGTCGCGTCCTGTGCCGGTGCGGACTCCTGTGCCGGTGCCGACTCCGGCTCCGGTGCCGCGGAGTCCTCAGTGGGTTCTGCGACTTCCTCGGCTGCCGGCTCCTCGGCTACTGCTACGAGGTCCTCTGCGGGCGGTTCCTCTGCCGGGGGCTCCTCGGCTGCCGGGGGCGTCACCGGCTCGGGGGTGTCCGTGGCCTCGGTTGTGGGCTCTTCGGTCGGGAGGTCCTGGGCCTGGGGCTCGGGCTCCGTCGGGGCCTCTGCGGCCGGGGGCTGCTCGGGCTCCGGTGCCGGGTCCGGGGTTACGTCCGGCGCCTGGGGATCCTCCGCGGAGGCCTCTACCGGCGGTGCCTGTACGGCGGCGGTCGGGCCGCCGTCGCGGGGGGCCGGGACCGGGGCGGGGACCTCCTCCACGGAGGGCTCCTCCACGGCGGGCTCGGGGGCCTCCGCTGCGGGCTCCTCCGGGGCCGGGGTCGGCGCGAGGTGGGGGGTCGTCGGGAGCGTGCCCTCGACCGGGACGAACTGGCCGACCGTTTCTGCGGGCACGGGTGCCTGCGGCTGCGGGTCCCACGGGACGGCGCCCTGCGGCGGGACCTCGCCGAGCTGGGGCGCGGCCGGTGCGGCGGCCGGCTGCTCCTGGGGGACGTCGAGGTACTCGAGGCCGGAGGTCGGCGGTCCCGCTACCCGGGTCGGCATCGGCGCGGGGGCCGTCGCGGCGACCGGCATCGGCGTCGGCGCGAGCACCGGTGCCGGGGCGGCGGCAGGGCCTCGGTCGGCGAGGGAGCGGACGACGCCGCCGTTCTCCGGGACCGGGGGGCCCATGTGCAGCGGGCGGCGGGCGGGCGGCGGGGTCGCGGCGGCCGGCGGTACGCGTACGGCACCGAGGTCCACGGAACCCGAGTCGCGGCCGGCGGCCTCGTGGGCGCCGGTGTCCAGGATCCCGGGCTCGTACCCGTGATCGGTCACGGCATCGGCCACGAGCGGGACGCCGTGCGCGGGGGTCGAGAGGCCGAGGGGCACGCCGTGGGGCGGGGTCGCGACCGGCTCGTGGGCGACCGGAGCCGGGGTCGAGAGGCCGAGGGACATGCCGTGGGGCGGGGTCGCGACGGGCTCGTGAGCGACCGGAGCCTGGGTCGAGAGGCCCAGGGGCACGCCGTGGGGCGGGGTGGAGACCGGCTCGTGGGCGACCGGAGCCGGCGGGGTCATCGGGGTCTGGGCGGCGAGGGCGTCGGCGATCGGGCCGGCCAGCGGGTCGGTGAGCGGGTCACCGACCGGCGGCATCATGCCCGGGGCCTGGACCGCGACGGGCGGCGCGGGCATGGCGCCCGGCGTGTGCTCGCTCCAGGCGCCCTGGGCGCCCGGCATCAGAAGCAGATCGTCGTCCTCGGCTGCGTGCTCGGAGGGGTCCAGGAAGGTGTACGCGCCCGGAGCGGGGATGCCCGGCTGCTCGACCATGCCTGCGTTCTCCGGCAGCCCCTCGCCCGGGACCTGGCCGGTGTCCGTCATGCGTACCCCTCGCCCATCGCTTGTGCTCCTTCAGACCTTCGCCCGTCAACAAGAACGAGCGTGCGCGCCGTGCGGCACGAATGACGCGCGGGCACCCCAGCATTGTCGCGGCCATCGGCCGTCGTGACAGGCGGATCCGCCACGGTTTGCTGTGGACTGCGCCACGTCGCGCGTCCCCCCGTTGCCCCGTACCACATCAGGGGCCCTCAGGGCCCCTCTGTCCGGATATTGGCGAACAAAACACCGAAGGCCCGGGCGCGGTACAACGATCGGCCAGCCTACCTGGCCCGGTGGGGCGGGGTGGTCAGGGGGCGCGCTCGATCCGGCGTCCGGAGAGCAGGAAGACGACGGTGCGGGCGCGCTCCGACCAGTCGTCCGGGTCGAGGCCGACGCTCTGCAGCAGGGCGCATTCGACGTCGTAGCCACCGTCGGCGAGGGCCGCGCCGACGGCCTCGGCCTCGTCGCGGGTGGAGGCGTGGGCGACGATCCGTTCGGGCCTGCGGGCGGTGCAGGCGGTGACGACGGGGACGCCGCCGCCCCCGATCCGTACGACGTCGGGTTCGGGCAGCCGTTCCAGGACGTGCGGGGCCCGGCCGCGTACGGCCTGGAGCTGGATGCCGTGGCGTCGGGCGGCCGCCTCCGTGCGGGCGCAGGCCTCGGGGTCGGCGTCCACGGCGATGACGGCGGCGCCGAAGCGGGCGGCCTCGACGGCGAGGGCTCCGCCGCCGCAGCCGATGTCCCAGACGAGGTCGCCGACGCGGGGGCCGAGGCGGGCGAGCTGGGCGGCGCGCAGGGTGCGGTCCTCGCCGGTGCCGCCGCGTGCGGGGGCTTCCGGGGGCAGCGCCCAGCCGCGTACGGCCGGGGTCTCCTGGCCCATGAGCCAGCCGCCGGCCGGGGTCCCGGCGGTGCCGCCGATGACGATGACGACGTTGGGGTCGCGCCAGACGTGGTCGGCGGCCTTGTCGGAGGTGAGGACGGTGACCTGTTCGCGGTCGGTGCCGAGTTCCTCGCAGATGACGAAGGTGCGGTGGACGCCTTCGAGGAGGAGGGCGAGTTCGGCGGGGCCCGCGCCGGGCGAGGTGAGGACGGCGACCTTGGGGTGGGCGCGGCAGACGTTGACGGCGCGGCGCAGGGTGCGCTGGTGGGCGACGACGATCCGGGCGTCGTCCCAGGGCATGCCGGCCCGGGCGAAGGCCGCGGCCACGGAGGAGACGGCGGGGACGACCTCGACCTCGAGGCCGTGCTCGGGGGCGCGCAGGTTGCGGACGACGCCGAAGAAGCCGGGGTCGCCGTCGGCGAGGACGACGGCGGTGCCGCGGTGTCCGGCGATGCGGCGGGCGGCGAGGTCGACGCTGCCGAGGCGGATCCTTTCCGCACCGGGCGGGACCTCGGGCAGGGCGAGGTGGTGCGCGGCGCCCGCCACGAGCGTGGCGGCGGAGAGCGCGGACCGGGCCGCTGCGGTGAGGGGCGAGCCGTCCCAGCCGATCACCGTCACCCGGTCGGCCATCGTCGTCTGTCTCCTGAGGTCTTTGTCGCAGGTCGGGGGCGTGTGAAGGGTACCCGGGATCGGTTGCGGGCTCAGCTCCAGTCGGTGAAGGAGGAGTATCCGGCCTCCGCCATCTGGTCCGCGACGCCTTCGAGGTCCTCGGGGAGCAGTCCCCAGACGATGAAATCGGTGCGCAGGTCGGCCCAGGTGCCGTCCTCGGTGCGGGTGCGGGCTATGCAGGCGTTTCTGAGGACGCCTTCGCTGATGCTGCCGATCTTCTGGGCGACCTGCTGGGAGGCGGTGTTGTCGGCTGCGGTGCGCAGCTCGATGCGTTCGAATCCCTGGTCGCCGAAGAGCCATTGGGCGGTGGCGAGGGCGGCTTCGGTGGCGTAGCCCTCGCCGCGGGCCCAGGGGGCGACGATGTAGGAGATCTCGGTGGAGCGGACGCGCCAGTTGGTGTGGCTGAGCTGGATGACGCCCACCAGGCGCTGGGTGAGGAACTCGGTGACGGCGAGGTCGAGGCCCCGTCCGGTGGTGCGTTCGGCGGGGGCGTACTCGGTGATCCAGCGGAGCGCGGCGTCCTCGGTGTAGGGCTGGGGGACGGCCGTCCAGGCGGCGACCATCTCGTCGTTCATCATCTCGGCGAGGGCGGGCGCGTCCGCCTCTTCGAGCGCGCGCAGCACCAACCGGTCCGTGTTGATGGAGATGTCCGGAAAGGTGGTAGTCATGCGCAGCTCCATGCCGTGAACCGTCCGAATCGACCGTGAACGCACAGCATGCAGCATGCTGCTGTCGGTGTGCATGGCCGGGTCCGATGTGGCGTCAGATGACGGGGCGTACGACGGCGAAGGCCCCGCGCACCCGGGCGGGGTGCGGGGGCCTTCGGCACAGGAACCGTACGGCGGGCCTTACTTGGCGACGGCGCCGAAGGCCGGGATGACCGAGCCGTCGTAGGTGTCCTCGATGTACTTCTTCACCTCGGGCGAGTTGAGGAGCTTGGCGAGCTTCTGCACCCGGGCGTCCTTCTCGTTGCCCTCCTTGACGGCGAGGAAGTTGGCGTACGGGTTGCCCTCGGCCTTCTCGATGGCGATGGCGTCCTTGGCCGGGGAGAGCTTGGCCTCGATGGCGTAGTTGCCGTTGATGACGGCGGCGTCCACGTCGTTCAGGGCGCGGGGCACGGTGGCGGCCTCCAGCTCCTTGAACTCCAGGCCCTTCTTGTCCGTGATGTCGGAGAGCTTGGCGTTGGTGCCGACGCCGTCCTTGAGGGTGATGAGACCGTTCTCGGCGAGCAGCTGGAGGGCGCGGCCGCCGTTGGTGGTGTCGTTGGGGACGGCGATGGTCTGGCCGGCCTTGATGTCCGAGAGCGCCTTGACCTTCTTGGAGTAGAGGCCGAGGGGCTCCAGGTGGACGTTGACCACCGGGACGATGGTGGTGTTGTTCTTCTTGTTGAAGTCGTCGAGGTACGGCTTGTGCTGGAAGAAGTTGGCGTCGACCTGGCCGGACTGGGTGGCGGTGTTCGGCAGGACGTAGTCCGTGAACTCCTTCACCTCCAGCTTCAGGCCCTCCTTCGCGGCGAGGTTGTCCTTGACGTAGTTGAGGATGTCGGCGTGCGGCGTCGGGGACGCGGCGACGACGAGCGGCTTGTCGGCGGAGCCGGCCGAGTCCTTCGCGGAGGACGGGTCCGAGGCGGTGCCGCAGGCGGTGAGGCCGAGGGCGAGCGCGGCGGTGGCGGCGATACCGGCGGTGAGCTTGATGTTCTTACGCACGAAGAGTGCCTCTTTCTGGTGGTGCGGTGGACGCCTGGACAACAAGTCCGGGCTCTTCTTCGAAGGACGAAGTCTGGGGTTACGCGGTCCGGCCGCGGCGGGCGAGGAGCCGGACGGCGAGGTCGCCGATGAGCTGGACGACGGTGACGATCGCGATCAGGACGACGACGGTGACCAGCATGAACTGGGTGTCGAAGCGCTGGTATCCGTAGGTGATGGCCTTGGAGCCGAGGCCTTCGCCGCCGACCGCGCCTGCCATCGCGGAGTAGCCGATGAGCACGATGACCGTGGTCGTGGTCCCGGAGACCAGCGAGGGCAGCGCCTGCGGCAGCAGCACCTTGCGGATGATCGTCGGCACGGAGCCGCCCATGGACTGGACGGCCTCCACGAGGCCGTGGTCGACCTCGCGGACCGAGGTCTCGACGAGGCGCGCGAAGAACGGGATGGCGCCGATGGCGAGCGGGACGATCATCGCGGTGGGGCCGATGAAGGTGCCGACGACGAAGGTCGTGAAGGGGATCAGGGCGATCAGCAGGATGATGAACGGCAGCGAGCGGCCGATGTTCACGATCACGCCGACGACCTTGTTGACCACGGTGTTCTGCAGCAGTCCGCCCTTGTCCGTGAGGACGAGGAGGATGCCGAGCGGCAGTCCGCCGAGGACGGTGACGAACGTGGCCCACAGGACCATGTAGAGGGTGTCGACGGTGCCCTGCTCGAGCAGGGGCTGCATCTCCGACCAGGTCACTTGGCACCTTCCTTGACGAGTACGGCGCCGGCGGCGTCGTCCTCTTCGACGACGTCGACCTGGAGGCCCTGCTCGCGCAGGAAGCCGACGGGCACGACGTTCTCCTCGTAACGGCCGGGCAGTTCGATCCGCATCCGGCCGATCTGCTTGCCGCCGACGGTGTCCATGGCGGCGCCGAGGATCGAGATGTCGATGTTGTACGTACGGGAGAGCTGGGAGATCACCGGCTGGGTGGCGGCCTCGCCGTGGAAGGTGACGTCGACGACCGTGCGGTCGGGGCCGGTGGCGGCGCCGCTGACCGGGAAGAGTTCGGCGGCCAGCTCGGAGCCGGGGGTGGCGAGCAGTTCGCTCACGGTGCCGGACTCGACGATCCTGCCCCGCTGCATCAGCGCGGCCGAGTCGCAGATCGTCTTGACGACGTCCATCTCGTGCGTGATGAGCAGGACGGTGAGCCCGAGCTGCTGGTTGAGGTCGCGCAGCAGCTGGAGGATGGAGCGGGTGGTCTCGGGGTCGAGGGCGCTGGTGGCCTCGTCGGAGAGCAGGACCTTGGGGTTGCCGGCCAGGGCGCGGGCTATGCCGACGCGCTGCTTCTGGCCGCCGGAGAGCTGGCCGGGGTAGGACTTCGCCTTGTCGGCGAGGCCGACGAGGTCGAGGAGTTCCAGGGCGCGGCGGGTGCGCTCGGCGCCGGAGACGCCGAGGATCTCCAGGGGGAGCTCGATGTTGTCCTTGACCGTGCGGGAGGACAGCAGGTTGAAGTGCTGGAAGACCATGCCGATGCTGCTGCGCGCGCGGCGCAGGTCCTTGCCGGCGCGGCGGCCGGTGCCGGCGAGCGCGGTGAGGTCGACGCCGTCCACGGTCACGGTGCCGGAGGTGGGGCGCTCCAGGAGGTTGACGCAGCGGATGAGCGAGGACTTGCCGGCGCCGCTCTGGCCGATCACGCCGAAGACCTCGCCCTCGCGGACGTGGAGGTCGACGCCGTCCAGAGCGGTGACCTGGCGGCCTCGCGACTCGTAGACCTTGGTCAGGCCCGAAGTGGTGATCACAGGGGTTTCCGTCACTGTCGAGTGCACGGCGCGGGGTCCGCCGGGCACGGGGCATTCGTCGTTCGGACAGTCAGGCGCAGATCGGCCGCATCGGTGGGTGAACCGGAGGCAGCACGTGCGCGGGGCAGGCACGGTCCGTCGCCTCGGGGCGTACGGATCGGCTCGGCCGTCGGTGTCTCGCTTCGGGGCGCGAGACGCAGGCGGGGGCCCTCAGAAGGCGCACATTCGACACATACAACGAGCACCGGGCGTCGTGATCGCCTCGGTCGCAAGGGTGCGGCTGCTCGTCGTGGTCATGTCTGCAAGTAAAGCACGCAGGGGTACGACGGCTTCGGGGGTGTCCGAATAGCGGACTTCGTTGAGACAGTATGCGGACACCCCTGGCGGGCGTCAGACGCCGAGGACGATCTCCACTCCCCCGTCCGTGGCCTGCGCGGATACCGCGGAGAGGTCGGTCACGACGAAGTCCGCGTCGAGTTCGGCACGGTCGTGGGTTGTGGCCAAGGCCACGGTCCGCATGCCCGCGGCGCGGCCGGCGGCGAGCCCCGCGGGGGCGTCCTCGAAGACCACGCAGGCGGCCGGGTCGACGCCGAGCCTCGCGGCGGCGAGCAGGAAGGGCTCCGGGTCGGGCTTGCCGCGCGTGATGTCGTCGGCGGCGACGAGGGCGGGGAAGTCGATGCCGGCCTCGCGCAGCCGCGCCTCGCCGAGCGGGCGGGTCGCGGAGGTGACGACGGCCCAGCGGTCGGCCGGGAGGGAGGAGAGCAGCTCCTTGGTGCCGGGCAGCAGCTCGACGCCGCCGGGGACGTCCTCGACCTCCAGCTGCTCGATGCGGCGCAGCGCCTCGGGCACCCGGGCGGCGGGCAGCAGGTCGGCGATGATCTCGGCGGCGGGGCGGCCGTGCAGCTCGACGCGGGCGAAGTCCTCGGCCGTGATCCCGTACTCCCCGGCCCAGCGGGTCCAGCAGCGGTACACGGACGCCATGGAGGAGACGAGGGTTCCGTCGTTGTCGAACAGGAGGGCTTCCGCGCGTATCTTCATGGCCCCCGACCCTACGGGGCGGGTGGGGGGCGAGCGCATCGGGCCATTCGGCCCGTAATACCCTCGGGCGCATGCTTGACGCCCTGACGGTCGCGGTCTCGGTGGCCGCGCTCGCCCTCGCCGCCTGGTGCGGCTTCGCCTTCACCCGCGACCAGCCGACCAAGGACTGGCACTTCATCGGCATGGCCGTGGTGACGTTCCTCGCCCTGGTGCAGCTGGTCGTCGGCATCGTGCGGCTCTCCAGCGGCGACAAGGCCGAGGAGGGTACGACGATCTTCGTCGCGTACCTGCTGGGCGCGCTGTGCGCGGTGCCCGCGGCCGGCTTCATGTCGTTGACGGAGCGCAGCCGCTGGGGCTCGGCGACGGTGGCGGCGAGCGGGGTCGTGCTCGCGGTCCTGGAAGTACGTCTCTTCGACATCTGGACGGTGGGCTGATGACCGCGACGGAGGAGACCGGCACGGGCACGCGCCTGGTCACGGGCCCCGGCATGCTGCTGGTCTGGCTGTACGGGGTGATGTCGGTCGGCGCGGTCTCGCGCTCGATCTACCAGATCGCGACCGAGTTCGACCGGGCGCCGCTCGCCTACGCGCTCTCGGCGGTGGCGGCCGTGGTGTACGCCTTCATCACGTACACGCTGGTCCGCGGCGGGGAGACGGCCCGCAGGGCGGCGCTGGTGTGCTGCGCCGCCGAGCTGGTGGGCGTACTGACCGTGGGGACCTGGACGCTGGCCGACCCGTCCGCGTTCCCCGACGCCACGGTCTGGTCGGACTACGGCTACGGCTACATCTTCATCCCGGTCCTGCTGCCGGTGACCGGGATCTGGTGGCTGCGGCGGTCGCGGACGACCGCCGTCCGCGCCGCCTAGGCCTTAAGCCGCCTTCTCCAGGGTCACGAGCGTGAGCCGGGGGCCGATCTCGCGGGCGGCGACCTGCTCGTACCCCTTGCTGCGGTAGAGCCGGAGGTTGCCCTCGCTGCGGTGGCCGGTGAAGAGCTGGAAGCGCTTGGCGGTGGGCGCCGGGTCGCCGGCGAAGTGGCCCTCTATGGCGTCGAGGAGCCGGCCGCCGAGGCCGTGGCGCTGCATGCGCGGGTGGACGATGAGCTTGGAGATCCGTACCGTGCCGGCCTCGTCGACCCGCCCGCGTACGGAAGCGACGATCTCGTCGCCGAGGCGGGCCACGAGACCGTACCCGTCGGAGAGTTCGGCGCGCAGGGCGTCCAGGGTCTGGGTGAGCGGCTCGATGGCGTAGTCGCCGTAGAGCTCGGCCTCGCTCTGGTAACAGAGGTACTGCAACTTCAGTATGTGCTCCGCGTCCTGCGCGTCCGCCGCTGAGATGGTCACGCTCATGCCCATGTGCGCATGCCTCCCGCTCACCTGATCCTTGGGTCGGTCTCCCGCACCCTTCCCCTCGGGGACGCCGCAGGAACCTCTGCAGCCAGCATTCTGCGCAGGCATCCCAGGCAACGGGAACGCATGGGCCCCAGACTGCCCTGTGAGATACCCAACTCTCCTGCGATTTCTCGGTAGGTGGGGTCGGCGGGGTCGAGCATCGCGGTGAGCAGCCGCGGGCAGTGCCCGGGGGTGCGGCGGACGGCGGCGCGGACGGCGCGGCGGCGTTCCGTCGTCAGGGCGGTGGACTCGGGGGTGGCGTCGTGCGGATCGCCGGCCTCCTCGCCCGGGTACGGGCGCTCCCGCAGGGCGGCGCGCCGGGCGCGGCGGGCCTCGGCGCGGACGGCGCGGCGGAGCCAGTCGGCGGGGTGGGTGGGCGCGTCGTCGTCCTGGAGGCGCTCGAGGAGCTTGAGCCAGACGGCCTGTTCGAGGTCTCCGGCGTCCACGCCGGCGGCCGGTGCCTCGGCCTTGGACTCGGCGGCGAGGAGGGGGGCGAGGGTGCGCAGGAGGTGGGGGTCGGTCATGACCGGCACGATGCGGGTGTGTGACCGGGTGGTTGCGGACTTGGGGGTAAACCACTCGGGTGGGTGCCGTTGCCCGTGGTCCGGGCCCAGGGTCTTGGGCTGGACGGACCACGGAACGGCACCGCACCCGTGGGTTGTGCTAGTCGGTCACCGCCAGCAGGGCCGTGTCCGGGTTGTCGGAGAAGATGCCGTCGATGCCCGTCGCCAGGTAGGTCTTCAGGGCGCCGAAGACGTCGCCGTACGCGTTCGGGTCCGTGCCGCGGCGGAAGTCGGCGGGCAGGAAGCTGTTCTCGTTGCGCTGGGTGTACGGGTGGAGGATCAGGCCCTGTGCGTGGGCGTCGCGCACCAGGGTCGTCGGGGTGCCGAGCCTGCCGTTCGCGTCGCGCGGGATGACCAGGTCCAGGGTCGGGCCGATGCCCTGCGCGTACGAGGCGATCCAGCGCAGGCCCTGCGGCGTGACCAGGTCGGCGACGGTGCGCGGGTCACCCGCCTGGACGAAGTCCCAGGGGCGGCTGCTCGCGGCGGAGAGCAGCACGACGCGCGGCGAGTTCACCAGCTTCGCCAGGCGCTGGATGCTGCTGGGCTCGAAGGACTGGAGGAAGACCGCGGAGTCGGCGCGGTGGCGGCCGTAGCGGCGCAGCAGCTTGGCGAGGGGCTCCTCCAGGCCGAGGCCGAGGGAGCGGAAGTAGCTGGGGTGCTTGGTCTCGACGTGCAGCCAGACGTCGCGGCCCCGGCAGCGGCCCTCACGTTCGGCCCAGCGGAGCACCTCCTCGAAGGTCGGGATCTGCCAGCGGCCGTCGTAGAGGGTGTTCTCCTGGCGGGTCGCCGGGATGCGCTCCTTGGCGCGGAGGGTCTTGAGCTCGGCGAGGGTGAAGTCCTCGGTGAACCAGCCGGTGTACGAGACGCCGTCCACGGACTTGGTGGTCCTGCGGGAGGCGAACTCGGGGTGGTCGGCGACGTCGGTCGTGCCGGTGATGTCGTTCTCGTGGCGGCAGACCAGGTGGCCGTCCTTGGTGGGGACGAGGTCCTGCTCGATCACGTGGGCGCCGAGGTCGAGGGCGAGCTGGTAGGAGCCGAGCGTGTGCTCGGGGCGGTAGCCGCTCGCGCCGCGGTGCGCGATGACGGTGGGGACGGGGAGGGAGCGGTAACCGTGCCCGTGGCCGTGTCTGCGGTCCTGGCTCGCGCCCTGTGCCTCGGCCGCCTGCGCCGGGCCGGCGGCGAGGACCGCGGAGGCACCGAGGACGGCGGCTCCGGCCACCCCGGTCACGGCCGCGCCGGCCGCTCCGAGGACCGTGCGTCGAGCGGGGCTCGCGTGCTCACCCTGGGTCATGAAGGCTCCTTCGATGTGATGTCCCGCACCTGTCAAACGCGGCTCCGACAGTAGGCATTCGGTCCCTCCGTGCGACAGACCTGGGCCGAACGCAGTGGAAACACACGTCAACACTGCGTATCCACTCGATGAACCCGATGTGCGGACGAGGGCGACCCGCGAGTATCGTCCTCACCTGCACAGCACCCCCGTACGACGCCGTCACCGCCCCCGACACCGGAGGAACCGTTGTCCCGTCTCGCACTCATCAAGGCAGTGCTCGGACCGCTCCTGCGCCTGATGTTCCGGCCCCGTGTCGACGGCGCGGAGAACATCCCCGGGACGGGTCCGGTGATCCTCGCGGGCAACCACCTCACCTTCATCGACTCGATGATCATGCCGATCTGCATCGACCGGCCGGTCTTCTTCATCGGCAAGGACGAGTACGTCACGGGCAAGGGGCTGAAGGGCCGGCTGATGGCCTGGTTCTTCACCAGCGTCGGCATGATCCCGGTGGACCGCGACGGCGGCCGGGGCGGTGTCGCGGCGCTGATGACGGGCCGCCGGGTGCTTGAGGAGGGCAGGATGTTCTCCATCTACCCGGAGGGCACGCGCTCCCCCGACGGCCGGCTGTACCGGGGCCGTACCGGCATCGCGCGGCTGACGCTGATGACCGGCGCGCCGGTGGTGCCGTTCGCGATGATCGGCACGGACAAGATCCAGCCGGGCGGGGCGGGGCTGCCGCGGCCGGGCCGGGTGACGGTCCGCTTCGGCGAGCCGATGGAGTTCTCGCGGTACGAGGGCATGGACCGCGACCGCTACGTCCTGCGGGCGGTGACGGACTCGGTGATGGCCGAGGTGATGCGCCTGTCGGGCCAGGAGTACGTGGACATGTACGCCACGAAGGCGAAGGCCGCGTAGCCGTCACGACGTGACATGCGGGTGGGCCCCGCACGGCGGTCGTCGGTGCGGGGCCCACTCGTTTGTCATCGCTCAGTGCTCGATGCCGTCTTCCAGCTTCTGGCCCTTCAGGAGGAACCAGGCCGCCACGGCGGTGGCGAGCAGGACCGCCGCGCCGACGCCGGCCGCCAGGTTGAGGCCGTCGACGAAGGCGTCCTGGGCCGTGGACACCAGGGCGTTCGCCGAGTCGGGGGCGAGGCCGGCGGAGACCTCGACCGCGCCGCCGAGCGACTCGTGCGCCGCCGCGGCGGCGTCCGCGGGGACGCCCGGCGGGGTCACGAAGCCCTGGTAGACGCCGGTGACGATCGAGCCGAGGAGCGCGATGCCGAGGGCCGCGCCCAGTTCGTACGCGGTCTCGGAGACGGCGGAGGCCGAACCCGCCTGCTCCTTGGGCACGCTGGACAGGATCACGTCCGCCGTGACGGTGAACGAGAATCCCGCGCCGAGGCCGACGACGAGGAGGGCCGCGCCGAGCAGCGGGTAGCCGGTGTCCTTGTGGATCACGGTGACGACGGCGAGGGCGAGCCCGATCGCCGCGAGACCGCCGGCCACGATGCCCCGTACGGAGAACCGCCGGGCGTACCGGCCCGCGACCAGACCGGTGACCACCGCGCCGATGGCGGCGGGCAGTTCGGCGAGACCGGCCTCCAGCGGCTCACGGCCCTGGACTAGCTGGAGGAACTGGGAGAGGAAGAAGACCAGGCCGGACAGACCGAAGACGGTGAGCAGGTCGGCGAGGACCGCGCCCGAGAAGCCGCGGTGCTTGAAGAGCCGCATGTCGAGCAGGGGTGCGGTCAGCCGGTGCTGACGGCGTACGAAGGCCCACAGGGCGGTGGCGCCGATGAGGGCGGCGGCGCCGATCTCCCAGGACAGGCCGTGGGAGGCGGCTTCCTTGATTGCGTATACGACGCCGATGACACCGACGAGCGAGAGCCCGACGCTGATCAGGTCCCAGGGACCCGTGACCGGGTTCTTGGACTCGGGCAGTAGCTTGATGCCGACGAGGACCAGGGCGGCCATGACGGGCAGGTTGATGAGGAAGACCGAGCCCCACCAGAAGTGCTGGAGCAGCGCTCCGCCGACGACGGGGCCGACGGCCGCGCCGGCGGAGGCGGTGGCGCCCCAGATGCCGATGGCGAGGCTGCGCTCCTTGGGGTCGTGGAAGATGTTCCGGATCAGCGCCAGGGTCGACGGCATCAGGGTGGCGCCGGCGACGCCGAGGAGGGCGCGGGCGACGATCATCATCTCGGGGCTGGTGGCGTAGGCGTTGAGCACCGAGACGGCGCCGAAGGCGGTCGCGCCGATCAGGAGCAGCTTCTTGCGGCCGATCCGGTCACCGAGGGAGCCCATGGAGACGAGGAGTCCGGCGATGACGAAGGAGTAGATGTCGCCGATCCAGAGCAGCTGGGTGCCGGTCGGCTTCAGGTCCTCGCTGAGGGCGGGTGTGGCGAGCCCGAGGACGGTGGCGTCCACCGCGACCAGGAGGACCGCGAGGACGAGAACAGAGAGGGCGAGCCAGCGGCCGGGGCTCTTCACCCCGGTCCCGGTCGTCGGGTTCAGTTGGCGGGTGCCGCTCATTTCTCCACGCTCCGTCGTGCGCCACCGAGCATGAGCTCGGTGATCATGAATTGGAAGTCCTTGGCCGCGACCCGGCCGTCCATGACGGCCCAGGCGCAGGAGGAGGCGAGGCCGTACAGGGCCTCGGTGAGCCACGCGGGGCTCAGGTCGATCCGGAAGGTGCCCTCTTCCTGACCGCGTCTGAAGAGGTCGCTGACGCGGGCGTCGAGCCGGGACCAGCCCTCGTTGATCTGGTCGCCCTCGAAGAGCTGGTTCTCGGTGACGAGGAAGGCCATCAGCTGGGCGTTGGGCTCGATCTCCGCGACGAGCCGCCGCACGGCTTGGTCGGCCGGACCCTCGTCGAGGCGCGCGGCGTCGAGCGCGGCCTCGAACTCCTCGATCCCCATCGCTTCCAGCGCCCTGACCAGGGCGTCCCGCCCGGCGAAGTGCCGGTGCAGGGTCGCCCGACCGATCCCCGCGGCCCGGGCGACCTCGTCCATGGTGGCGGTCGATTTCCGGGAGAGCAGGGCGGCGGCGGCGAGGAGCACCTGGGCGCGGTCGACTGTCATGAGACGACCATACACCGAATGAGACGTTCGTGTCTCATTCGATAAGTCCACGCCTCACGGCGGGTCGGCCCCGGATGCGCGGAAAGGCCCCTCGCGGGGGCCTTCCGGAAGACGCGGTACGAACCACCTCGCCGCCGCCCTGTCGGAGTGGGCGGCGGCGGTGTGACGGTGTTGGGGGTTACTGCTTCGCGGTGGCCCAGGCGTGTTGGATGACCAGGTCGGCCTTGACCTCGATCAGTTGGGCGGCGACCGCCGACGGGGCCGTGCCGCCGCGGCCGTCGCGGGAGGCGAGGGCGCCCGGGACGTTGAGGACCGTGCGGACCTCGGGGGTGAGGTGCTCGGAGATCTTGGCGAACTGCTCGTCCGTGAGCTCGTCCAGCTCCTTGCCCTCCGCCTCGGCGACCTTCACGCACTCGCCGGCCACCTCGTGCGCCACCCGGAACGGCACGCCCTGCTTGACCAGCCACTCGGCGATGTCGGTGGCGAGGGAGAAGCCGGCCGGGGCCAGCTCCTCCATCCGCTCCCGGTTCACGGTGAGCGTGGCCATCATGCCGGTGAAGGCCGGCAGCAGGACCTCGAGCTGGTCGCAGGAGTCGAAGACCGGCTCCTTGTCCTCCTGGAGGTCGCGGTTGTACGCGAGCGGCAGCGCCTTGAGCGTGGCCATCAGGCCGCTCAGGTTGCCGATCAGGCGGCCCGACTTGCCCCGCGCCAGCTCGGCGATGTCCGGGTTCTTCTTCTGCGGCATGATCGACGAGCCGGTGGAGAACGCGTCGTGCAGCGTCACGAAGGAGAACTCCTTCGTGTTCCAGATGATGATCTCCTCCGCGATACGGGAGAGGTTGACCCCGATCATCGCGGTGATGAAGGCGAACTCCGCGACGAAGTCGCGCGAAGCCGTGCCGTCGATCGAGTTGCCCACCGAACCCCGCTCGAAGCCGAGGTCCTTGGCGACCGCCTCCGGGTCGAGCCCGAGGGACGAACCGGCCAGGGCTCCGGAGCCGTACGGCGAGACCGCGGTACGGGTGTCCCACTGCCGCAGCCGCTCCGCGTCCCGGGAGAACGACTGGACGTGGGCCAGGACGTGATGGGCGAAGAGCACCGGCTGGGCGTGCTGGAGGTGCGTCCGGCCCGGCATGGCGACGTCGGCGTGAGCCTCGGCGAGGCCCACGAGCGCGTCCTGGAGGTCGGCGATCAGACCGCCGATGATCCGGGCGTGGTCGCGCAGGTACATCCGGAAGAGCGTCGCGACCTGGTCGTTGCGGGACCGGCCGGCGCGCAGCTTGCCGCCGAGGTCCGGACCGAGGCGCTCCAGGAGGCCCCGCTCCAGGGCGGTGTGCACGTCCTCGTCGGCGATCGTGCCGACGAAGGAGCCGTCGGCGACGTCCGCTTCGAGCCGGTCGAGGCCGCCGAGCATACGCGTCAGCTCGTCCTCGGTGAGCAGCCCGGCCTTGTGGAGCACGCGCGCGTGGGCGCGGGAACCGGCGATGTCGTACGGCGCGAGGCGCCAGTCGAAGTGGACCGACGCGGACAGCTTCGCCAGGGCCTCGGCCGGACCGTCGGCGAAACGGCCGCCCCAGAGCCGTACGTCACCGTTGTTGCTGCTCACAGCTGCTGCTCCTCGGGAGGGTGGGTGCAAGGCCGCCTCCCCGGTCCCTGCGGTGGGGAGGCGGCTGTGGAACGAGTCGTGGTTACGCGAGGTCACGCCGGGCGGCGATCTTCGCGGAGAGCGCGAAGATGTCGATGAAGCCCTGCGCCTTGGACTGGTCGAAGGTGTCGCCCGAGTCGTAGGTCGCGAGGTTGAAGTCGTACAGCGACTCCTCGGACTTCCGGCCGGTGACGACGGCGCGGCCGCCGTGCAGGGTCATCCGGACGTCGCCGGTGACGTGCTGGTTGGCCTCCTGGATGAAGCCGTCGAGCGCCCGCTTGAGCGGGGAGAACCAGAGGCCGTCGTAGACGAGTTCGCCCCAGCGCTGCTCGACCTGCCGCTTGTAGCGGGCGAGTTCACGCTCGACGGTGACGTTCTCCAACTCCTGGTGGGCGGTGATCAGGGCGATCGCGCCGGGAGCCTCGTACACCTCGCGGGACTTGATGCCGACGAGCCGGTCCTCGACCATGTCGATCCGGCCGATGCCCTGGGCTCCGGCGCGCTCGTTGAGCCGCTGGATCGCCTGGAGGACGGTGACCGGCGTGCCGTCGACGGCGACCGGGACGCCCTCCTTGAAGGAGACGACGACCTCGTCGGCCTCGCGCGGGGTGGCCGGGTTCGAGGTGTACTCGTAGATGTCCTCGATCGGCGCGTTCCAGATGTCCTCCAGGAACCCGGTCTCGACGGCGCGCCCGAAGACGTTCTGGTCGATGGAGTACGGGGACTTCTTGGTGGTCGCGATCGGCAGGTCGGCCTTCTCGGCGAAGGCGATGGCCTTGTCGCGGGTCATGGCGTAGTCGCGGACCGGGGCGATGCACGTCAGGTCGGGGCCGAGGGCCTGGATGCCGGCCTCGAAGCGGACCTGGTCGTTGCCCTTGCCGGTGCAGCCGTGGGCGACGATCCCGGCGCCGTGCTTCCTGGCGGCGGCGACGAGGTGCTTGACGATGGCGGGCCGGGAGAGGGCGGAGACGAGGGGGTAGCGGTCCATGTAGAGGGCGTTGGCCTTGATCGCCGGGAGGCAGTACTCCTCGGCGAACTCGTCCTTGGCGTCCGCGACCTCGGCCTCGACGGCCCCACAGGCGAGCGCGCGCTTGCGGATGACGTCCAGGTCCTCGCCGCCCTGACCGACGTCGACGGCGACCGCGATGACCTCGGCGCCCGTCTCCTCGGCGATCCAGCCGATGGCGACGGAGGTGTCCAGGCCACCGGAGTAGGCGAGTACGACACGCTCGGCCACGGGTTTCTCCTTACCTTGCAAGCACTGACAACCTTGCAACCACTGATATGCATGAGTATGCAGTAGTCCGTATGTTTCGTCAATCGAGAGCGTACGTGCCGCTCGGCGTCCGGCACCTGCGAGGTCCTGTCGACGGCCGGGTGGGGCGATGCCACGATGAAGAGGGAGAGCGGGAATCGAGGTGCTCGATGAAGGCTCCTTCCGGGGACCGCGCCACGCGGGGGAAGGGGCTGTTCAGCGGTCGGGACCGGGCCGTGATCGCGGCGGCGGCGCTGTCCATGCTGATCGTGCAGATGGACTGGTTCGCGCTCAACCTCACGCTTCCCGTGATCGCCCGGGACTTCCACGAACCGACCACCGATCTGCAGTGGCTCGTGAGCGGATACATGCTCACCCTGGGCGCCTTCATGATCACCGGAGGGCGGGTCGCCGACGTCCACGGCCGGCGGCGGACGATCGTCTGCGGACTCGTCGGCTTCGGTGCCGTCTCCGTCCTCTGCGCCCTGGCACCGTCCACCGGGTGGCTCGTCGCGGGGCGGGTCGTGCAGGGTGTGACCGCAGCCTTCATCTTCCCCGTCGCCGTCGCCGTCGTCACCGGCTACTTCAGGGACGACCGGCAGGGCCGGGCCGTCGGAACGGTCCTCGCCTTCAGCGCCGTGGGCACCGCCCTGGGGCCCTTCGTCGGCGGGACGCTCGCCGAGCACGTCAGCTGGCGTGCCGTGTTCTACCTCAACGTGCCGATCTGCGCCGCCGCCGTGTTCCTGATGCTCCGCCACGTCCCGGAGACCCGCGACACCCACGCCTCGGGCCGGCTCGACCTGGCCGGCGCGGCCGCGATCGCGGGCGGGCTGACGCTGGTCATGCTCGGCGTGGACCAGGGCGCCTCATGGGGCTGGGCCGCCCCGGCCACCTGGGGCTGCCTCCTCGCCGGAGCCGCGCTGCTCGCCCTCTTCGCCCGTATCGAACGGCGCAGTGAGGAACCACTGCTCGACCTCGGTCTGCTGCGGAACGGCCCGTTCGTCACCATCACCCTCGCCGGGTCCCTGTCCAACGTCGTCTACTGCCTCGTCGCCGTCTTCTCGGCGCTCTACCTCCAGCAGGCGCGGGGCCTCTCGCCCTTCACCGCGGGGCTGATCTTCCTCGCGCTCTCCGTCGGCGCGGGCACGGCCAGCTACTACTCGGGGCACCTGGCGCACCGATGGCGGCCCGAAGTGCTCATGGCCGTCGCCATGTTCCTCAGCGGCACCTCGCTGCTCGCCCTGACCTGGTCGACGCCGATCGGCCTGTACCTGGTGGTCTTCGCCGTGGTCGGCGCCGGGCTCGGCCTCGGCTGGGCCCTGACGAACGTCGCCACCCAGTCGTACGTACCGGAGACCCGCCTCGCCGCCGCGTCCGGCTTCGTCCTGACGTCACTGGTCCTGCTCGGCGCGGTGGCCGTCGCCGTCGCCTCGACGGTCCTCGAGGCACTCAGCGGTTCGGCGTCCCGCGCGGCCTCCGACGGCTCGGCCATCGAGCTGGTGCTCCGCGCCGCGGCCGTACTCGCCCTGTTCGGGGGCGTGCTCCTGCTCCGGCTGGTCCGTGCACCGTCGCGGTCGTAGGGGCGTACGGGCGTAGATGCGTAGATGCGTACGACCGTAGAGACGTACGGGCGTTCGGAGAGAATGCCGGTGCGCCTTCCAGGGCCCGCCGAACATCCTCCGCGTGCACGGGCGCGGGGAGCCGGTCTTCCGTGACGACCCGCGCTGGGAGGGGCTCATGGCGCACTTCCCGGGCATCGACGTGACCCAGCACGGGCTGCGGGCGATCATCGTCGTCTCGGCCGAGCTGGTCCGCGACGCCTGCGGCTACGCGGTGCCGTTCATGACGTACGACGAGGACCGCGATCTGCACCGGAAGCGGTTCGCGCGGGAGGACGACGCGTCGCTGAGCTCGTACTTCGGGAAGAAGGAGCACATCGCCGCCAGCATCGACGGGCTGCCGGGCCTGCCGCTCCCCCTGCCGCCACTGCCGTAAGGCTTCCGGGGCTTGGGCCCGGCGACGGTCGGTCTCATCTACCTACCGACCGTCACCGACTGCCCTAGCGGTCGTTCTGCGCGAGCCTGAGCAGGTGGTCGGCGAGGGCCTGGCCGCCCGACGGGTCGCGGGAGATCAGCATCACCGTGTCGTCGCCCGCGATCGTGCCGAGGATCGGGTGGAGTTCGGCCTGGTCGATGGCCGACGCGAGGAACTGGGCCGCCCCCGGCGGGGTCCGCAGGACCACCAGGTTCGCGGAGGCCTCGGCGGAGATCAGCAGCTCGCCGGAGAGGCGCCGCATGCGCTCCTCCTTGGCGGACTCGCCGAGCGGCGCCTGCGGGGTTCGGAAGCCGCCCTCGCTGGGGACCGCGTAGATCAGCTCGCCGCCCGTGTTGCGGATCTTCACCGCGCCGAGCTCGTCGAGGTCGCGGGAGAGCGTCGCCTGGGTGACGCTCAGCCCGTCGTCCGCGAGGAGCTTGGCGAGCTGGCTCTGCGAGCGCACCGGCTGCCGGTTGAGGATGTCGACGATTCTGCGGTGGCGTGCGGTACGGGTCTGCGGAACGGACGGCCCGCCGTGCTCGGTTTCCTGCGCGTCGGTCATCGTCGTCTCATTCTCCGGTTCGTCCTTGCCCGTTCACCGCTTCGTCGAGGACACCGGGCAGCGCTGCCAGGAACGTGTCCACCTCCGCGTCGGTGATGATCAGTGCCGGCATGAGCCGTACGACATCGGGGGCGGGCGCGTTGACCAGGAGACCGGCGTCCTGAGCCGCCTGCTGCACCTGGGGCGCGAGGGACTCGGTGAGCACGATACCCAGCAGGAGGCCCGCACCACGGACATGGGAGACCAGCGGGTGGTTCAGGCCCTCGATTCCGCTCCGCAGCCGCTCGCCGAGCCGCTTGACCTCGTCGAGGGCTCCGCCGGCCGCGAGGGTGTCGATCACCGCGAGCCCGGCGGCGCACGCGACCGGGTTCCCGCCGAAGGTCGTGCCGTGGTGACCGGGCTCGAAGAGCTCGGCCGCCGCGCCGAAGGCGACGGTCGCGCCGAGCGGCAGCCCGCCGCCGAGGCCCTTGGCCAGGGTGACGATGTCGGGGTCGACCCCGTCGTGCCCTTGGTGCTCGAACCAGTGGCCGCCGGTCCGGCCGACGCCCGTCTGGACCTCGTCGAGGACCAGGAGGGTGCCGGTGGCCCGGGTGATCTCGCGGGCGGCCTGGAGGTAACCCACGGGCGGTACGACCACGCCGTTCTCGCCCTGGATCGGCTCGATGATCACGAGCGCGGTCTCCTCGGTGACCGCGGCGCGCAGCGCCTCGACGTCTCCGTACGGCACGTGCGTGACGTCACCGGGCAGCGGCAGGAACGGGGTCTGCTTGCCGGGCTGGCCGGTGAGGGCGAGCGAGCCCATGGTCCGGCCGTGGAAGCCGCCCTGGGTGGCGACCATGTGGGTACGGCCGGTCAGCCGGCCGATCTTGAAGGCGCCTTCGTTGGCCTCGGCGCCGGAGTTGCAGAAGAAGACCCTGCCCGGCCGGCCGAAGAGCTGGAGCAGCCGCTCGGCGAGCGCGACGGGCGGCTCGGCGACGAAGAGGTTGGAGACGTGGCCGAGCGTGGCGATCTGCCGGGACACGGCCTCGACGATCGCCGGGTGGGCGTGGCCGAGCGCGTTGACGGCGATGCCGCCGACGAAGTCGAGGTACTCGGTGCCGTCGGCGTCCCAGACCTTGACGCCCTCGCCGCGTACGAGGGACAGCTTCGGCGTGCCGTAGTTGTCCATGAGCGCGCCCTGCCAGCGGAGGGTCAGGTCCGCGTTGCTCGATTCGAGCGTGCCCGGTGACGCGTTGCCCGGTTCCGCGTTGCTCATTTCCCGTCCCCCGTGGTCTGGTCGGGCACGACCATCGTGCCGATGCCCGAGTCGGTGAAGATCTCCAGCAGGATCGAGTGCTGGACGCGGCCGTCGATCACGCGGGCCGTGTGGACCCCGTTCCGTACGGCGTGCAGACAGCCCTCCATCTTGGGGACCATCCCGCTGCTGAGCTCGGGCAGCAGCTTCTCCAGCTGGCTCGCGGTGAGCCGGCTGATGACCTCGTCGCTGTTGGGCCAGTCCTCGTAGAGGCCCTCGACGTCGGTCAGGACCATCAGCGTCTCGGCGCCCAGCGCCGCAGCGAGAGCCGCAGCCGCCGTATCAGCATTGACGTTGTAGACATGTCCGTCGTCCTCGGAGCGGGCGATGGAGGAGACGACGGGGATCCGGCCGTCCTCCAGGAGCGCCTCGATGGCGCCGGTGTCGATGGCGGTGATCTCGCCGACCCGGCCGATGTCGACCCGCTCGCCCTCGATGACCGGCTGGTGCTTGATGGCGGTGATGGTGTGGGCGTCCTCGCCGGTCAGGCCGACGGCGAAGGGGCCGTGCTGGTTGAGCAGGCCGACGAGTTCGCGCTGGACCTGGCCGGCGAGGACCATCCGTACGACGTCCATGGCGTCCTCGGTGGTGACGCGAAGGCCGGCCTTGAACTCGCTGACGATGCCGTGCCGGTCGAGCGCGGCGCTGATCTGCGGGCCGCCGCCGTGCACGACGACCGGCTTGAGACCGGCGTGGCGCAGGAAGACGACGTCCTGGGCGAAGGCCGCCTTGAGCTCGTCGTCGATCATCGCGTTGCCGCCGAACTTGATGACGACCGTCTTGCCGTGGTGACGGGTCAGCCAGGGCAGCGCTTCGATGAGGATCTCCGCCTTGGGCAGGGCGGTGTGCTTCCTGGTCTCGGTCATGACGAGTACGCGCTGTTCTCGTGGACGTAGTCGGCGGTGAGGTCGTTGGCCCAGATGACGGCGGTCTCGGAGCCGGCGGCGAGGTCGGCGGTGATGGTGACCTCGCGGTAGCGCATGTCGACGAGGTCGCGGTCCTCGCCGACCGAGCCGTTCTTGCAGACCCAGACGCCGTTGATGGCGACGTTCAGCCGGTCGGGCTCGAAGGCGGCGGCGGTCGTGCCGATGGCGGAGAGCACCCGGCCCCAGTTGGGGTCCTCGCCGTGGATGGCGCACTTGAGGAGGTTGTTCCGGGCGATGGAGCGGCCCACCTCGACGGCGTCGTCCTCGGTCGCGGCGTTGATCACCTCGATACGGATGTCCTTGCTGGCGCCCTCGGCGTCGCCGATGAGCTGGCGGGCGAGGTCCTGGCAGACGGCCGTCACGGCCTCGGCGAACTCGGCCTGCTCCGGGGTGATGCCGGAGGCGCCGGAGGCGAGGAGGAGGACGGTGTCGTTGGTGGACATGCAGCCGTCGGAGTCGACCCGGTCGAAGGTGACCTTGGTGGACTGCCGCAGCGCGGCGTCGAGGTCCTTGCTGTCGACCTCGGCGTCGGTGGTGAGGACGACGAGCATGGTGGCGAGGCCGGGGGCGAGCATGCCCGCGCCCTTGGCCATGCCGCCGACGGTCCAGCCGTCCTTCGTGACGACGGAGGTCTTGTGGACGGTGTCGGTGGTCTTGATGGCGATGGCGGCCTTCTCGCCGCCGTGCTCGGAGAGCTCGCCCGCGACCTTCTCGACACCGGCAAGGAGCTTGTCCATGGGCAGGAGGAGACCGATGAGACCGGTGGAGGCGACGGCGACCTCGCCGGCGCCGATGTCGGTACCCCGCGCGGTGAGCACTTCGGCGACCTTCTCGGCCGTCGCGTGGGTGTCCTGGAAGCCCTGGGGGCCGGTGCAGGCGTTGGCGCCGCCGGAGTTGAGGACGACGGCCGCCAGCTCGCCGGTGCCGAGGACCTGCTGGGACCAGAGCACGGGCGCGGCCTTGACGCGGTTGGAGGTGAAGACTCCCGCGGCGGCGCGGCGCGGCCCGGTGTTGACCACGAGGGCCAGGTCCGGGTTGCCGTTCTGCTTGATCCCGGCCGCGATGCCCGCCGCCGTGAATCCCTTCGCCGCTGTGACGCTCATGGAGCGACTCCAATCGTGGAAAGTCCGGTGTCCTCGGGGAGCCCGAGGGCGATGTTCATGCTCTGCACCGCACCGCCGGCGGTGCCCTTGGTCAGGTTGTCGATGGCGCTGATCGCGATGATCCGGCCCGCCGCGGCGTCGTGGGCGACCTGGATCTGAACGGCGTTGGAACCGTATACGGACGCGGTGGCCGGCCACTGCCCCTCGGGGAGCAGATGGACGAACGGCTCGTCCGCGAAGGCCTTCTCGTACGCGGCGCGCACGCTCTGCGCGGTGACCCCGGGCTTCGCCTTGGCGGAGCAGGTGGCGAGGATGCCGCGGGACATGGGCGCGAGGGTGGGCGTGAAGGAGACCGCGACGCGCTCGCCGGCGGCGGCGCTGAGGTTCTGGATCATCTCGGGGGTGTGCCGGTGGCCGCCGCCGACGCCGTACGGGGACATGGAGCCCATGACCTCGCTGCCGAGCAGGTGCGGCTTGAGGGACTTGCCGGCGCCGGAGGTGCCGGTGGCGGCGACGATCACCGCTTCGGGCTCGGCGAGGCCGTTCTCGTACGCGGGGAAGAGCGCGAGGGAGACGGCGGTGGGGTAGCAACCGGGCACGGCGATGCGCTTGGAACCGTCCAGTGCGGTGCGGGCGCCCGGCAGTTCCGGGAGGCCGTAGGGCCAGGTGCCGGCGTGCGGGGAGCCGTAGAAGGTCTCCCAGTCGGCGGAGTCCTTGAGCCGGAAGTCGGCGCCCATGTCGACGACGAGGGTGTCCGGGCCGAGCTGCTCGGCGACGGCCGCGGACTGCCCGTGGGGCAGCGCGAGGAAGACGACGTCGTGGCCCGCGAGCGCCTCGGCGGTGGTCGGCGCGAGGACGCGGTCGGCGAGCGGCAGCAGGTGCGGCTGAAGGCCACCGAGCCGCTGACCGGCGTTGGAGTGGCCGGTCAGGGTGCCGATCTCGACGTGGGGGTGGGCGAGGAGAAGACGCAGGAGCTCTCCGCCCGCGTATCCGCTCGCGCCCGCCACTGCTGCTCGTACCGTCATCAGAACCCTCCTCATGGATGGCATGACTATACGCAGAGCCGCACTTTTATGCAAAGCGCCTTCTATCTCCGATGTGCGTTGTTCCTAGACTGGCGCAATGGAGGACATCGACGCGATCGCGATGCTGCAGGACCCGGTACGGCGGCGGCTGTACGAGTACGTGGTGGCCCAGGGGCGCGAGGTCGGCAGGAACGAGGCCGCCGAGGGGGCCGGGGTGGCGCGCACGCTCGCCGCGCACCATCTGGACCGGCTGACCGAGGCCGGGCTGCTGGAGAGCGGCAGCCGGCGTCTGACCGGGCGCTCGGGGCCGGGGGCGGGGCGGCCCGCCAAGGTGTACACCCGGGCGCGGGCCGAATGGTCGGTGGCGCTGCCCGCCCGCGACTACCGCACCGCCGCCGAGCTGCTCGCCGAGGCCGCCGAGCAGGCCGGGCTCGACGCCGGGCTCTGCGCGGCCGCCCGCCGCCGGGGCGAGGCCCTGCGCGGCTCCGAGGCGCCCTGCGGCGACCTCGACGAGGCCGTGCGGGCACTGGCCGCCCGCGGGTACGAGCCACACATGGAGGACTCCGAGGGGGCCGCGCCTGTCGTCCGTATGCGCAACTGCCCCTTCCACGCCGTCGCCGAGCGCTTCCCGCCCCTCGTGTGCGGGATGAACCTAGCCCTCCTGGAGGGCCTGCTCGGCACGGACGGCCCCCTCCGCGCCCGGATGGACGCGCGGCCGGGAGAGTGCTGTGTCGTGGTCGAGAACTCTAAAAACAATGACGATTGACATAGAAAAGCGGGCCGTGCTGGGATGACGCCATGACCTCACCCGTGCGCGCCCTCCACCTCGCCCAGCTCAACGTCGCCACGCTCCTCCACCCCTTCGACGACCCGCGCATCACGCCGTTCGTCGAGCTGCTCGACCCGGTCAACACGGCGGCCGACGGCGCGCCCGGCTTCGTCTGGCGGCTCGTGGAGGAAGGGGCGCCCGACGCCACGGGCCTGCGCCCGGCGGGCGAGGACGTCATCGTGAACCTGTCGGTGTGGGAGAGCCAGGACGCCCTGTGGGACTTCGCGTACCGCAGCGGGCACCTGGAGGTCATGCGGCGGCGCCGCGATTGGTTCGCCCGGCACGTCGAGGCGCACCTGGTGCTCTGGTGGGTCCCGGCCGGGCACCTCCCGACGGTCGGCGAGGCCCTGTCACGGCTGGCGGAGCTGCGGGCGAACGGGCCGTCGCCGCGCGCGTTCACCTTCGCCGCCTCGTACACCGCCGACGAGGCGGCCTCGCACCTCTAGAGGGTCGGTGAGGTCAGGGCGTACGGGGCTGGTTGAAGCGGAGCATGTTCCCGGAGGGGTCGCGGAAGGCGCAGTCGCGGACGCCGTAGGGCTGGTCGGCCGGCTCCTGGAGGACCTCTCCCCCGGCGGCCCTGATGCGCTCGAACGTGGCGTCGACGTCGTCCGTCTGGAAGATCACCCCGCGGAGCAGGCCCTTCGCGAGCAGCTCCGCCATGGTCCGGCGGTCCGTCGGTGAGGCGTTGGGGTCGGCGAGCGGCGGTTCGAGGACGATCTCCACGTCGGGCTGCTCGGGCGAGCCGACGGTGACCCAGCGCATCCCCTCGAAGCCGACGTCGTTGCGGACCTCCATGCCGAGGACGTCCCGATAGAAGGCGAGGGCCTTGTCGTGGTCGTCGACCGCGATGAAGCACTGTGCGAGCTTGATGGTCATGGCTCCGACGATAGGAGCCGGTGACGCATTCCGCTTCCGCTTCCGCACTACGGGACGTGCACCGCCGCGCCGTTCCTGACCGGGCGGGTGTGGATCTTCGCGAGACAGGCCGGGATCGGGGCGCCCGCCTCGTGGCAGCGGGCCCGGTACGCGCTCGGGCTCTCGCCGACGAGCTCGGTGAAGCGCGTGCTGAACGAGCCGAGGGACGTACAACCGACGGCGAAGCAGACCTCCGTGACGCTCAGGTCGCCACGGCGCAGCAGCGCCTTCGCCCGCTCGACGCGACGGGTCATCAGATAGCTGTACGGCGTCTCCCCGAAGGCGGCACGGAAGCTGCGGGAGAAGTGCCCGGCCGACATGAGGGCGATGCGCGCAAGCGCCGGGACGTCCAGCGGCTGGGCGTAGTCGCGGTCCATCGCGTCGCGTGCGCGGCGCAGGCGCACCAGGTCTTCGAGCGTCATATCAACCAGCATCGCAGACGGGTGTGACAGCGGCGGATGACGACGGAGCCCCCGGGGGGACGCTGACGGGCGGCGGGGGCGGGGGATGAAGGCGGAGCCCCGGGGGGGGTGACGCTGACGGGCGGCGGGGCGCGGACGACTGCGGCGGGGCGGCAGATCACGGTGGAGCCCAGGGGGCGGCGGCCTCCGGCCGGGTGCGTTCTGCCCTTGTTGCGCCGTGCCTCAGCCCGAGTCCGTCGTGCCCGACGCCCCCGCCCTCATACGCGACCCGCTCCTCACCCAGGAGTGGCTCGACCTCGCCTTCGTCCACTGGGCCGTCGATCCGGACGTCGTGGCCCCGCTCCTGCCGAGCGGAACCGTGCCGGACACCCACGACGGGCTCACGTACGTGGGGCTCGTGGCCTTTCGGATGCACAAGGTCGGGTGGCTGCGGCTGCCGGGGATCCCGTACCTGGGCTCCTTCCCGGAGACCAACGTGCGCCTGTACTCGGTCGACGCGCACGGGCGGCGCGGTGTCGTCTTCCGGTCGATGGACGCGTCGCGGCTGCTTCCGGTGGTGATGGGGCGCCTCGGCTTCCAGCTGCCGTACCTGTGGTCCCGGATGAGCGTCCGTACCGAGGGCGACACGGTCGACTACGCGAGCTCCCGCCGCTGGCCGGGCCCGCGCGGGGCGTACAGCCGCCTCCGGGTGGAACGGGGCGAGCGCATCGAGGAGCCCACCGAGCTGGAACACTTCCTCACCGCCCGCTGGGGCCTGCACAACGCGTTCTTCGGCACGTCGGCGTATCTGCCCAACGACCATCCGCGCTGGCCGCTCTACCGGGCCGAACTGCTCTCCTGCGAGGAGAACCTGCTCACCGCGGCCGGGCTCCCGACGCCCCGCGAGGCGCCGGTCAGCGTCCTGTACTCGCCCGGGGTCCCGGTCCGCCTCGGCCGGCCGTCCCGGTCCGCCCCGACCGTGCCCCACCCCCGCAGGCCGCCACGCTAGGGACTTGGGGCTGTCACATCGCCCTCCGAGGACGCGTCATCGCTTCGAAGGACGATGCGGAGGAGTGAGGGCCCCATGGACGGCGACGCGTTTCTGGCCTGGCAGTTCGACCTGCACCACGAGCGGCTGTGGGCGCTCGCCCGGCGGCTGCTGGGCTCGGGGCACGAGGCCGAGGAGGCCCTGAGCGCGGCCAGGGCGGCGGCCGGGCTCGGCGGGATCGACTCCTGGCTGGCGGCGGTGGTCGCGCGGGTGTGCGTTGAGCGGCTGCGGACACGAGCGGCGGGCGCGCCGCAAGGGCCCTCGGCGCTCGAGCCGGATGCGGCTGCCCTCGCGGACGGGACAGGACTCGCGCTCTTCGTGGCCCTGCACTCGCTCACCCCCGACGAGCGGCTCGCCCTCGTCCTGTACGACCTGTTCGCCCTGCCGCTGCCCGAGGTCGCCCGTCTCACCGGCCGTACGACGACGGAGGCGGCGCGCCTCGTCCGGGGCGCCCGGCGGCGCGTCCGGGGCGGTCCCGCGGAAAACGGCATGCGCCCTGTCAGAGGCCTCCGTTAGCCTCGTTCACATGTCTACGCCCCGAGTTTCCTAGCTCAAGGACCCGCTTCCACGCCACCCGTGTGTCCTTCTGCTTTCTCGGAGCGTTACCCCATGATCACCGTTCGTGCCGCCGACGTGCGCGCCGGCGCCCGGCTCCTGCTGTCCGACCTCTCCTTCCACGTCGCCCCCGGCGACCGGATCGGCCTCGTCGGTCGCAACGGAGCCGGGAAGACCACCCTGCTCGACACCCTGGCCGGGCTGCGCCCGCCGGCCGCCGGAACCGTCACCCGTACCGGCGAGGTCGGCCATCTCGCGCAGGATTCCCGCGCCGCCGACCCCACCGCTTCCGTCACCGACCGCATCCTCTCCGCGCGCGGCCTCGACCGGGCCGTGCGCGCCCTGCACACAGCCGCCGTCGCGCTGAGCGAGGCCCCGGCACTGGCCCCGGCCCAGGCCCCCGACGAGCGGCGCATGGCCGCGTACGCCCGCGCCGAGGCGGAGTTCGAGGCCCGGGGCGGGTACTCCGCCGAGGCCGAGGCCGCCCGGGTCGCGGCGGGCCTCGGGCTGCCCGCCGACGTCATGGACCGGGCCGTCGGCACGCTCTCCGGCGGCCAGAAGCGCCGGGTCGAGCTGGCCAGGATCCTGTTCGCCGGGCACGGCCGCGAGGGCACACTCCTCCTCGACGAGCCCACCAACCACCTCGACGCCGACTCGATCGGCTGGCTGCGCGGCTTCCTCTCCGCCCACCAGGGCGGACTCGTGCTGATCAGCCACGACGTGGCGCTCCTCGCCGACACGGTCAACCGGGTCTTCCACCTCGATCCGGCGCGCGCCACGATCGACGTGCACAACACCGGCTGGGAGCGGTACCTCGCCCAGCGGGACGCCGACGAGCGCCGCCGGACCCGGGAGCGCGCCAACGCCGAACGCAAGGCGGCCTCGCTGCACGCCCAGGCGGAAAGGATCAAGGCCCGCTCCGCCACGGCGACGACGGCCCGGAGCATGGCGCGCCGCGCCGACCGGCTGCTCGACGGGCTCGACCCCGCACGGCAGGCCGAGCGCGTCGCGCGCATCCGGCTGCCCGAGCCCGCACCGTGCGGCCGGACGCCGCTGGGCGCGGTGTCGCTGACCAAGTCCTACGGTGGCGGCCGCCCGGTCCTCGACGGCGTCGACCTCGCCGTGGACCGGGGCAGCCGGCTCGTCGTGCTCGGGCTCAACGGGGCGGGCAAGACGACCCTGCTGCGGCTGCTCGCGGGGGTGGAGGTCCCCGACTCGGGGCGGGTGGTGCGCGGGCACGGGCTGCGGATCGGGTACTTCGCGCAGGAGCACGAGACGCTCGACCACGGTCGCACGGTCCGCGCCAACCTGGCCGCCGCGGCGCCCCATCTGACGGACGGTGAGGTACGACGGGTCCTCGGGGCGTTCCTGTTCCGGGGCGACGACGCCGACAAGCCGGCCGGGGTGCTCTCGGGCGGCGAGAAGACGCGGCTCGCGCTGGCCGGTCTGGTCCACTCGGGCGCGAACGTCCTGCTCCTCGACGAGCCCACGAACAACCTGGACCCCGCCTCCCGCGACGAGGTCCTGGCCGCCGTCGGCACGTACCCGGGCGCGATCGTGATGGTCACGCACGACGAGGGGGCGATCGACGCGCTGCGTCCTGACCGGGTGCTGCTGCTCCCGGACGGCGACGAGGACCTGTGGAGCGAGGAGTACCGGGAGCTGGTCGCCCTGGCCTGACGCGCTGACGCGTACGGGAGTACGTACCGGGGTCAGGCCCCGCCCGTCCGCTTGACCGCCCTCAGGACCACGAACTTCGGGTCGCTCGCGACCAGTTCGCAGGAGCCGAAGATCCGGCGCAGCGTGACGTGGTAGCCGAGGTGCCGGTTGCCGACCACCCACAGCTCGCCGCCCGGCCGCAGGACGCGCCGCGCGTCGGTGAACATCCGGCGGGCGGTGCGGTCGGTGGTGGCCTGGTGGCTGTGGAAGGGCGGGTTGTTCAGGACGAGGTCGACCGACTCCGGGGCGAGCCCGGCCGTCCCGTCGCCGACCAGGAACTCGGCGGTGCGGCCGGGCGCCGCGTGGGTACGGAAGTTCTCCTCGGCGGAGGCGACGGCCGGGTACGACTCGTCGGCGAAGACCAGGTCCGCCTCGGGCTCGGCCAGTGCGACGGCCAGGCCGACGACCCCGTTCCCGCAGCCCAGGTCCACGACCCGGGCGCGGCCGAGGTCGCTCGGCAGGTGCTTCAGGAAGAAGCGGGTGCCGATGTCGAGGCGGTCCGCGCAGAAGACGCCGGCCTGGTTGGCGACGGTCCGCCCGGCGACGGTACCGGCGTCGGCGGGGAGGTCGTAGCGGTACGGCCAAGGGTTCGCGGCCCGGTCCCGCGCGGGGTCAGGGGTGCAGAAGATCAGCCGGGCCTTCTTGACGGCGAGCGAGGTGCGGGTGGGGCCCAGGATCGACTCGAAGAGCTGGAGCGTGGAGGTGTGGATCTCCTTGACCATGCCGGTCCCGACGACCACGGTGCCCTCGTGCAGGGCGGGTGCGAGCCGGTGCAGCTGGTCCTCCAGGAGCGCGAGGCTCTTGGGGACGCGGACGAGCAGCACGTCGATCCGCTCGGGCGGCGCGTCCAGGGTGGTGAGCAGCCGTACCGCGTCCGGTTCGGCGCCCGCGCGGGCCAGGTTCTCGGTGGTCGCCCGGCGGCCGAGGTAGGAGTCGGTGATCTGCGCGAGCGCGCCGGGGCGGCGGGCCGCGAGCGCCGTCGTGAGGGCGCCCCAGCGGTCGCCGACGACGGCGACCGTGCCGGACAGATCGGTCTCCGTCTCGGCGAGGTGGCGCAGCAGGTACTCGTCGGACGCGTCCCAGGCACGGAGCTGGTCGCGCGGGTCCTCGGGGAAGCGGGTGAGCGGGAACTCGCCCCATGACGTGGTCAGACGGTTCATCGTGCTCTCAGGCTAGCCGGTCACCGAGCACCGCCCGGCCGCAGCCGACCGCGACGGCCGACCGCAGCCGACCGCGTCGCCCTTGCCGACCACACCAACCGACCGCTCTACCCCACCGCCGCCTGAAGGTGAAGGTGCCAGAGCCCCGGGCGGCCGGTGAGGGTGACCGTGGACAGCGGGCGGACGTCCACGTTCCAGAAGGTGGCGGGCGGTGCCTTCAGCGCGTAGACGAGGGCGGCCCGGACGACGGAGGGTTCGGCGACGGCGACGATGGCGCCGTCGTCGGCGGGGCGGGTGTCGAGCCAGCCCCCTATCCGCGCGATGAAGGCGAGCAGCGTCTCGCCGCCGTGCGGGGCGATGCGCGGGTCGGTGAGCCAGGCGTCGACGGCGGCGGGTTCGAGCGCCGCGACCTCCGCGAGGGTCAGTCCGCGCCAGCGGCCCATGTCGCACTCGCGCAGGGCGGGCTGGGCGAGCGGGGCGTAGCCGAGTGCTGTGCCGGTGGCCCTGCTGCGGGGCGTCGGAGAGCAGTAACGCAGCTCGGCCGCGCCGAGCGGGACCAGTAAGTGCGCGGCGAGCTGTACCTCGTACCAGCCGGCCTCGTCGAGCGGCCGGTCGTCGTCGAAGCGCTCGGCGAGCAGGGAGGAGCTGCGCGCCGCTGCGACGAGCGTGACCCGTAGACCCATGGGCGCGATCGTGAGGCCGGACGCCTGGCAGGTCAAGAGGGCATATGCGCGGGCTCAGGTCACGACCGCGGGCGGGTCGGAAGAGGGTGCTGTCCGGCAAGCGCCCCCATGTCCGGAATCCGTAGGGGATCGAATCCGGCCTTCCCGTACACACCACGCGCATCGCCCGTGGCCGGAAGAGTCCCTGGAGCCCTTCGTTCGGTGGTCTCAGCCGGTCAGCTCGTCGACGGCCGTCCGCAGTCGGCGCACCCCCTCGGCGATCTCGGCGGGCCCGGCGACGCCCGCGAAGCTGAGGCGGACGTGCCCTGCGGGCGGTTCGGCGCTGAAGTACGGGCGGCCGGGGGCAATGGCGACCCCGGCCCGCAGCGCGCCCGCGACGAGCGCGGCCTCGGGCAGGGTGTCGGGGAGCCGGAGCCATAGCTGGTAACCGCCGACGGGGATGTGCGGCAGGGCCAGTTCGGGCAGGTGCCGGGCGACGGCGCCTGCCATGGCGGCCCTGAGGTCCCTCAACTCCCGCGAGACGGACCGCAGGTGGCGGCCCCAGGCGGGCGAGCCGACGAGTTCCAGGGCGGTCTCCTGGAGGGGGCGCGGGACGAAGAAGCTGTCGACGACCTGGATGGCTCGGAGCCGTTCCAGGACGGGTCCGCGGGCGGCGAGGGCGCCGACGCGCAGGCTGGGCGAGGTCGGCTTGGTCAGCGAGCGGATGTGGACGACGACGCCGTCGGGGTCCTCGGCCGCCAGGGGTACGGGGAGCGGTCCGGCGTCCTCGTGGACGAGCAGGCGGGCGAAGTCGTCCTCGACGACGAAGG
Organism: Streptomyces sp. NPDC058579; assembly: GCF_042718575.1. NCBI lineage: Bacteria > Bacillati > Actinomycetota > Actinomycetes > Kitasatosporales > Streptomycetaceae > Streptomyces > Streptomyces sp. NPDC058579. The sequence continues at coordinate 50,177 of NZ_JBHXPI010000043.1, forward strand.
CCCCGGCGGCCCGGGCGATCCGGACGACGGCGCGCCGCCGCTCGGCGTCGAGCACGGCGCCGGTCGGGTTCTGGAAGAGCGGCTGGCAGACGAAGACCCGGGCGCCGGTGGCCCGGAAGGCGGCTTCGAGCAGCTCGGGGCGGACCCCGTCGGCGTCGGCCGGTACGGGTACGGGGCGCAGGCCGGCCGCGCGGGCGACGGCGAGCATGCCCGGGTAGGTGGGCGACTCGACGAGGACGGGGGTACCGGGCGGGGCGAGGGCCCGCAGCGCGGTGGCGATCGCGGGCTGGCCGCCGCCGGTGACGATGACGTCGGCGGCGGCGGTGACGGTGCCGCCGATCTCGCGGGCGAACCACTCGCGGAGTTCGGGCAGGCCGTCGGTGGGCGGCCGCCCCCAGGCGCCGGGGCGGCGGCCCGCGCGGGCGAGGGCGGCGGCCATGGCCCGCTCCGGCTGGAGCGAGGGGTGCAGATAGCCGCCGTTGAACTCGATGACTCCGGCCGGCGGCGCCGACAGGGTCGCGAGGACTCCGGACGCGTCGACGCTGCGCGGGACCAGCTCGGTCGCGGCGTCGGCGCTCAGGGCGACCTCCTGCCAGGAGGTGTCGCCGGCCACGGCCGTCGCCTCGCGCGGCTCGGCGCGGTACGCCCCGGCTCCCGGCCGGGTGACGACGAGGCCTTCGGCGGTGAGCTGGGCGAGGGCGCGGGTGACCGTCACCGGGGAGACGCGGTACCGCTCGACGAGGGCGCGACTCGATGGCAGCTTCCCACCGGGTGAGTAGCGGTTGAGTTCCGCCCGCAGGGATGTGGCCAGTTCAGCGACACTGCTACGCTCGTGCATGACAGCACAGGATAGCGCTACTCCGACTTCGACGATAGCGGTCGGCTCCACCGGAGCCCTCCCGAAGGCGCCCTCCCCGCAGAGCCGCGGCACACTCCTCGCCGGCCTGGGCGTGCTCTCGTTCTCGCTCACCTTCCCCTCCACCGCCTGGGGCCTGGAGAGCTTCGGCCCCTGGTCCCTGGTCGCCGTGCGCTCGACGCTGGCCGCGCTCATCGCGGGCGCCTTCCTGCTGGCGATGCGGGTCCCGCTGCCCGAGCGCCGCCACTGGGCGGGCCTCGCCGTCGTCGCGGGCGGAGTCGTGACGGGCTTCCCGCTCCTGACGACCCTCGCCCTGCGCACCTCGACCACCTCGCACGCCGCCGTCGTGGTCGGTCTGCTGCCGCTCACCACGGCGGCCTTCGCCGCGATCCGCACCGGCCGCCGCCCCTCCCGCCGGTTCTGGATCGCGGCCGTCGCCGGCGCGGTGGTCATCCTCGCCTTCACGCTCCAGCAGAGCGGCGGAGCCCTCTCGACGGGCGACCTGTACCTGTTCGGCGCGCTGCTCGTCTGCGCGGCCGGCTACACCGAGGGCGGCCGGCTCGCGGGGCTCATGCCTGGCTGGCAGGTCGCCGGCTGGGCCCTGATCCTCTGCCTGCCGTTCATGCTCGTCGGCGGGGCCGTCGCCCTCTCCCTCGAACCCGTCCACCTGAACACCCACGGTGTCGTCGGCCTGGTCTGGGTCGCGGCCGGCTCCACCTTCTTCGGCCTGTACGTCTGGTACCGGGGCATGGCGGCCATCGGCATCCCCAGGGCCAGCCAGCTCCAGCTCGCCCAGCCGCTGCTGACCCTGGTCTGGTCGGTGACCCTGCTCGGCGAGTCGCTCTCGCCCGCCGCGCCCCTCGCGGCCTGCGCCGTACTCGTCTGCATCGCGGTGACCCAGCGCGCCAAAAGCTGAAGGGCCGCGGACTGGACGCGCGCCCGCGGGTGACGCGGGTCACAATGGCGGACATAGGCTCGGATCGAGGACAAGCACGGCCGCGAGGAGGTCACCCCGATGGAAGCGAGCGTGGGCGACAAACTGCTGGTGCACGGCCGGACCGTCGGTCAGCACGACCGTACGGCCGAGGTCCTTCAGGTGCTCGGCGAGAACGGCAACCCCCCGTACCGCGTCAAGTTCGACGACGACGGCCACGAGGCCCTGATGGCTCCGGGCCCCGACACCGTCGTACGCCACCACGAGAAGTCGTGACCGGAAGCCATATCCAGAGGTCGTAACGAACAGTCGTCAGGAGGGCCGGACCGAGGTCGGGTAGTGATCGGCCACCACGGCCGCCATCGCCCCGATCGGGTCCTTGTCGATCTCCAGCGCCGCGAAGAAGCAGTGCCCGCCGACCCCCGGGTACCGCTTGGCGAGGGTCAGATGGCGGGAGAGTTCCTTCTTGTCCTGCCAGACGGCGGGCTGGGCGGGGTCGCCGGCCTTGTAGAGGGCCTCGCCGATGTAGAGCCCGACGCCGGTGTCCCGTACCACCGCCTCCCACCAGGGCACGAGCTTGGCGTAGTCGGTGGCGGTGTGGCCGATGTGCCAGTACAGCTGCGGGACGATGTAGTCGATCCAGCCCTCCTTGACCCACTTCCTGGTGTCCGCGTGCAGGCTGTCGTAGCTCTGCACGCCCAACCGGGTGTTCGAGCCCAGGGGGTCGCTGGTGGAGTGGCGCCAGACGCCGCAGGGGCTGATGCCGAAGCCGACCTGGGGAGCGAGCTGCTTGATGCGGGCGGAGGCCTCGGAGACGAGCAGGTCCACGTTGTTGCGCCGCCAGGCGGCCCGGTTGCCGAAACCCCCGCCGTACCGCGCGAAGGCCTCGTCGTCGTCGAAGGTCTCCCCGGCCACCGGGTAGGGGTAGAAGTAGTCGTCCCAGTGGACGGCGTCGATCTCGTAGCGGCCGACGGCGTCGAACATCGCGTCCTGGACGAACTGGCGCACCTCGGGCAGCCCGGGGTTGTAGTGCAGCTTCCCGCCGTACGGAACGATCCACTCCGGGTGTCGTCGGGCCGGATGGTCCGCCGAGAGCCGGGTCGGGTCCGTGTGGTTCGCCACACGGTAGGGGTTGAACCAGGCGTGCAGCTCCAGGCCGCGCGCGTGGGCCTCCTCGACGGCCGTCCCCAGGGGGTCCCAGCCGGGGTCGCGCCCCTGGACCCCGGTCAGGCACTCCGCCCACGGCTCGTGCGGCGAGGGCCACAGGGCGTCGGCGGTCGGCCGGACCTGGAGGAGGACGGCGTTCAGCCGGCGGGCGGCGGCCCGGTCGAGGTGGGCGAGGAGTTCGGCCCGCTGCGCCTGGGCCGAGAGGCCCCTACGGGAGGGCCAGTCGCGGTTGAAGACGGTGGCGATCCACACGCCGCGGAACGCGTTCGCCGCCCGCCGCGTCCGCTCCGCCGGATCCGCACCCACATCCGCACCCGCCTCCGCGCTCCCACCCTCGCGCGCGCTCGCACCCGTCGAGGCGAGCATCGTGAGGGCCGCGCCCGCCACGAATCCCCTTCTCCCGATCAGACCCATATGTCGACCTTGCCGTCCGTCTCGTGTCGGATACGTCACACCTACAGGCAGAGCATCCCCGACCTGGACGATCGATCATCGGTTAATGAGCGGTAACGTCGTGGGGTCGAGGCGGACGCACCGGAATCACACGGGGCCCGCCGCCAGTGAACAGCGAAAGGCACGAGGTGACGGACTCCATGGCCGACATTGAGCGCGTCGGAGTGGTGGGCTGCGGCCAGATGGGCGCGGGCATCGCGGAGGTGTGTGCCCGCAGCGGTCTTGAGGTGATGGTCGCCGAGACCACCGGCGAGGCGCTGGAGATCGGCCGTACGCGGCTCTACAACTCGCTCGCGAAGGCCGCCGAACGCGGCAAGATCAGCGAGGAGGAGCGCGACGCCACGCTGGCGCGGCTCAGCTTCACCACCGACCTGGGCGAGTTCGCCGACCGCGACCTCGTGATCGAGGCCGTGGTGGAGAACGAGCAGGTCAAGACCGAGATCTTCAAGGTCCTCGACCAGGTGATGACCCGGGCGGACGCGATCCTGGCCTCGAACACCTCGTCCATCCCGCTGGTCAAGCTGGCGGTGGCCACCTCCCGCCCGGACCAGGTCATCGGCATCCACTTCTTCAACCCGGCGCCGGTGCAGAAGCTGGTGGAGCTCATCCCGGCCCTCACCACCTCCGAGGGCACGATCAGCCGCGCCCAGCTCTTCGCCGAGAAGGTGCTCGGCAAGCACGCGATCCGCGCCCAGGACCGGTCCGGCTTCGTGGTCAACGCGCTGCTGGTGCCGTACCTGCTCTCGGCGATCCGGATGTTCGAGTCGGGCATCGCGAGCCGCGAGGACATCGACAACGGCATGGAGTTCGGCTGCGCCCACCCGATGGGCCCGCTGAAGCTCGCCGACCTGATCGGTCTGGACACGATCGTCTCCATCGCCGACTCGATGTACACCGAGTACAAGGAGCCGCTGTACGCCGCTCCCCCGCTGCTCCAGCGCATGGTGGACGCGGGCCGGCTCGGCCGCAAGACCGGCTCGGGCTTCTACCCGTACTCCTGAGCCCCACCGACCACCGTTCGGCCCGTACACCCGCACAGGTACGGGCCGTTCGGCGTTTTGCGCGACCGCGACCGTGCCCCGGCGTCAGCCGAGCCGCAGGTGGTGGAGCATGAGCAGCCCGGCGGCCATGTTGGCGGCCGGGATCTCACCCCGGGAGATCATGTCCGGGATCAGTTTGAGCGGTATCCACTCGCGCCGCGAGGACTCGAAGTCGTCCACGGGCGGGCCGATGTACGTGGCTTCCTCGGCCCAGTAGAGATGGTGCCGGGCGTCGGTGAGGCCGTTGGAGGGTTCGACGGTGAGGAGATGGCGCAGGGGCCCCGGGCGCCAGCCGGTCTCCTCCTCCATCTCGCGGGCGGCGGCCGTTTCGAGGTCCTCGTCGTCCTCGACGACACCGGCGGCCAGCTCCCAGCCCCAGCTGTCGGTGATGAAGCGGTGCCGCCAGAGCATGAGGACTTCGTTGGCCTCGTTGACGGCGGTCGCGACGGCGACCGGGCGGAGCCGGATCAGATAGTGGGCGAGGTGGCGGCCGTCCGGGAGCTCGACGTCCGCGAGGTTCACCCGGAACCAGCGGTTCTCATAGACAGGTTGTTCGCTCAGTTTCGTCCACTGCACGTTTCTGCCACCTTCCGATTGGTCGGTGGCAACATGGCAGCAGTCCTGGGCTCACAGGGGAACGCGTAGCGCCCCGTCGATGAGTTCGGCCGCCTGCCGCGCGTCCCGGCAGTCGCTCGCCAGCAGATGCTCCCGCACCAGCCGCAGCCGGTCGCGCAGCCGCTGCGACTCCATCCCCCGCGCCCGCTCGGTCATCTCCACCGCCGTCCGCGCCGCCGCGTCGGCCTCCCCCTGCCGCAGCTCGATCTGGCAGAGCATCGCGAGCCGGTGCACCCGGCCCCGGTCGTGCGCCGGGGTCTCCACCGCCGCCCGCGCGTGCTCCCGGGCCGCCGGGAGATCACCCAGACTGAGCAGCGCCTCGGCGACCTGCACGTTGACCAGGCCCGGCTGGACATAGCCGGTCTCGGCGGGCTCGTGCCCGGGCCTGATCCGCTCCGCCTCCGCCTCCGCGCGCCGGATTCCGGCCAACGCGGCGGCCCCGTCGCCGAGATGGGCGTACGCCTTCGCCTGCATCGCCGAGAGATCGGCGGCGAGCGCCGGGGTGATCCGCTCCCCCGCCGACCGCAGCGCCGCCTCGGCGAACGCGACCGCCTGCCGGTACTCCCCCATGAACAGCGACTGGTTGACGAGCAGCGCGACCACGTACGCGCCGAGGCCCCGGTCCCCGCTAGCCTTCGCGAGCCGCAGCGCCTGGTGGAAGTAGCGCTGGGCGAGGCCGAGGGCGTCGGAGTCGTACGCGCAGATGCCGGCCACTGCCACCAGACCGCCCGTGGCGCGGTGCAGCTGCCGGCCCAGGCTGTCGCCGTACGCGCCCCGCAGCAGCGGCGCTGTCTCGGCGTTGAGGAAGCCGACGATCCGCTGCCTGGTCGCCACCCCGCCGGTCTTGCGGTACATCTGCTCGTAGTGCGCCCGGGCGGCGCCGAGCATGGCGATGTCGGCGGTCGAGACCCGGGTCCTGCCGTCGCGGGAGACGTCGGAGTCCTCCGGCGGGTTCTCCCACTCCCAGACCGGCATCACGGCCGGGGTGCCGGTGACCGCCTGCACGCCGAGTATGTGCGGCCGCTGCTGCTCGTCGGAGCGCCACAGGGCCGTGGCCCGCTCGACGAACGCGGAGAGCGGCGAGCCCGCGACCACGGCGGCGGCGCCGCCGGAGACGCCCAGACCGATGTCGTCGAGGGTGACCGCCCGGTGCAGCCTCGCCGCGAGCACCTCGCAGATCAGGTCGGGCACCTGGCCGCGCGGCCGCTGGCCCTTCAGCCAGCGGGCCACCGCCGTGTGTTCGTACCGCAGGGCCAGGCCCCGGGCGCGGCCGGCCCGGTTCACATGGGCGGCCAGGCCGGCGTGCGAGACGCCCGCCTCGTCCAGCAGGGCGTCGAGCAGGGTGTTGGGGTGCATGGGCCGCTCCGATGACTCGGGCCGCCCAGCGTAGTGGTGGGCGGTTTCGCACGGGGTGTGAATGAAGTGCCCGTTCTTCCGGTCCGTGCACTCTGCCGCCGTACCCTCGGGGCCGGTTGACTGAGCGCCTCGCCGCAAGGCGACCCGGGCCGCCGGGCTCCCCCTCGTACAGTGCGGCGGCCCGCACCGCGCCGCCCGCCCCGCCGACCTGCCCGACACTCCCAGGCGGTCCGGGCGGCGCCGGCCTCAGGCCCTGTCCACTCAACAGTGAGGGGAGGGTTCAGGTCGGGTACGGCGCAGCCCGGGTTCGGCGGGCTGCGCCGGAACCCGCATCCGGTCGTTGCGGACGACCAACAGGGCCACGTCGTCGGCGAGTCGGCCCCTGGTGTGCCGCAGCAGGGCGGCGTGCACGCGGTGGACCAGCGCCGCCGGGGAGAGGGGCGCGTCACGGGCGGCCTCGGTCAGGACCGCTTCGAGACCGAAGAATCGACCCGCCCCGTCCCGCGCGTCCTCCGCGCCATCGGTGTGCAGGAAGAGCGCCTCGCCCGGCAGGAGCCGGCCGCAGGGGTACGGGGAGAGGTCGGCCGGCAGCGGGAACGTGCCGAGCGGGGGCAGCGGGTCGCCGACGGGGACGGGCTCCACGCGGCGGCCGATCCGGTACGGGCCGGGGTGCCCGCAGTTGAGCGCGTACACCTCCCCGTCCTTGCTGATCTCCAGGAGCAGTACGGTGACGAACTCCTCGGCCGCCGGATGCTCCGGCTCGCGTCCGCCGCAGGCCGCCGGGTGCTCCTCGCGCGCCCGCTCCCGCAGATGGCGGGCGAGCGCCCGGTCGAGCCGCCGCAGGACCCCGCCGAGCTCGGGCTCGTCGTGGGCGGCCTCGCGGAAGCTGCCGAGCACGGCGACCACCGCGCCGAGGGCGGCGAGACCGTGGCCCCGGACGTCTCCGATGACGACCCGCACGCCGTAGGGCGTGGCCACCGCCTCGTAGAGGTCCCCGCCGACGGACGCGCCCCGGGAGGCGGAGAGCTGGCCTGCCGCGACGGAGAGGCCGTCGAGCCGGGGCGGTGGTGGTCGTAGCAGAACGCGTTGGGTGGCGTGGGCGATGGCCCGCATCCGCTCCAGCTCGCGCGAGAGGCCCCGGCGGATTCCGAGGATCAGCCCGGTGCCGACGCTGAAGAAGAGCACGCTGGTGGCGATCCGCATGGGTAGCCCCGGTTGCTGCGCCAGTGGACAGCCGAGTTTCCAGGTCACGGCCACGACACCCCAGAGAGTGGGAAGGGCGAGAGGTCCCAGCCTGCGCAGCCGGGAACCATCGGAGAGCGACGTCCTGGTACGGATCATGCACGGCCCTTCCTGAGGCCCTGCAGCGCCCGAAGGCCCTGCGGCACACAGGCCCGCCCCTGTGGCCGCGTCGATTCTCCCGACCCCGTGGGGCACCAGGGAACAGCGACCGGACATCTCACCCGAAGGAGTGAGCGCCCCCGGCGCGCCTCGGCGCGCCACCCGTCCGCCACCCGCACGGACACGGCCTCTTCGCACGGAGACTCGACCGAACGGCGAGCCAGGCCCGCGAGGCGGACGGTCGGGCCGACAACGCCGGAGGGGCCGGCCCGGGGAATCCGGGCCGGCCCCTGCGGGGAGCGTTGCCCTCAGGGGCCGCGCAGCTCCGCGCCCGTGGGCTCGGAAGCCGGGGCGGCG
>NZ_JBHXPI010000044.1:0-56189 GCF_042718575.1 Streptomyces sp. NPDC058579
CCAACCCCCCCACCAACACCACACCACCCCAACCCACCAAACGAAGAGGAAAACGACACACCACACCCCCCACACCACCCACAGCCACCCCCCAGAGCGGGACGACAGAAGGAGTGCCGGCCATAAGAAGGGAAGGACCCACATTCCCGCAGACCCATGCCATCGATGGACCTTACCCGCGTTATGCGTCCGAATTCTCCACCCGGCTCTTGCGCGATTACCCCTTGCCCATGAAAAAAACCTCAACGGGCCCGTACAACCCTGCTGCCTCAACCCGGATGAAGCAGGCTCTCTGGGAAGCATGGGGGCGCGGCGACCGCAAAACATGGAGGGATGTCCTGGACATCGGCCTGTCCCTGGAAGCACCAGTCGGCACACAAGACACCTATACCCCTATTCCTCCCGTGGGAGCAGAAGGGGGCTACACAGCCGAGTACAAGGACCCGGAGAAAAACTACGGACTCAGAATTGAACTAACAGTGCCGAAAGTCGGGGAGTACACAGAAGGAGAACTGTGGGCCCACACCAAGTCCGGGAGGGAGTTCTTCCTCTGCGACGTAACCATGGGAATAAAGACGCGATATTTTCTGGAAGGTCCGTACACTGATCCAGCGGTCGGGTTCCGCTTCAAGGCAAAAATACCTCAGAGCGCCCCGAAGGTCATTCCCATCCCGGCGAGAAAATTCCTTCCCGTCAATCGAATTCCCAGACCTCCCAAGGATTTGGAAAACCAGAGTCAACACCAGGCCTACCTGACGTCGCGTCCCCCGCAAGATCCTATGACGTACGCACTGGAGGATATCCGGATGGAATACCGGGACGTCTTCGATGCCTCCGGATCGCCGACAAGAGACCGCGGGGGCCATCCACGGAAAGTGTGCGCCCCTCCGTCACAGATCGTGAAATACTCACTGCAGCCCGACAAGGAAAACTTCAAAGTGGACGTGGTGGGCCCGTATGATATCCGAGTCCGCACCATGAATCGGGAAGGAACATTCACGTCAGGCGGAGCCCTTTTGGAAAAGACCTACCCCTCAAATTCCACAATAATCAACTCTGGCGCCCAGAAAATCATTCCCGCCGCATCTGTGGTCTATCTCGAACCAGTGCCGAGACCGGACCGGTTCAAGGTGCTAGACCCCAGGTTCCTTATCTCCGAAATGGTCGACGAACTACCGCCGAGAGCAAGTTCTCCCGGCGGCATTGGAGGAAGTTGGACGCAGCTGATTCAGAGCAGCTCTGGGACTCGGACAACCATCAGTAGTATCGATACACCCGTCAGGGACGCATCAGGTAAGGAGCGCAGGGAGACTTCATGGTTCCCCACCATGGAGATCAGCAGCGGAACCGCCACGGTGCGGTGCTTGTGGCCCTGCACCCTGCCATATACAGAGCAGTCGGACCCTTCATCCGTCATCACAGGATGCGAACCGAACGGCCTGTTCGACGAAGCAAGACTCGTCATGAAGGAATCAGGTGCCACCCTGATCGACGCGTGGTTCCCGGCAGATGGATATCTCTATCGATTTCAGATCCCGGGCTGGCAGGAAAGAAAGGACCGTCAAAACCTACAGGTCGTCACCGAAGTCGTCATGGGACGGGAGACCCAACGGCTTCAGGAGCAGAATGCGAGCCAGATAACTCCTGCTCCACCCCAGAGACAAAGTGCCACCTCCAGCTCCAACGTGGTGAGCATCACCAGGTCGACTGCCCCAAAAGCCGACTTGTTGGCGCAAGCGCCAGGCAAGGCCGGAAAACTGGGACAGGCACTTTCCGGCGGATCCGCCGTTGTCGCCGGGGCGGGAACGCTCATCCAGTTCCTGGACCCTCAAAGCGATACCCTCACCGACATCGAGACGGCCGCGCACGGAAGCGCAGTAATCATGCCGATCATGTCAGACAGAATCGCAGTAGCAATGGAGGCCGGCGAACCAGTACTCCGAAAGATTGCATATACAGGTGTTGGGATTTCGCTCGCCGCCAACGCTTATTCACTGGCTCGTAAGCTGACGGCAGAGAATGTCGACACAACTGGGGTCGCCCTGGACGTCACAGCCCTCGGAGGCGACATCCTCGTCATCGGCATGATGGCAATGGGGGCAGGAGCCGCCACCGTCCTCGTGACTGGATCTGTTTTTGCACTGCCAGGACTGGCAGTCCTGCTCGACACCATCCTTTTCGACACGCTCGACCACCCCTACGATTTCATGGACAAAGTACGCGATCTGTTCCTCAAGGTAATCAACGACAGACTGGAGGCCGCCCAGGCACTCATCACCACGCCACTACAGCAAAAGATTATGGACAATTATCCCGCTGGAAGAGAACGCCAAGAAAGACTTAACGAACTAGACAAGGAGTGGCAGGTCAAGAGCCAGCAGATTGCACGTCAGGCGATTATCATCCAGTGCAGCGCATGGGAAAAGTGGGTCGAAAAGCTGAATCCTGGGTATCTTGCAAAATGGCGCCTTGCCAACCATATGACCTCACTAGGCCACAACCCCCAGGAGTCCTACTATTCGGATGGTGAGGCAAGATCCATCCATCACTCTGTCGTCAAATCCGTCGAAAACCAGCTCCTTCGTCACGTGGACGTGATCGCGGCAGGCCAGCCCCTCCCAATATCAGCAATAGCCTTCTCCCCCTCCATTCCGGCGATAGCCGGATATCGCGAGATCCACTTGGACAACGCTGGATTTGAGCAGGAATGGGCAGGCGACTGGGCATACACCAAATGGCATGTATATCTGACCGACAAGATGAAGCACTCTGGCGAACGCTGCGCGGAGTTCATGTTCGCCAATATCCCCACCCGGCTGTCGAGAAGAGTCACCGACCTCACAGCGGGCAGGGAATACGTGCTGCGCGTGTGGGCATGGCCGTGGTCAGGTAAATACCTCAAGATCGGCTGCACGAGCAGCTCAAATAATACACCTCTAGCCCCCATGGTGAAGGTTTCAGGAATTGGCGGCTGGCAGCAGATCGAATACAGATTCAGGGCAACGGAGTCCGCTATTAGAATTCAGGTCCATGGTGATCCGGGTAAATCCTCTGGGCTTGTGGATGACTTCACGCTCACCGAGGTCGTCTGAGTCTCGTTCCGCGGGCCGGGACGGTCATGGCGTGCCTCGTGCCGGCGCCGTGACTCGGGATGCCCCAAGGAGGCCACATGGCAGGCGAAAAGGACCGGCGAAAGCTGCTCGCGTCCATGAGTCCCTGGCTTGACGAAGCGGAGTACGTGTTCACCTAGCAGTTCTTAGAGCGCCGGCGCAAAGAGCGACCCACTAGCTAGCTAGTCGAGTTCGGTGTCACTGGCCTGGATGGCCGGATTGCAGTCCGAGGGCAGCGCCTCTCTCCGCCCCGAGCTTGTCGCGGACCAGGTGCTCGAACTCACTGCGATGGTCCACGAGCCAGCTCAGGTAGAAGAGCCCCTGGTTGATCACGCCCGGATCCGTTCCGCGCTTGTACTCGACCACAACGGGAGCCCCGTCGCGTCGAGCCCCAGCGAGTCGATTCGGCCAGCGTGGACAGGTCCCGTAGCGTGCTCGGATGCCAAGAATCGGCCCCCCAACAGCGCCTCCATGTTTGCTTCGACAAGGCGCTGCACGTCCGCTTCGGCCGCAGCAAGCCGGGGTGCGAGCTCGCTCACACCCCGCTGCATGGTCTGGAACAACGCTGCTCCGACACCTCCCCTCTCCGTGAAAGCCCCCAACGCGTAGCGCCGCAGGCATATTTCCCCACCGTGCATCCAACTACGGAGCGTGTTCGACCACCGATGTCGCCTGGAGAAGCGAGAGGGATGACGCTCTGGGGGCACGCACAACAGAAAGCCGCCCCTCCAACCAAGATGTCATCTCGGTTGGAGGGGCGGCTTTCTGTTGCTGACGGCACGTCAGCACAAGACCCGAGCGCGCGTCAGACATGCGTCAAGATATCGCCCGTAACGCACGTAGCGCCCATAATGCACACTCGACAAACACATAGGTCAGCGGCCCTTCTCGGCAGGCTCAAGGATCGCGACGCACTCGACATGCTGCGTCATCGAAATGACGTGAACCTCCAGCAGCGGGATTCGAAGGTGGGCCCCTGTCCAGGCAGCGTCACGCTCACGCCCAAGAGCTGTCCCGTAGATGATCTTTGAGCCGCGTGGGGTACGCGTGGCCGCCGTCGCGTGGCGACAAGCCTCCGTACGAGTCCCGGCCGTCCTCACGGACCGGAGCATCCCCGGGGGCGCAGGGACAACCTCCAAGTACCGCCCACAGCCCAGCCTGTTGACGGAACATCCCCGCGGGTGCGGGGTCGACGGGCAGCCGTACTGGATCTTGCCGCCGCCGCTCGGAGCATCCCCGCGGGTGCGGGGTCGACCCCAGAAGCCCTTCGCCGTCGACCTCTCCACTCGGAGCATCCCCGCGATTACGGGGTCGACCTGACGTAGACGATGCCGGCGACCTTGGTGGCAGGAGCATCCCCGCGGGTACGGGGTCGACATCGGCGCGGCGCTGTGCGCGTCCCTTCCTCGCGGAGCATCCCCGCGGGTACGGGGTCGACCGACGCCCGGCCTCGAACGGGTTCTTCGACGCCGGAGCATCCCCGCGGGTACGGGGTCGACACTTGCTGAGCTGCGGGTTTACCTGGCTGCATGCTTGTTTTCGTTTGGTTGCTTCGGGAGGCGCGCCAGGGGATCAGTCCTGCGGAGTCGAGAGGTTGCAAGCGGTCACAGCCTGCGATGCGGACAGCAACCCCCTCTCCGTACGCGGCGGGTTCATTGCGTATTCCCCAACTGTCGCCGACCTGGCAGCGACAGCAAACCCTCGTGGCGCTGCGGCTGGCATTGCCGATGAAGTAGCCGAGTCTTCGGTGAGGTACTCAGAGTGCCGACTGTCTTCCGGTTTTGGGGTGGGCTGGACACCCAGACCACCCTGGCCGCGTTCCGGGAGGGCCGCCTGGACGAACTGCTCGACAACCGCTCGCCGCTCGTCACTGGCGTGGAGGCACAGGTAGTCGCAGCCCTGGCCTGGCTCCCCTCTCCATGAAGTCCGTGCAGGTGCCGTCAGGGACGCCACGCTGGTGGCGTTCCTGACGGCGGCGCATCTCTGCACGGATGGTCGCGGCTCCTCGGCCTCTGTTCGCCTCGTCCGGCCGAGGCACGAAGAGCGGTATGCGAAGGCCCCTTGAAGCATGGACACCGGTTGCTTTGCGGTAGCCGCCAGCGTCAGTAGTCGCTGTGCGCAGGTTATCGGGTTGGTGGCCGACGGTCCGCTCCGTGACGTCCATCAGTCGAGCACGCATGCGTACGAGCCGACCCCCCTGGAGCCACTCGTGGGGCAAGCCGACGTCAACGACCTTGCCGTGCGGAAGCTCGTGAATCTGGTCTCGGTCCGCATGTTCCACGACGAGTGCGACGCGAAGGGTCCGGTGGCCGGACTTGCGCACGACCCTGGTCAGCAGGTGGTTGCTGTCGATGGTATCGACGTCGCCATGGCTGCTCGCGCCAGCCGTAGTCGCCTCGGCCTCCGTGCGGCCGGGCGTGTTCAGGCGCCGCCAGCAGATCAGTGCGCATCCGAGGGTGAGGAACGCTTCGTGAATGTCGTCGCGGATCTCCCAACGGATCCGCAGGCGCCGGAACCAGTGCAGATAGGCGAAAGCGTGCTCGACAACCCAGCGTTGAGTGCCCAGTCCGGATCCGCTCGGTACCCAGGCGGGCGACCAGCGGTTTCACTCCCAGTCCCCAGACCAGGCGGCGGTACCTGTCGTGGTCGTATCCGCGATCAGCGCGGACGACGTCGGGGCGCCGCCGTGGGCGGCCGCGCTTGCCCCGCACGGGCGGCACCGCCTCCAGGAGCGGGATGAGCTGGGTGACGTCATTGCGGTTGCCGCCGGTCAACGTGACGGCGAGCGGGATGCCGGTGGCGTCGGTGATCAGATGGTGCTTGCCAGCCCGTCCTGCCTCGGTCGACAGGGCTTCGTCCTGTCTTGGGGCCCCGAAGATCATTTCGTTAGGAGTTCCAAGGAAGGCTCTCTTCTGCGGAACACCCGCTTGCCATCCATCACGGCGGTCACCCTTCCGCACTGGGCCGCGCAGGATCTGCCGCAGATGCCGGACTTCAACGCAGCGTAGTCAGCACCAAGTCAGCACGGGAGCGGTGAGAAGGGGTGACGACGTGGGCTTTTAGTCAGCACGAAACCAGCACGGGAGTCAGCACGGCGCATTCAAATCATGCGCGAATAGCGCAACTCGGACAGCGTACTTCGTGGCCTCGTTGAGGCTCCGCCGAAGACCCCGGTACCGGCTCCATGGTGGGCGCGCGCACTCCTACACCTGGAACTATGGTGTCCCACCACATACGCCACTGACCTGCGTGTTTCTACGGTGTGGCGACACGCAAACGTCCCCGTCACACGCCAGGAAGTGGTGCCGATGTCCTCCCCCGCGACCGCTCCACCCGCCCCCTCCAACCTCAAGCGCATCGTCGCCGCGAGTCTCATCGGCACCACCATCGAGTGGTACGACTTCTTTCTCTACGGTTCGGCCGCCGCGCTGGTCTTCAACAAGCTCTTCTTCCCCGACTCCGACCCGCTCGTCGGCACCCTCCTCTCCTTCCTCACCTACGCCGTCGGCTTCGCCGCCCGGCCGATCGGTGCGCTGGTGTTCGGGCACTACGGTGACCGGCTCGGGCGCAAGAAGCTGCTGGTGCTCAGCCTGCTCCTGATGGGTGGGGCCACCTTCGCGATCGGGCTGCTGCCCACGCACGCGACCGTCGGGTCCGCCGCGCCCCTGCTGCTCACCGCGCTGCGGCTCGTGCAGGGGTTCGCCCTCGGCGGCGAGTGGGGCGGGGCCGTGCTGCTCGTCTCCGAGCACGGGGACGCGAAGCGGCGCGGGTTCTGGGCCTCGTGGCCCCAGACGGGGGCGCCCGCCGGGCAGTTGCTCGCGACCGGCGTGCTCTCCGCGCTCACCGCGCTGCTCTCCGACTCCGCGTTCCTGTCATGGGGCTGGCGCATACCCTTCCTGCTCTCGGGTGTGCTCGTGATCGTGGGTCTGTGGATCCGGCTCTCCGTCGACGAGTCGCCCGTCTTCAAGGCCGCGCTCGCCGCCTCCGAGGAGCGCAAGGCCGCCGCCGCACAGGTCGAGAAGATGCCGCTGGTCGCCGTCCTCAAGCACCACTGGCGGGACGTGCTGATCGCGATGGGCGCCCGCATGGCGGAGAACATCTCCTACTACGTGATCACCGCGTTCATCCTCGTCTACGCGACCACCCAGGTGGGCCTCTCCAAGCAGACCGCGCTCAACACCGTCCTCATCGCCTCCGCCGTCCACTTCGCCGTCATCCCCGCCTGGGGCGCGCTGTCGGACCGGATCGGCCGGCGGCCGGTCTATCTGATCGGCGCGGTCGGTGTCGGCGCCTGGATGTTCCCCTTCTTCATGCTGATCGACCGGGGGACCTTCGGTGCTCTGCTGCTCGCCGTCACCGTGGGACTGATCCTGCACGGGGCGATGTACGCGCCGCAGGCCGCGTTCTTCTCCGAGATGTTCGCGACCCGGATGCGCTACTCCGGTGCCTCCATCGGCGCCCAGTTCTCCTCGGTCGCCGCCGGCGCCCCCGCGCCGCTGATCGCGACGGCGCTGCTCAACGACTACGGCTCCTCGACCCCGATCTCCCTGTACGTGATCGCCGCCGCGCTCCTCACGGTCGTCGCGATCGCCTGCGCCAAGGAGACCCGCAACCGCGACCTGTCGGAAGTCGCGGAGGACGCCCCCGCCGACACCACCGCCACGGCCGCCGCCGTTCGCGCCGACGCCTGATCGCCCACTGAGAAAGGCGCCGGTTCCCCCTTCTGGGGACCGGCGCCTTCTCGTGTGCTCAGCGGGTGACCGCCGCCGACATCGCGTGCAGGCGCAGGGCCAGTTGGATCTCCAGGGCGCGGGCCGGGGACTGCCAGTCGGGACCGAGGAGGCGGCCGATGCGTTCGACCCGCTGGGCCACCGTGTTCACATGGACGTGCAGGTCGTCCTTCGTACGCGCCGGGCTCATCCCGCTCGCGAAGTACGCGTCCATCGTGCGCACCAGGTCCGTCCCTCTTCGCAGGTCGTACGCGATGACCTGGCCGATCGTGCGGTCGACGAAGCCCTCGATGTCCCGCGTGTCGGCGAGCAGGAGTCCGAGGAAGCCCAGGTCCTCGGCCGCCGCGCCCTCACCCGAGCGGTGCAGCAGGCGCAGGGCGTCCAGGCAGCGGCGGGCCTCCTCGTACGCGGAGGCGACCTGGCCGGGGGCGGCCAGGGGTGAGGGGACGGGCGACGAGGCGCCCACCGTGACCGGTTCGCGCAGGGCGCCGCCGAGCTGCTTGGCGGTCTGCCGGGCCAGGTCGGCGGCGTCCTCGCCGGGGCCGAGCGGGAGCAGCAGGACCGTCCCGCCGTCGCGCGCGGAGGCCAGGCCCTGCCGGGTGGCGGCCAGATGTGAGGCGGCCGACCAGAGGCGCTGCCGGTCCGCGCTCTCCCTTACGCCGCCCTCGGCCTCGCCCCCGGCTCCCGCGCGGTCGATCCGGGCGGCGAGCACCACGTGAGGCGCGTCGACGTCCGTGCGGAGCCGGGCGGCGCGCTCGCGCAGCAGACGGCGGTCGCGGTCGGGGGCGTCGAGGAGGTCGTCGAGCAGTTCGCCCCGTACCCGCTGTTCGGCCTCTCCGGCCGAGCGGCGGGCGAGCAGCAGCAGGGAGGTCACCAACGCGGCCCGCTCCAGGGTGCGCTGGTCGACGGGGTCGAGGTCGGGCTGGCCGTGCAGGACGAGGGCGCCGAGGCACTCGCCGCCGGCCGCGACGGCGGCCACCCAGGTGTCGCCCTCGCGCAGGGCGTGGCCGTCGGCGAGCCGGGCGGGGCCCGCGCCGCGGCCCTGCTCGATGAACTCGACCCGGCCCCCGAGGACCTCGGAGACCGCGGCGGCCACGTCATGGACCCCGCCGCCGCGCAGCACCAGTTCGGTGAGCCGGTCGTGGACCTCGGAAGCCCGCTCGATGACGCCGCTGTGCTCGCGGATGATGTCGTTGGCCCGCTCCAGCTCGGCCAGGGCCGAACGGGTCTCGGCGAGCAGATTGGCGGTGTCGATGGCCACGGCCGCGTGCGCGGCGAACGAGCCGAGCAGCGCGACCTGCTCCCGGCCGAAGACCCGGGCGCGCCGGTCCGCAGCGAAGAGCACGCCGATGACCTGGCTGCCCAGGGTCAGCGGGACGCCGAGGATGGCGACGAGCCCCTCGTCGCCGACGGCCGAGTCGATGGTGCGGGTGTGCTGGAATCGGGCGTCGTCGAAGTAGTTCTCGGTCACGTACGGCAGGGCGGTCTGGGCGACGAGGCCGCCGAGGCCCTCCCCCATGCCGAGCCTGAGCTGCTGGAAGTGCGCCGAGACCGAGCCCTCGGTGACGCGCATGTACGTGTCGCCCGCGGCCGGGTCGTTGAGGCTGAGGTAGGCGACCTCGGTGCCGAGCAGGGAGCGGGCGCGCTGGACGATGGCGCGGAGCACCGCGTCCAGGTCGCGCAGTCCGGCGAGGTCGTGGGCGGTCTCGAAGAGCGCGGAGAGCTCCGCCTCCCGGCGCCGTCTCCCCTCCAGCTCGGCCCGGACGCGCAGCGCGAGCTGCTTGGCCCGCTCGAGCTCGGCCAACGCCTCGGGGCCCGCGCCGCTCGCACGGGCGAGCAGCACGGGCCGGTCGTACGCCTCCGCCGCGGCGCCTCGGGCGAGGAGCTCCAGGTAGGAGACCGGTTCTTGCGACATGGACACAGGGATACCTGCCGTACGGGTCGGAGCACCAGCCCTGTGGAAAAGCTGTCGGTGCGCGGTTGTGGACAACCGTCAGTGCGCGGTCCAGCCACCGTCGAGGGTCAGGGAGGCACCGGTGATGAACGAGGCCTGCGGTGCGCAGAGGTAGAGCACCGCCTCCGCGACGTCCTCCGGCTCGATGAGCCGCTTGAGCGCCGAGTCCTTGAGGAGGACCTCGGTCAGGACCCGCTCGGGAGGGATGCCGTGGGCAGCGGCCTGGTCGGCGATCTGCCGCTCGACCAGGGGCGTGCGCACATAGCCGGGGTTGACGCAGTTGGAGGTGACGCCGTGCGGAGCCCCTTCGAGGGCGGCGGTCTTGGAGAGGCCCTCCAGACCGTGTTTGGCGGCCACATAGGCGGACTTGAAGGCCGAGGCCCGCAGACCGTGGACGGAGGAGATGTTGACGATGCGCCCCCAGCCCTGCTCGTACATGTGCGGCAGGGCGCCCCTGATCAGCCGGAAGGGCGCCTCCAGCATCACGGTCAGGACCGTGTGGAAGACGTCCGGCGGGAACTCCTCGATGGGGCGCACGAGCTGCAGTCCGGCGTTGTTGACGAGGATGTCAGCGCCCGCCGCCGACTGCTCGGCGGCGTCCAGGTCGGTCAGGTCCAGGGTCTGCGGCTGGACGGCGCCCGGCAGCCCGTCCGCCGCCTCCGCGAGCGCCGCAAGGCCGTCGGCGGCCCGGTCGACGGCTCTGACCGTGGCCCCCGCCGCGGCCAGGCGGAGCGCGCAGGCCCGGCCGATGCCGCCGGCCGCGCCGGTGACGAGCGCGGTGCGGCCGGCGAGGTCGAGCAGGACGGAGCCGGGCGCGGGGACAGCAGCGGGCCCGGCAGGTCCGGCAGCGAGCCCGACCGCGCGTCCCTGGGAGGCGGCGGGGTCCTGGGCGGCTGGTGCCGGTACGTGCGCTGGTACGGGACCGGATGTGGTGGGGGCGCTCATGCTCCGCACTGTATGAAGCGCCCCACCCTCAACCGATGTGTGCTGAAGCCATACTTCAGCTGCTCGGCATGGGGTCGAACCATGTGGGTTCGTCGAGGAGCGCCTGCTCGATCCGGAAGTGCGAGAACCGCTTCATCTGCGGCAGGTCGTCCACGTCGAACCAGCCGACCTCCGTCGACTCCTCGTCGTTGACCCGGGCCTCGCCGCCGACCGCGCGGCAGCGGAAGGTGACGTCCATGAACTGGCAGGTGTCGCCGTTCGGGTAGACGATCGGCTTGCGCAGGGTCTGCACGATCACGACCCGCTCCGCCTCGCAGCGCACGGCGGTCTCCTCGTACACCTCGCGGACCGCGCAGGCGGCCGGCTGCTCCCCGGGTTCGACGATGCCGCCGACGATGGCCCAGAGGCCGTTGTCGGCCCGTCGGCCCAGCAGCACCCGGCCCCGGTCGTCGAAGACGACGGCGCTCACGCCCGGCAGGAAGAGCAGCTGGTGGCCGGCGCTGGCCCGGATCTCGCGGATGAAGTCAGGTGTACCCATGACTCGACCCTAAGCCCCGTGGATCAAGCCCTCGGGGATCAAGCACCCGGGGATCGCGCACCCCGGACCGCGACGCCGCCGCCGTACCGGAGGCTCAGGCCGCGCGGCTCCGGCGCGCCCGTACGGAACGCAGCACCGACCAGCCCAGTCCGGCGGCGGCCACCGCCACCAGGAGCGCCTCGGGCAGCGTGCCCATACGGGTCGCCGGGGTGAGCGAGGAGCGCAGCGGCACCTTCTCGACCAGGACGTCCGGGGTGAACATCTTCGTCTGCTCCACGATCCGGCCGTCCGGCGCGATGATGGCGCTGACGCCGCTGGTGACCGGTACGACGACGGCGCGGCTGTGCTCGACCGCCCGGACCCGGGACATGGCGAGCTGCTGGTACGTCATCTCGCTGCGGCCGAAGGTCGCGTTGTTGCTCGGCACCGAGATGAGCTGCGCGCCGTGGGTGACGGTGTCGCGCACGGCCCAGTCGAAGGCGGCTTCGTAGCAGGTGGCGAGGCCGACCTTGGTGCCGGCGAGGTCGAAGACGCCGATCTTGTCGCCGGGGCCGAAGTCGCGGCTGACCCGGTCCACGTTGCTGTTGAAGATGCGGACGAAGGACCGCATCGGGATGTACTCGCCGAACGGCTGGACGTGGCGCTTGTCGTAGGTGGTGACGGGGCCCTTCTGCGGGTCCCACTCGATGAGCGTGTTGCGCAGCTTGCCCGTGGGCGGGGCGACGACGGCGCCGATCACGGTCGGCACGCCGATCTTCTTGACGGCCCGGTCGATGGCGTCCGCCGCGTCGGGGTTGGCGTACGGGTCGATGTCGGAGGAGTTCTCCGGCCAGAGGACGAAGTCGGGCTGCGGCTCCTCCTTGCGGGCCACCGCCTCGGCCAGTTCCTCGGTGCGCGCCACGTGGTTGTCGAGGACCGCGCGCCGCTGGGAGTTGAAGTCGAGTCCGAGGCGCGGAACGTTTCCCTGCACGGCGGCGACGGTCGCCGTGCCGTCCTCGGCGCGGTCGTCGACCAGCGGGAGGGCGGCGAGGGCGCCGGTGACCGGGACCAGGACGGTGAGGGCGGCGGCCGCGAGCGGGCCGCGCGGGACGGTGCCGGTGGCGCGGTAGGCACGGACCTGGCGGATCACCTCGTACAGGCCGAAGCCGCAGAGGGCGACGGCGAAGCCGAGCACCGGGGTGCCGCCGACGGCCGCGAGCGGCAGGAAGAAGCCGTCCGCCTGGCCGAAGGCGATCTTGCCCCAGGGGAAGCCGCCGAACGGGACACGCGCGCGTGCTGCCTCGGCGAGGATCCACACCGCCGCGGCGAAGACCGGCCAGGCGGGGAGCCGGGAGACGGCGGCGATGCCGAGGCCCGCGCCGGCGACGAAGAGCGCCTCGACGGCCGACAGCGCGATCCACGGGAACTGGCCGACCTCGGATCCGGTCCAGATCAGCAGTGGGAGCAGGAACCCGAGACCGGCGAGGTAGCCGAGGCCGAAGCCGGCGCGCAGCCGGCGGCCGCGCAGGGTCCAGCCGAGCAGCGCGAACGCCGGCAGCGCGAGCCACCACAGCGGGCGGGGCGGGAAGCTCAGGAAGAGCAGCGCCCCGGACAGCACGGCCGTGCCGGGCCGTACGAGTCGCCGAAGTCCGGCCGGACCGGGCTCGGGTGCGGCGGCGGGGCCGGAGGGGTCGACGGGGGTGATGGTGGTGCTCACGTTGCGGAGTCTACGGCGCGCACCTGTGCCCCGAGCAGGGCGACCCCGGCCGGTCCTGGTGTTCGCGGGCTCGGTCGCGGGCGTGGTCGCTGACGGGCGGTGCGCGGCGCGGCGGAGCGTCGTCACTCTTCCTTCACTCCTGCCACAACGTTTCTGCGCATCCGCTCCCAAAAACCCGGCCGCGCCGTTACGGTGTCGGCCAGACGGAGCGGGGGTCACGGGGATGGCTGCATCTGCGGCGCGGGTGGTCGTCGTGCGCGAGCGCGACGGCCGGGGCGCGGACGTGGCCGGGGTGCTCGTGCTCGGCGCCTGCGTCCTGTGGTCGCTCGTCAGCGCGGCCGGACGGGAGGCGCGTCCCGAGGGCGTCCTCCTCGCCGTGCTCGCGCTCACCGCCGGGTACGCCTGCGGCCGGATCGCCGGCTCGCTGCTCCCGGTGGCCGCCGCCGTCGTGGCGGCCCTGGCCGCGCTCGGCCTGGCGCTCGCCTCCGGGCCCGGAGTACCGGGAGCCACCCCCGTCGGCTCCGTACCGACCGGTCATACGGGCGCGGCGGCCGCGCTGCTCGTCCTCGCCGCCGGAGCGGCCTGCTGCGCGGCCTCGGCGGCCGGTTCGCGGCCCGGCAGGCTGCTGCTGCGCGCCCTCGCCCTGACTGTGGCTGGAGCGGCGCTCGTCCTGGGCTCTGTCGCGGGGTTCGTCGCGTCGGCCGGGGTCCTGCTCTGCTCGCTGGCAGCGGTACGGATGCGGCGCCGGCTGCTCGGCCTCGCGGGGCTCGCCCTGGCCACGGGTCTGGTGGTCGGCGCCTCGTGGGCCGTTTCGGAGGAGCGGCTTCCGGAGGGGCTCGCGGCCTCCCTGGAGGGCCAGCTGACCGGGCACCGGGTGCTGCTGTGGCAGGACGCGGTCGCCCTTGCGAAGGAGAACCCGGTGCTCGGGGTCGGTCCCGACCGGTTCGGAGCCTTGAGCCCGACGGCCCGGGAGACCTTCGCGGCGGACGGCAAGCCGCACTCGGCGGCGCTCCAGCAGGCGGCGGAGCAGGGTGTTCCGGGGGTGGTGTTGCTGGGAGCGGCGTACGGCTGGCTGCTGTGGGGCCTGCGGTCCTCGCCCCGCCCGACGGCGGTGGTGCTCACGGCGGGCGCGTCCCTGACGGCGCTGGCCGCCCTGGCGACGGTCGGCAACGCCCTGAGCTTCACCCCGGTGACCGCCTGCGCGGGCCTCCTCGCGGGCCTGGCGACGGCGGGCGGCGCGGGAGCGGGAGTGGGTACGGGTGCGGGCGGTGGCGGGAGTACGCACCCGGCGGACTGAGCCGGTCAGGCGCCCGGCGGCGCCGTCGGGGTGGCGGGACGGAGCCGGTCGAGGATCACGCGTACGCCCGACTCGGCGTCGTCGACGGTGACCGTGAACGTACGGCCGTCCTTGAGCCGCAGCAGCAGCGCCTCGCCCCGGCGGACGATGACCGCCTTGCCCTTCTCGGGGCGCCAGCGGTAGCCCCAGCCGCCCCACTCGTGCGCGGTGACCTTCGGGACGTACTCGGCGCCCTCCACCTGCGACAGCAGGATCCGGCAGCGGGGTACGCCGATGTGGCCACAGCGGACCTCCATGGCCCGGTCGTCGATCTTCACCTCGACGTGGACGAAGGCGAGCGTGCCGAACAGCACGAGGAGGCCGGCCGCCACGCAGCCGATCACGGCCATCAGGAGCGGCGCGATGCCGGACGTCCACGGCGACTCGACCGCAAGGGTGATGCCGAGGGCCATGCAGCCCGCACCGGCGACGGCCGCGACCCACTGCATGCGGTTGGTGGCGCGGCCCGTCCACACCTCGGGCAGCGGAGCGCCCGTGTCCGGGGGACGGGGACGGCGGGGGTGACGGGAATGGTCCCTCATGCGTCGCAGCCTACTCACGTTCCGCTCGTACGGCGCTTCTTCCGGCGCGTGTGCGACGGCGCCCGCGCGGCGTCAGTGCGCGGCGGCCGCGGCCCGCAGCAGTCGGCCCTCGGCGTACCCGAGGGCGGCGGGCGTCAGCTCGCCGGTCCGGCCGCTGAGCAGGACCGTCAGGCCCCCGGTCGGGTTCGCGGCGGGCGCGGGCTCGGCACCGATGCGGCGCAGCGCCTGAGCTGCGACTGCCCCGGCGGAGCCGTGGAAAACCACCGGCGGGAGGTCGGCGGACTGCACGGCCGCGCGGATCCGTTCGGCGACCAGTTCGTAGTGCGTGCAGCCGAGGACGAGGGCCCGCACATCGCGCGGGGTGAGCTCCGCGGCGGCGGCCACGGCCCGCTCCACCGCGTCGGCGTCCGCGTGCTCCACCGCGTCGGCGAGCCCGGGGCAGGGCACCTCGGTGACCTCGGCGCCGTCGGCGAAGTCCCGGATCAGTCCGCGCTGGTACGGGCTGCCGGTGGTGGCCGGCGTGGCCCAGATGGCGACCTTCCCGCCGCCCGAGGCGGCGGGCTTGATCGCCGGGACAGTACCGATGACCGGGATACGGGGTTCCAGCGCGGCGCGCAGCGCGGGCAGGGCGTGCACGGTGGCGGTGTTGCAGCCGACGATCAGCGCGTCCGGCTCGAGCGCGGCGGCGGCCCGGGCGACGGCCAGGGCTCGCTCGGTGAGGTCCTCGGGTGTACGGGGGCCCCACGGCATGCCGTCGGGGTCGCTGGAGAGGACCAGATCCGCGTCCGGCCGCAGTCGGCGAACCTCGGCTGCCGCCGGGAGCAGGCCGATTCCGGAGTCCATGAGCGCGATCTTCACCCGGTCACCCTAGCCGACCACCCTTGCGCCACCGCCGATCTGGGGCAGACTGCGGCAAATGAGCGTGGTTGCCTGGATCGCCGTGGGTTCGCTGGCCGCCTGGGTGTGGCTGCTCCTTGGTCAGGGGTTCTTCTGGCGTACCGATCAACGCCTGCCGATCAAGCGTCGGCCGACCGGCCACGCGCGCGTGGAGCCGGAACCGGGGACCTGGCCGCGGGTCGCCGTCGTCGTACCGGCACGGGACGAGGCCGAGGTGCTGCCCCTGAGCCTGCCGTCGCTGCTCGTCCAGGACTATCCGGGCGAGGCGGAGATCGTGCTGGTCGACGACGGCAGTACGGACGGCACCGGGAAGCTGGCCGGCGAACTGGCCGCGCGGTACGGCGGGCTGCCGCTGACGGTCACGTCCCCGGGCGAGCCCGAGCCAGGGTGGACGGGCAAGCTGTGGGCCCTCCGCCACGGCATCGCCCTGGCACGCGCGCGTGGCACCGGACACGGCTCCGGCCCCGAGTTCCTCCTCCTGACCGACGCCGACATCGCGCACGAGCCGGACAGCCTCCGGCTGCTCGTGGCCTCGGCGGTCGGGAGCGATCTCGACCTGGTGTCGCAGATGGCGCGGCTGCGGGTCGCGAGCGGCTGGGAGCGGCTGGTGGTGCCGGCCTTCGTCTACTTCTTCGCCCAGCTCTATCCCTTCCGCTGGATCAACCGGCGCCGTCGCCCCCTGGCGACCGCCGCCGCCGGGGGCTGTGTGCTGCTGCGGACGGAGACGGCCGAGCGGGCGGGCGTGCCGGAGTCGATCCGGCAGGCGGTGATCGACGACGTGTCGCTCGCCCGGGCCGTGCGGCGGGTCGGCGGGCGGATCTGGCTGGGCCTCGCGGACCGCGTGGACTCCGTCCGCCCGTACCCGCACCTCGGCGACCTGTGGCGGATGGTCTCGCGCAGCGCGTACGCCCAGCTCCGGCACAACCCCCTCGTCCTGGCCGGGACGGTCGCCGGGCTCGCCGTCGTCTACCTCGCCCCGCCGGTGGCCCTGGCGGCCGGGCTGTTCGGCGGGGACGCGGTGGCCGGCTGGGCGGGCGGGCTCGCGTGGGCGGTGATGGCGGGGACGTACGTCCCGATGCTCCGCTACTACCGGCAGCCCCTCTGGCTCGCGCCCACCCTCCCCTTCACCGCGCTGCTCTACCTCCTCATGACGGTCGACTCGGCCGTGCAGCACTACCGGGGCCGGGGCGCCGCCTGGAAGGGACGGACCTACTCCCGCCCCGAGGCGGCGCCCGACCGGTGACTCAGGTGCCGGCCCGGGATCTCTAACCGCCCGACCGGTGACTCACTTGACGGCGGGGGTCCAGTTGAGGCCCCAGCCGTACGCCTCGTCGGCGGTCTGCTGCATGGAGATCCCCGGCCTGTTGACCAGAAACTGGGCTTCTCGCCGTACGAGCAGGTCGCCGTCCTCCTGGGTGAGGAGCGCGAGCGCGCAGGTACGGGCCGGCACGGTGCACTCGTCGAGGGCGAACTCGATCGGCGCGGCGCCCCGCGACTGGAGGGTCACCGTCGCGTTCAGGTCCCCGAAGTCGCTCGCGCCTTCGTAGATGACGACGAACACGAGGAGCCGGCGGAACGCGTCGGCGTGGTCCAGGTTGATGGTGAGGTTCTCGCCCTCGGCGCGGGCGCCGGTGCGGTCGTCCGCGTCGAGCTGGATGTACGGCGGTTCGTGCAGCGAGCCGAAGCCCTGGAGCGCCTGCACCACCCCCTTCGAGCCGTCGGTGAGTTCGTAGAGGACGCAGAGGTCGAGGTCGAGTGCGGCTGCCGCGTGGCCGGGGGCTTTTCGGGGGCGGCCCAGGGCCCAGCGGCCGGCCCGGGTGTCGTCCGTCTTCCCGGTCCGGGTGGTCCAGTTGAGGTTCACCCGCATCACGCCGCCGGTCGCGCCGACGTCCTTGGTGAGGGAGATCGTCGGGGATTCCTTCGTGAGCGTGACCTTGGTGAGCCGCACGGGCCGCACGGGCCCTACGGGCTGTACCGGCGGCGCGGGGGCGACGGCCGCGGCCGGCTCCGCGACGGCGGGCCGCGCGACGACGGGCTCTTGCGCGGCCGGCTCGTCGACCGTGATGCCGTAGTCCGTGGCGAGGCCGGCGAGACCGGACTCGTAACCCTGGCCCACCGCCCGGAACTTCCAGCCGCCGTTGCGCCGGTAGAGGTCTCCGAGGACGAACGCGGTCTCGACGGTCGCGTCCGTGCTCTCGTAACGGGCCAGTTCCGCCCCGCCGTCGGCGTCGATCACGCGGATGCAGAGCCCCGGCACGTGCCCGAAGTCGCCGCCGTCGGCCGACGCGGCGAGGACTATCTGCTCGACCTCAGGCTCCACGCCCGCCAGGTCGACGGCGAGGACGTCGGTGACGGGCCCGCCGGTGCCGTCGGGACCGGACTTGCCCTCGTGCCGTACCGCACCCGAGGCGTGCGCCGGCTGGTTGTAGAAGACGAAGTCGGCGTCGGAGCGCACTCTTCCGGATACCAGGAGCAGCGCGGAGGCGTCGACGTCCGGCACTCCGGCACCCGTGCGCCAGCCCAACTCCACGCGGACACCGCGCGCCGACACCGGAATGTTGGCCCCTTTAAGCATGAGCATGCTCTGCTCCCCCACCCTCACTCCGCGTATCAGGACTTCGTCACGCCCATCCAATACCGGACACACTCCACTTGGAAGGCCTGTCAGCCGCGGGTCGCCTTCATCTCCGACAGGCCCTTGGCCAGGTCCTCGGCGTTCATCACCGGAACCACCGAGACCTCCGCGTTGAACTGCATGAAGAGGTCCTCCAGCAGGGGCGGCATCCGCGAGCTGTCCTGGAGGTCGAAGACCATCCAGCAGGTTCGTACGCCCTCGTCCACACCGAAGTAGGCGGCTTCCGGCTTGAGGGATTCCATCAGGCCCTTGACGGTCTGCGGCAGGACACCGGTCTTGATTCCCTCGTTGCCCGCGGCCGTGTCGATGTGGGCCTTCAGCATGACTCTCATGTGGGACTCCTTTCGTCCTCCCCCACCGTTGGACACGTGCCCGGAGGCGGCAACCAGAGGAGGCCGTCCGAGCCCCCGCCTGCCCCCGGACGGGTGCGGCCCAGGTCCCACACGGCGAGTGCCGTACGTTCCGCCGCGAGCAGCAGCGCGAGCGCCACGACCCCCACCGCGCCCCATCCCGCGTCGGGCAGCCACAGCAGAGCCGACTCGATCGTGCCGCCGAGGGCGGAGGGGAGCACCCACCACAGCAGAGCCGCGAGCGTCAGCGACGCGGCGACCGCCGCGAGGGTGTTCAGGACGATCCGGCGCCGGGAGCGGGCGCGGGCCGCCGCTCGCCGCGCCGGCAGGAGGCGCAGGAGCGGTGCCGCCACGCACAGCGTCAGTACCCCGGCGAGGGCGGCCGTCCCCCAGGGCAGGACCGAGGCGAGCGGGTCGGTCGCCGTCCGGCCGGGATCGGCGCCGGACAGGATGCGGGCGGCCCCGAGCGCGGCGTGGTGGAACTCCTGGGCCCGCAGCAGCTGGAAGGCGTTCTGCAGGACGATCACGGCCCGGTCGCTGTCGGGCAGCATGACGATCATGGCGTCGTGGCCGGGCAGCGATCCGGACTTCCAGACCATGCGCTCGCCGGTGCCGTCGAGGGTGCCGACCGACCAGCCGAGGCCGAACCGGTCGCGGTCACTGTCGACATGGCCGCGCTGGGTCTCGGCGATCCCCTCGGCCGAGAGGACGCGGCGCCCGTCCAGCATGCCGCCGCCCAGCTCCGCGCGGACGAGCTGTCCCAAGTCCCGCACGCTGCCGCCAAGATGGGCGCCGGGGGCGCCCGCGGTGTCGTAGGGCGCGTCGAACGGCGCCGGGTCGCCGTAGAGGAAACGGTGGCCCAGCGCCGGTCGTTCCCGTGCGAAGTCCCGGTCGGTGGCGACGGCGTGCTCCATGCCGAGCGGGTCGAGGACGTTCTCCCGCAGGTACGTGCCGAACGGCTGCCCGGAGATCTCCTCGAGCATCGCGCCGAGGACGGCGTAGCCCGCGCTGGAGTAGGCGTAGGACTCGCCGGGCCCGGCGGCGGGAGCGATCTCCGCGAGGTCGCGGACCGCGTCGGCCAGGGCGCCGGGAGCGTTGTCGTAGCGGTCCCCGATGACGAAGGTGGCCGAGGTGGGAATGCCGCTGGTGTTGGTGAGCAGGTGCCGGACCGTGATGCGGTCGGACCTTTCCCGGTCGGCGAGCCGGAACCAGAGGAGGTACGTCCGCACCGGCCCGTCCAGGCGCATCCAGGTCGCCGACGCGGTCCAGCAGTTGATCACCGAGCAGGGGCTCGACCGGGTCACCGTCGCCCGTACCGCGGAAGCGGCAGGGGTCTCGGTCGGCCATGTGCAGCACTACTTCTCGACCAAGGACGAGATGCTGCTGTTCACCCACGAGCGGGTCGTCCAGAAGATCCTCGATCGCGTCTCGGCACTCGAAGAGCGGTCCAGGATCCAGCAGTTGCCGATCCGCGGCGTCGCCGTCGAGGGACTCGCCCAGTGGCTGCCCGTGGACGCGCACCGCCGCTCGGCGCACCGGGTGACCCTTGCCTTCGTCGGGCGCACCGTCGACAACCCCCGCCTCGCCCAGGCGCACGCCGAGACGGGCCGGCTCATCCGCTCGATGCTCGCCAGGGCCGTCCACAACGGGAACGAGTGCGGCGAGGTCCCGGTCGACAGCGACCCCGCCCTCGCGGCACTCCAACTGCACGGCCTGGTCGAGGGGCTGGCCCTCCAGCTCGGCCCCGAGCCCGACGACACCGCGGCCCGCACGGCACTGGAGCTCGTCTCGACACGGGTCCAGGCCGTGTTCCCCGGACAGTGCCGCCAGTACGAGTGATCCGCAGTACAAGGGAACCCCCGCCGGGTTCTCCTGCGAGGGTTCCCTCAATACCTACGTCGACCGACCAGAAAGTGAATACCGATGACCGACACGGCCTTACGTCCGACGCTGCTCCTGGTCCACGGGTCATGGCACGGCGCATGGTGCTGGGAGAAGGTGACGCCGGTACTAGAGGCTGACGGGTGGCCGACCCGGGCGATCGACCTGCCGAGCGCCGGTTCGCGGGCCGACATGCAGGACGACGCGCGGGCGATACTGCGCGAGTTGGAGAACATCGACGGACCCGTCGTGGTCGTCGCCCACTCGTACGGCGGCATACCGGTCAGCCAAGCCGTCGCCGAGGCGCGGAACGTCTCGCACATCGTCTTTCTGGCGGCGTTCCAACTCGATGTCGATGAAAGCCTCTTGGGGTTTCTCGCCGAGCCGGTACCACCCTCGCAGGACGGTCTCGACGCCGTACCCGAAAATCCCGTCGCGCTGTTCTACGGCGACGTACCCGCGGCCGACGCCGAGGCGGCCGTCGAGCGGCTGGTGCCACAGAGCGCGAAGGCCAACAGCGACGCCCTGACCGCGGCCGGGTGGCACACCGTACCGTCGACGTACATCCTCTGCGAGGACGACCAGGCCCTGCCCGCGCCGACCCAGCAGGCGCTTGCGGCACGGTCCGGGGCGGTCCACCGGATCGCGAGCGGCCACTCGCCCTTCCTGTCGAAGCCGGCGGAACTCGCCGCCCTCCTCGCGCGGATCGCCCTCGCCCGCGCCGGCGAGTCGGACGGTTGAGCACGGCCCGAACCCGCGGCCGCACGGGCGCCGTGATTACTGTCGGTAATCCGGCGATTGTCGTGAGTTTCCGGCGCTCGACACCGCCGCCCTCCACTCTCGTCAACCATGCGCGCTCCAGCGGAAAAGCCCCCGGAGTTAACGGGGTCTTTAACGTTGTTTTGGCAGGTCAGGTGGACAAAACCAGCGTAAAACGGATGACCCTAAGAATGGGGCTCCCCAACCAGCACATCGTGGGCTTAACTTATGGCCATGACCTCCCCCCGCTCCACCTACGGAGGCGGTTACTACACCGCGCCGTCGTTCCCCGACACCCCCATCTACGACTCCCTGGTCGCGGAGCGGGGCACGCCTCAGATCGCCCCGATCCGAGTGCCTTCCGCGTACGACACCGGCAACAGCTACCTGCCGGCGTTGCCCTCGGCGCTGCCCGCCCTCCCGGCGGCGCCCAGCCCCGCCCCGTCGTACGGGGGCGGTTCGTACGGCTACCCGCAGGCCGCGCAGCAGATGGCCCCCGTGCCGCTGCAGCACGCCCCGGCGCCGTACATCCCGCAGCAGCCCGCCCGCGGCTACCCGGGCCCGCAGCAGCAGCCGCAGATGCAGCGCCCGGCGCCCAACGGCTACGAGGCGATGCGTCCGGCCGCCGCGAGGCCGGCCCCGGCCCCCGCGCAGTACCAGGACCCGTACCAGCGCCCGTACCAGGGCCAGGGGTACTGACCGACCCGGACGCCGAGCGGCTGGCAGGATGACGGCATGTCGATTCCTCGCCTGCGCTCCGTCCATGTCCACCCGGTCAAGGCTCTGCGCGGACACGCTCTCGCCGAGGCGGAGGTCCAGCCATGGGGACTGGCCGGTGACCGCCGTTGGGCCGTGGTGGACGCGTCGGGCACGGTCGTGACCCAACGCCGTCATCCGCGGATGGCGTTGGCCTCGGCCGAACCGCTGCCGGGCGGCGGCATCAGGCTGTCCGCCGCCGGCCACCCGACGCTGCCGGTCGAGGAACCGCGGCCGTCGTCCACGATCCGGGTGGAGGTCTTCGACACCCCCGTGGAGGCGGTCCCGGCCGGCCCGGCCGCCGACGCCTGGTTGAGCGACTTCCTCGGGGTGGAGTCCCGGCTCGTCCACATGGACGACCCGGCGCGTCGGCGACCCATCGATCCGGAGTACGCGCTGCCGGGCGAGACGGTCAGTTTCGCGGACGGCTATCCCCTCCTGGTCACCACCGCCTCCTCCCTCGCCGCCCTCAACGCGCTGATCGCCCAGGGCGACCACCCCCACGAGGGCCCGCTGCCGATGAACCGGTTCCGGCCGAACGTCGTCGTCGAGGGGACCGCGCCCTGGGCCGAGGACGGCTGGACCCGGCTCGCCATCGGCGAGGTCACCTTCCGGGTGGCCAAACCCTGCGGCCGGTGCGTCGTGACCACGACCGACCAGCTCACGGCGGCGCGCGGCAAGGAACCCCTGCGCACCCTGGCCCGGCACCGCAAGCAGGGCTCACGGCTGATCTTCGGCCAGAACCTGGTCCCGGAGCACCCCGGCACCATCCGCGTCGGCGACGAGATCAAGATCCTCGACTGATTCCTGGCCCCCGGTCCCGAGAGGCGGGGAACCCGCCCCCGGGGCAGATTCGTTGGAAGGACCACTGACGACGAGGGGGTCTGAGCGTGCGCGCAGCCACTGGAGTCTGGCGCTGGCGGCACAATCCCCTGCGCCGGACCACGGACCTGATCGAAGCGTGGGTCGCCCTCACGGCGATCGTGCTGCTCGCGCTCGCCGTCCCCGCGACCGGCTGGATCGCCGGCCAGCGGACCGACGCCTCCCTCCAGCACGCGGTACGGACCCAGAGCCTCCAGCGGCTCCCCACGACCGCCCGCGTGGTCCGGCTCTCCGACGCCCCCGCCCCCGGCCTGCAGAGCCCCGACTCCGCCGGAGAGCAGCCTGCCCGCCGGGCCGTCGTCGCGCGCTGGACCGCCCCGGACGGCACGGACCGTACGGGCACGGTGGCCCCCCGGCGGGAGTTCTCCGACCCGGGCGACACCTTCCGGCTGTGGACCGACCGCACCGGGCGCCCGGTGTCCGCCCCGATGCGCGCCGAGACCGCCCACGCGCACGCGATCGTCGTCGGGCTCCTCACGGCGATCATGGCGGGCGTCTTCGTGGAGGCCGCCCGAAGACTGGTCGTACGTCGGCTCGTACACCGGCGGTACCGGCGACTCGACCGCGCGTGGGCCAGGGCCGGTCCCGACTGGGGCCGTACGGACGCGGGCAGCTGACACGTCAACCCGGTGCCCTCGCGCGCGCTACGGTGGGGCATCGGATCAGCGGCGACGCATGAGGCGGGGGCAGAGCACACCCATGGCACAGGGCACGGTCCAGGTGACGCACACCGGCACATCGCGGTGGCGGCGCCGCACGGGTGAGTACGCCTCCCTCGCCGCGGCTCTGGAGGCCGCCGGGGACGGCGACGTCCTCACCGTCGCCCCCGGCACCTACCGGGAGAACCTCGTCATCCAGCGCGCCATCACCCTGCGCGGCCCCGAAGGCGGGGTCGGCTCGGTCCGGATCGCGCCCGTGGACGGCGTACCCCTGACCATACGGGCGTCGGCGACCGTGCAGGACCTGCACGTGGAGGGGCAGGACTCGGCCGCGCCCGCCCTGCTCGTCGAGGACGGCACCCCCGAGCTGCTCGATCTGCGGATCGTGACGCGTTCTGCGGCCGGCCTCGAGGTGCGCGGCGCGGCACGCCCCACGGTTCGCCGGATCACCGTCGACAATCCGGCGGGCGTCGGCATCGCCGTACTCGACGGCGCGGGCGGGGTGTTCGAGGAGTGCGAGATCGTCGCGGCAGGCCAGTCGGGGGTCTCGGTGCGCGGCGGCGCACATCCGCGTCTGGAGCGCTGCCGGGTCCATCACGCCTCAGGCGCCGGGATCAGCGTCACCGGCGAGGGCAGCGGCCTGGAGGGCGTCGGCTGCGAGGTGTACGAGATCAAGGGCGCCGGTCTGCACATCGCGGCCCGCGCCACCGCGCATCTCACGGACTCCTCCGTGCACCGCACCTCGGCCGACGGCATCACCCTCGACACGGACGCGGCGCTCACGCTCTCCGACTGCGACATCCACGACATCCCCGAGAACGCGGTGGACCTGCGGTCCCGTTCGGTGCTGACGCTGACCCGCTCGACCGTGCGCCGCTTCGGCCGCAACGGCCTCTCGGTGTGGGACCCGGGCACCCGGGTGGACGCCAACCAGTGCGAGATCCACGACAGTACGGGCGACTACCCGGCGGTGTGGGTCAGTGACGGGGCGACCGCCGTCCTCGACGCGTGCCGGGTGCACGACGTGCCGGACGCGCTGTTCGTGCTCGACCGGGGCTCGCGGGTGGACGTCGTCGACAGCGACCTGTCCCAGGTGCGGAACACTGCGGTGTCGGTCAGCGACGGGGCGACCGCGCAGCTCGACGACTGCCGGATCCGGGAGGCGTCCACCGGCGCCTGGTTCCGGGACCACGGCAGCGGCGGCACGCTCGCCGGGTGCACCATCGACGCCGTGCAGACCGGGGTGATCGTCACCAAGGGCGCCGACCCGACGATCGAGCGGTGCACGGTCACCTCGCCCGCCGAGGCCGGGTTCTACGTCTCCGCGGAGGGACGTGGATCCTTCCACGGCTGCCGGGTGACCGGCAGCGGCGGGTACGGCTTCCACGTGATGGACGGCTGCCGGACCACCCTGCGCAAGTGCCGTACGGAGCGGTGCGCGCGCGGCGGTTACGAGTTCCCCGAGGACGGGCCGGTCGTGGAGGACTGCACGAGCGACGAGAGCGGGGTGCGCAGTGCCCCCGGCGCCGAACCCGGGACGGTCCTCACGGCGTCGGCCACGGCGACGGCAGGGCTGCTCGGTACGGTTCCCGCGCCGCGCTCCCCCGTCGCCCCCGCGTCCGTTCCCGAGCCCTCGCCCTCGTCCGAGGCCGTGGTGGCGGCGCGCTCCTCGCAGGACGTCCTCGGTGAACTCGACGCGCTCGTGGGCCTGGAGAGCGTGAAGCTCGAGGTGCGGACGCTGACCAACATGATCGAGGTGGGCCGCAGGCGGCAGGAGGCGGGCCTCAAGGCGGCATCGGTCCGCCGCCATCTGGTCTTCACCGGCAACCCGGGCACGGGCAAGACGACGGTGGCCCGGCTGTACGGCGAGATCCTCGCCTCGCTCGGCGTCCTGGAGCGCGGCCATCTGGTCGAGGTCTCCCGGGTCGACCTGGTCGGCGAGCACATCGGCTCGACGGCGATCCGTACCCAGGAGGCGTTCGACCGGGCACGCGGCGGGGTGCTGTTCGTCGACGAGGCGTACGCGCTGTCGCCGGAGGACTCGGGGCGCGACTTCGGGCGCGAGGCGATCGACACGCTGGTGAAGCTGATGGAGGACCACCGGGACGCGGTGGTGGTGATCGTCGCCGGGTACACGCACGAGATGGAACGCTTCCTGACGGTCAACCCCGGCGTGGCGTCCCGTTTCTCACGGACCATCAGCTTCAGCGACTACGTGCCGGACGAGCTGCTGCGGATCGTGGAGCAGCAGGCGGAGGAGCACGAGTACCGGCTGGCCGAAGGCACGGACGAGGCGCTGCGGAAGTACTTCACCGAGCTTCCCAAGGGCCCCGCGTTCGGCAACGGCCGTACGGCCCGGCAGACGTTCGAGTCGATGGTGGAGCGGCACGCGGGCCGGGTCGCCGTGCTCGCCGACACGAGCACGGACGACCTGACGCTGCTCTACCCGGAGGATCTGCCCGAACTGCCCTGATCCGTGGGCCTGTCGGCGCCGCAGTCGGCATCCACATCGGCATCGATATCGGCTTCGGCTTCGCGCGGGCGGGGCAGTGTGGGCGGCAACCGGTCCAGGAGTACGGACCGTTCGGCGGCGAACGCCGGGTCCGCCTGGTAGTCGGAGTGGCCCAGGATCGGTTCGGGCAGCGGGTGTTCGGGGGTTCGGCCGTAGACGACCGGGTCGAGCAGCGGGGCGCGGTCCACGGCCGGCTTGTCGCCGACGGCGGGTACCCGGACGGGCCCGCCTATGGGGTCGGTGGGCCGGTGCAGATTGCTCCAGCAGTGGAGCGTTCCGTACAGGGCGCGCAGCGGCCCGGGGCCGAAGTAGGCCGGGAACCAGCGCCCGTAGAGCCGTTCCAGCGGGGATCCGTAGGTGAGCAGCGCGACGCGTCGGCGGGTCGCGGGCGGCAGCTGCCAGACGGCGGCCGCGGCGAGCACGCTGCCTTGGGAGTGGCCGGAGATGACGAGCCTGCCGCCGGTGTGCCGGGTCCAGGAGCTCATGCGCCAGGTGAGGTCGGGCACGGCCCGCTCGGCGTAGCAGGGCGGGGCGAAGGGGTGCGCGGCGCGCGGCCAGAACGTGCCGACGTCCCAGAGGATGCCGATCGTCCGGCGGGCGGAGGCGTCCTTGTAGGCGCGGCGGCCCCAGGTGACGAAGAGGAGGAAGCCGAAGCCGATCATCCAGGAGCCGAGGGACTGGGCGGTGGCGGCGACGGACGCGATCGCCGGGTGGGCGCCGTCGAAAGCGCGGCCGGGGACGTTTTCGCTGGCCCAGGCGCCCGCCACGGAACCGGCGCCGAGCAGCAGGGTGGCGGCCGAGACGGTGCCGACGAGGGTGGGGGCGGCGTCGGTGAGGGACGCGGTCGCGCGGGCGGCGGCGATCCGTCCCGTACGGACCGGATCCGGGTCCTCCGTACGGTAGTCGGCCTCCACGACGGCTCCGAGCCCGCGAGCGGCGCGGGCGGTCCGTACGCCGAGGACGACCGCCGGGACGAGCAGCAGCAGGAGCAGGACCGGGATGACGGACGCCTGCCAGCTGAGCAGCACGGGCGGGGCGATGGCGGAGCCCCCGCCCATCCCGGGCGTCCCGGGCCCGTCCAGCCAGTCGGCCACGCGCTGGGCGACGCCGCCGGACATCACCCCGGCCAGCGCGCAGGCGAGCATCGCGACGGCGGGGCCGCCGAGGCCGTGGAGCGCGGTGCGGGCGTCCTGGCCGGGGCGGTGGAGCAGCACGGCGACCGCGCCGAGGGCGACGACGAGCGCGCCCTGGGCGAGGGTCAGGACGCCGAAGGTCGCGTCGCCGGGGAGCGTTCCGGCGGAGCGCCACTCGGGGCGGGACCAGCCGGTGTGCAGGGCGGCGAGGGCGAGGAGGATCAGGGAACCGGCGGGCAGCCAGGAGACGAGGGCCCGTTCGAGGCGGAGGTCGAGGCGCTTCTCGCTGCGGCCCCGGCGGCAGACGACCCAGAGGACGACGGCGCCGAGGACGATGTAGGCCGACTGGAGCGAGCGGGCGAGGACGTCGAGCAGGGCGCTCGTGGCCTCCCGGTCGTGGCGGGCGGCGGCTCCGGTGAGGGCGGCGGCGACGGTCAGGAACCCGGCGGCGGTGTGCGCGGCCCGCAGCCGTGCGACGAGCCGCCGGCCGTACCAGAACCCGGGGCGGCCGAGGGCGGGCCGGACCTCTGCCGCGGCTTCGACGACGGTTTCGACGGCGGTTTCGACGGCGGTTTCGACGGCGGGGTCGTCCGCAACGGGTTCCGGGGGCGTGTCCTCGTCGTAGCCGGTGGGCGGGCGCTGGGCCTCGTACGCGCTCCAGGTGCGGTTGGAGAGGTACCAGAGCAGCCCGACGAGCGCGGCCGGGACCACGGCGGCGAGCGCGAGCCGGCGGCCCGGCTGGGACCACCAGCCGCCGCGCTCGGCGGAGAGGAAGCCGAGCCACGAGCGGTCCTCCGCGCAGACGGCCGATCCCGCGCACTGCCAGACCGTGAGGTCGAGCGCGACCTCGCAGGCGGCCGCCGTGAGCAGCACGGTCAGGGTGAGGGCCACCAGGCGCACCAGCGTTCCGTACAGCCGGACCAGCCTCGGGTGTCCCTTGGCCGGCGGCCGCATCCAGTGGGCCAGGTTGGCGACCATGAACGGCAGGAGCAGCAGCCACAGGGCGCGGGCGCCGTTGCCCGAGGTGAGGTTGGACCAGACGTACGCCTCCGGGACGGGCCCGTCGGCGTACCGCTCGGGATGGTCCTCCGCGTCGGCGTCGTCGGCGCGCCGGTGCATGGCGGCGGTGGTGTCGCCGGTGATCCGTACGGTGCGTGGATCGCCCAGCATGGCCTGCGGGGTGGCTCCGCCGACGCCGTGGACGAGGAGTTCGAGCGCCGCGCCGCCGCTCTTGGGGGCGCGAGAGGCAGGGGTCACTTAGGTGCCTCACTCTCTGGGTGGGAGGATTCGTCGGCAGGCAGAACAGCTCGGCAGTGCAGCTGGGCAGTGCAGGCAGACAGCTAGGCAATCAGGATCGCGGAAGTCCGTGCGCCGGTGCAGGTGCTCTCACGGAATCCGCGCTCCATCCCCCAGTTCCCTTCGGAAGGACCGGCCCCGGTGGTGAGCGACCATCAGAATCTCCTCGCGGAGCAGCGGCGCGCCCTCATTCTGGACGAGGTACGGCGGCGCGGCGGTGTACGGGTCAATGAGCTGACGCGGCGGCTCAACGTCTCGGACATGACGATCCGCCGGGACCTGGACGTCCTTGCCCGCCAGGGTGTCGTCGCCAAGGTGCACGGCGGCGCGGTGCCGGTGGCCGAGACGAGTTCGCACGAGCCGGGTTTCGAGGCCAAGTCCGCGCTCGAACTGGGCGCGAAGGAGGAGATCGCGCGGGCGGCGGCGCGGATGGTGGCGCCGGGATCGGCGATCGCGCTGTCCGGCGGTACGACGACGTTCGCGCTTGCCGGGCATCTCCTGGACGTCCCGGATCTGACGGTGGTGACCAACTCGGTGCGGGTCGCCGACGTCTTCCACGCGGCCCAGCAGGGTGCCCCGGCGCGCGAGGGGCGGCGGGCGGCGGCCACGGTGGTCCTCACGGGCGGGGTGCGTACGCCGTCGGACGCCCTGGTGGGGCCGGTGGCCGACCAGGCGATCGGCGCGCTCCACTTCGACGTGCTGTTCCTCGGGGTGCACGGCATCTCGGTGGAGGCGGGTCTTTCGACGCCGAACCTGGCGGAGGCGGAGACGAACCGGCGGCTGATGCGCTCGGCGCGCCGCGTGGTGGTGGTCGCGGACCACACCAAGTGGGGCACGGTGGGGCTCGGTTCGTTCGGCCGTCTCGACGAGGTGGACACCGTGGTGACGGACGGGGGCGTCTCCCCGGAGACCCGTGCGGAGATGGCGGAGCACCTGCCGGGCCTGGTGGTGGCGGGCGAGGAGGAGTGAGCCTCTTCCGCGTCGAGCGCCTCTCGGGGCTGCCGGTCGAGGAGGTGTGGCGGCGGCTGACCGATTTCGCCGCGCACGGCCGTCTGGTGCCGCTCACCCGGTCCCGGACGCTCTCGACCGGGCCGACGCGGGTGGGGAGCCGGTTCGTGGCCCGTACCGGGATCGGGCGGTTCGCCTTCGACGACCCCATGGAGGTGGTCGTCTGGGAGCCGCCCGCGCCGGGGCGGCCGGGGCGGTGCCGGCTGGAGAAGCGTGGCCGGGTGGTGCTCGGCCACGCCGTGATCGAGGTGTACGCGGCGGAGGGTGGCGGCGCCCGCGCGGTGTGGGTGGAGGAGCTGCGGCTGCGCGGGGTGCCGGGCGCGCTGGATCCCGTACTGGCCCTGGCCGGGCGGACGTTGTTCGGCAGGGTGATGGACGGGCTGCTCTGACGCCTCCTGTGTGCGACCTGCGGCCTGCCCCGCTTCTGGGCAACTGACGGATCGTCAACTAGGGTGGGCGGTGCCTCGGATCCCGCCTCGGGAGGGACGGTCCATGAATCGCCGACTCAGGCTCGTGGAGCTCGACTTCGCCGCGAGCGCACCCGTACGACTGGTGTTCTCCGCCGAGTTGGCGGCTCCGCCCTCGGCCGTGTTCCGTTCACTGGCCGTGGAACTGGGCTCCATGCCCTCGTGGTTCACGGCGGTCACCTCCGCGACCCCGACCGCCGAGGGCGCGGGACGCACGGTCAGGCTGCGCGGTGGGGTCGTGTTCCAGGAGACGATCCTCGCCCACGACCCGGACACCCGCTACGCGTACCGCGTCGACGCCACCAACGCGCCGGGCGTGAGCGCCCTCGTCGAGGACTGGGCCCTGTCCCCCGCGGGAGCGGGGACCCGGGTCAGCTGGACGATGGCGGTCGACGGCGGCACGCCGTGCCGGCTCGCGGTGCGCCTCGCCAGGCCGGGCGTGGGCAAGTCCTTCCGGGACGCGATGCGCCGGCTCGACCGGCGGCTCACTCCGGCCAGACACCCGTCGCCAGGAAGCGGTCGATAGCGGCGGCGTAGGGCGCGATGTCGAGGCCCTGCTCCGCCAGCCAGGCGTCGGAGTAGTACTTGTCCAGGTAGCGGTCGCCCGGGTCGCAGAGCAGGGTCACGACGCTGCCGGTACGGCCCTGTTCGACCATCTCGGCGACGATCTTCAGTGCGCTCCACAGGCCCGTACCGGTGGAACCGCCCGCCTTGCGGCCGATCGCGCCCTCCAGCGCGCGGACGGCGGCCACGCTCGCGGCGTCCGGGACCTTCATCATGCGGTCGATGGCGCCGGGCACGAAGCTGGGCTCCATCCGGGGCCGGCCGATGCCCTCGATGCGCGAGCCGCAGTCGGCGGTGGCTTCGGGATCGTTGTTCGTCCAGCCGTCGAAGAAGCAGGAGTTCTCCGGGTCGGCGACGCAGATACGGGTGTCGTGCTGCATGTAGTGGACGTAACGGGCGATCGTCGCGGACGTGCCGCCGGTACCGGCGGTGGCCACGATCCACGCGGGCTCGGGGTACCGCTCCAGCCTCAGCTGCTGGTACATCGATTCGGCGATGTTGTTGTTGCCGCGCCAGTCGGTGGCCCGCTCGGCGTAGGTGAACTGGTCCATGTAGCGCCCGCCGGTCCGCTCGGCGAGGGCCGCGGACTCCTCGTAGATCGCGCCGGAGTCGTCGACGAAGTGACACTGCCCGCCGTGGAACTCGATCAGCCGGCACTTCTCGGCGCTCGTGGTCCGCGGCATCACGGCGATGAACGGCACGCCGATGAGCTTGGCGAAGTACGCCTCGGAGACGGCCGTCGAACCGCTGGAGGCCTCGATCACGGGCTTGCCCGGCCGGATCCAGCCGTTGCAGAGGCCGTAGAGGAAGAGCGAGCGGGCCAGGCGGTGCTTCAGGCTGCCGGTGGGGTGGGTCGACTCGTCCTTCAGGTACAGGTCGATCCCCCAGGATTCGGGAAGCGGGAAACGCAGCAGGTGGGTGTCGGCCGAGCGGTTGGCGTCGGCCTGCACCTTGCGGACCGCCTCCTTCAGCCACGCGCGGTACGCCGGGTCGCTCCGGTCGACGTCGACGGTCGCGACCGCGGCTCGCGCCGTGTTCTCCGTGGTGCTCATACGTCCTTCTCCTCGTCCGGCCCAGCAGGTCCCCCACTGCCGACGATAACTCGCTCACCTGCACAAACGATCGCTTTGGGGGTCCATAGGCGTCCCTTGGGAGGGGCCCTGAGCGCCCTCGCCGGGAGGGGCGGGCACCCCGCTCCGTCCGCCAGAGCGCTATGCCCTCTTTGCCCGGATATCCTGGGGTACGTGATCGAGTCTGCACGGCCGCGGCTCCCTCGGCGCTACGGCCGGGGGAGGCTTGTACGGCTGTCGCCGGTCATCCTGACCATCGTGATCGCCAGCCTGGCCTACGCCACTCCGCCGGAGATGGCCTTCAGCCGCCTGCTGCCCGCGGCACCGGCGCTCGCCGCCTCCATGTGGCCGGTCCTCCCCACCGTCCTGCTCGGGACGGTCTGCCTCCTCCTGATGATCGGCCTCAGCCTCGTCTTCCCCGACCTGGGAACGTGGTGGACGGCCGCCGGGATCATCGCGGTCACCGTGGCCGCCGCGTACGGAAGCCACGTCCGGCTCCAGCGGGAGCGCACCCTCTTCCAGGTGAGGCTCGTCGCCGACGCGGCGCAGCAGGTGGTGCTGAGCCCGATGCCGCGCCGCTTCCGGAACGTCGAGATCGAGTCGCTGTACCTCGCGGCCGCGGCGGAGGCCCGCATCGGCGGGGACTTCTACGAGGTGGTCGACACGCCCTTCGGGGTCAGGCTGCTCATCGGTGACGTGCGGGGCAAGGGCCTGCCCGCGGTGGGGGCGGCCGCGGCGATCGTCAACGCCTTCCGGGAGGCGGCCTACGGCGAGCCCGACATGGTCGACGTCGCCCGCAGGCTGGACGCCAGCAGCACCCGCTACAACGCCGCCTTCCCTCCCGAGGGGCCGATGGAGCGATTCGCCACCGCCCTGCTCGTCGAGATCCCGCGCGAGGGCAGACGCATCGACATCCTCAACTGCGGACACCCTCCGCCCCTGCTCATGAACCGTCAGGAACTCCGTCTCCTCGAACCCGCCACCCCCTCGCCCCTGCTCAGCCTCGCGGGGCTGATCGGGGATCACTACACCGTCGACACCTTCGAGTTCACCCCCGGCGACCTCCTGCTCCTCTACACCGACGGGGTCGCCGAGACGCGTGCCCGCAACGGTGAGTTCTTCCCGCTGGCGGCCTGGATGCGTCGACAGCCTCCGACGCCGCCGCGCGAACTGCTGACGGCGCTCCACAGCGACCTCCTCCGCTACAGCAGAGGTCGCCTCGACGACGACATCGCCGCCCTCGCCGTACGCCTGGGTGACCCCGGAGGCGGGGAGTCCCCTTGAGCGGGTCTGGTGCGGTCGCCGCCCGCCCGGCACACTGGACGGAGCAACCGGTGCGAAGGGGGCGGAGCGAGATGGCGGAGCCGCAGTTCACGGCCAAGGGCGTACGGATCGAGCGGTGGCCGCGCTCGTTGACGCGGGCGGGCGAGGTCCGGATCGAGGACGGCCGGCTGTCCCTGCTGACCAGTTACGGCCGCGAGATCGACAGCGCCCCCGTGACCTCCGTACGGGCCGGTCGGCCCTGGTTCGCGAAGCCGGACGAGACGGTTGCGACGGTGAACGGCACGCGCTACCGCCTGACCATGGACGGGCCCGCGCGCGGGCCGAAGGACAGGACGTCCGGGCCCGGGGGCTTCCTCGACGCCCTGAAGCGGGCCACCAAGGACCGTTGACCTGCGCGAGGTCGCCGCGAGTTGCGGGCCACTCACCACTGGTTCACCCTGGAACCACCTCACCGAGGGTTTACCGGCGGTGACGCTGTGATCCAGCCCGCCGCCCTGCCGTACGCATGACAGATCCGAATCTTCGTCTTCTTCCGGACCTCAACTTCGGGGAGTCGCAGCCGTGATCAGCGAGCCAAGCAGGCACTGCACGGTGGAGCTCCAGGCCCTGCCGTCGCGGATCGGTCAGGTCCGCAGAATCGTTTCGGCGCACTTGCGCCACTGGCATCTCGATGCCTTGATCGACCATGCGGCGCTCGGTGTCACCGAGCTCCTGACCAATGTTCACCGGCACGCACAGCCGGACAAGATGTGCACGGTCGAGATCGAGCTGCTGCTCGGTCGCCTCACCGTCTCGGTCCACGACCACGATCCGCGCATACCGGACGTCGAGGGCCGAACCGGTTTCGTACACCCCGACGACGTGGACGAGTGGGCCACCTCGGGCCGCGGTCTGGCCATCATCGAGGCCGTCAGCGAGAGCTGGGGCATCCGTCCGCACGACGCCGGGAAGGTCATCTGGTTCACCCTTCCCGCACCCACCCCCGCCGTGGCCGCCCCGTCCCGCGCGCACGCCGTGTACGGCGCGACCACCGACGGCCCCTTCGCCGGCCTCACCCGCTTCCACGGCGCCCACGGAACGAGCCTGGAGGGCGTCCCCTTCGGCTCGCCCAAGGAGCCGGCCCACGCCCCGACGGTCGCCCGCTCCGCCCTGGCGGGCTGAGCGGGCGAGGCGGCGCATGGGATATCGGAGGTCGGACATTGGATATTGGATATCGGATCATGGACGTTGGATCCAATATCCATGATCCGATATCCAATATCCGGCCTCATCCGATGTCCGACCTCCCCCGTCACTCCGTCGCGATCGCCCGCAGCACGTCCAGGCGGGCGGCCCGCCGGGCCGGCCGCCAGGCCGCGACCGCGCCCGCCGCGAGGCCGACCAGAGCGACGATCGCGAGCTGGAGCGGTGGGACGGCGAAGGCGAACGCGCTGTCGCTCGCCCCGTCGGACGCCTTGACCAGGACCCAGCCGAGGAAGCCTCCGAGCACCACGCCTCCGAACGTGCCGAAGGCCGCGACGAGGACGGACTCCCAGCGGACCATGGCCTTGAGCTGGGACCGGGTCTGGCCGACGGCGCGCAGCAGCCCGAGTTCACGGGTGCGCTCATGGATCGCGAGAGTCAGCGTGTTGGCGATCCCCAGCAGGGCGATGAGGACGGCGAGGGCGAGCAGGGCGTAGACGAGCGTGAGCATCATGTCGATGCCGCCCGCCGAGGACTCGGCGTACTCCTCGCGCGTCTGCACCTCCGGGTTGCCGTAGTCGGCGGCGACGTCCGCCACCGCCGCCTTGCCCACCGCCGCCGAGACGCCGTCCGCGAAGCCGACGGCGACGAGCCGGTCGGAGTCCTGGGCGCGGTGCGGGGCCCAAGCTTCGCGGGTGACGACGTAGTCCCCGGCCAGTTCGGACTGTTCGTAGACGGCCTTGACGGTGAAGGTGCGCCGGCTGCCGTCGGTGAAGGCGAGTTCGGTCGTACTGCCCGGCTTCAGGCCGGACTTGTCGGCCTCCGTGTCGGCGACGGCGATGCCGTCGGCGCCGAGCCCGTCCAGCGAGCCCCGGACGTCGCCGAGGTCGAAGGCGCGGGCGAGCGCGGCCGGGTCGGTGACGGTCAGGGCCCGGCCCTCGCCGTCGATCTCCGCGACCCCCTGGCCGAGGCCGACGGCGGTCTCCACCTCGGGCAGCTCCGCGAGCGCCGGGGCGAGCCGCGGGCTGAGCCCGCTGCCTCCTGCCCCGAACGCCGGGGTGCTGACGGCCACGTCACCGGCGAACGACCGCGAGACCGTCTGGTCCATGGTCGCCTTCAGCGAGGCGCCGAAGACCGTGAAGAGCGAGACGACGGCGACGCCGATCATCAGCGCGGTGGCGGTCGCGGCGGTCCGCTTCGGGCTGCGCAGGGCGTTGCGCCGAGCGAGCCCCCGGTTGGCGCCGCGCAGCGGCCCGCCGAGGATCCGTACGGCGAACGAGGAGGCCACCGGGCCGAGGACGACGAACGAGGCGAGCGCCAGCACGGCCCCCGCCGAGGCGAGCCACAGCGACGGCGTCGCGAGGACCCCGGTGAGCACCACGGCGACGGCGGCGAGCAGCAGACCCGTACCGGCCAGGGCACGCGCGCGTGAGGCGCCCGAGTCGTCCACGGCGGTCTCGCGAAGGGCGGCCAGCGGCGCGGTCCGCCCGGCCTTCACGGCGGGCAGCAGGGCGGAGCCGACGCAGACCAGGAGGCCGACGGCGAAGGGCAGCGCCATGGACAGGCCGCTGATCACCAGTTCCCCTTCGGGGAAGGGGAAGCCGATCGCCGGGAAGAGCGCCTGGAGCCCGGCCGCCACGCCGATGCCACCGAGGAGCCCCACCGCGGACGCGACCAGGCCCACGGCCACGGCCTCGACGAGCGTCGAGCCGACGATCTGACGGCGGGAGGCGCCGAGGGCGCGCAGGAGCGCGTTCTCGCGGGTCCGCTGGGCGACCACGATGGCGAAGGTGTTGTGGATGGAGAAAACGGAGACGAGCAGCGCCACCCCGCTGAAGACCAGCAGGAACGTGGTGAAGAGGGTGAGGAACTGACCGGAGATCATGTCGGTGTTCTCCTGCGCCGACTGCTCTCCGGTGATGGCCTCGACGCCTGTGGGGAGTACGGGGGCGAGTGCGGCGACGAGTTCCGGCTGCGAGGTGCCCGGGCCCGCCCGGACGAGGATGCTCGACGCGTCGCCCGGCTTCGGCGTCAGGTACTTCTCGGCGTCGGCGCGGGTCATGCCGGTGTACGTGACCTGGGCCATGCCGTCCTCGCCACCGAAGGTGGCCAGGCCCACGACGGTGACCTTCACCGGGTCAGGCGTACGCAGCACGGTGGTGTCGCCGACGGCCAGGTCGCCGGTCTCCGCGGCGCCCCGGTTCACGACG
Organism: Streptomyces sp. NPDC058579; assembly: GCF_042718575.1. NCBI lineage: Bacteria > Bacillati > Actinomycetota > Actinomycetes > Kitasatosporales > Streptomycetaceae > Streptomyces > Streptomyces sp. NPDC058579. The sequence continues at coordinate 36,397 of NZ_JBHXPI010000044.1, forward strand.
ACCTCACCGGACCGCTCGGGCGCGCGGCCTTCGGCCAGGGCGTACGGGTTGAGTGCGGTGTCCTCGATCCAGTTGCCGGCGAGGGTGGGCGGGCCCTGGCCGCCGATGGGCTTGCCGTCGGCGCCGATGAGCTGTCCGGCGCCCTCGACCCGGGGGACGGCCGCGGCGACGCCGGGCACCTGGGCGACCTGGTCGGCGAGGGAGGCCGGGACGGAGTCGCGGGTCCCCTGGCCCTCCCCCTCGACGGTGACCACGCTCGTACTGCGGACCACGGCGTCCGTGCCGCTGGTGGCGTTGCCGAAGAGCGAGTCGAAGCTCGTGCGCAGGGTGTCCCCCATGACGAGGGTGCCGGTGAGGAAGGCGACCCCGAGCAGGATCGCGGTGAGGGTGCCGACGAAGCGCCGCTTGTGGGCGCGGAGCGCGGACAGGCTGAGTCTCAGGGAGGCGTTCATGACGGCACCGGCCCTCGTTGCTCCACGTCCGGGGTCCGCGAGCCGCCGTCGAAGGCCTTCATGCGGTCGAGGACGCGTTCGGCGGTCGGTTCGGCCATCCGGTCGACGAGCCGCCCGTCGGCGAGGAAGACCACCTCGTCGGCGTGGGCGGCGGCCACCGGGTCGTGGGTGACCATGACGACCGTACGGCCGGTCTGCCGGACGGTCCTGCCGAGCAGCCGCAGCACCCCCTCGCCGGAGCGCGAGTCGAGGTTGCCGGTCGGCTCGTCGGCGAAGACGACGTCCGGGGTGCCCGCGAAGGCCCTGGCGACGGCGACCCGCTGCTGCTGGCCGCCGGAGAGCTGGCTCGGCCGGTGGTGGAGCCGGTCGCGGAGGCCGACGGTGTCGACGAGAGCGTCCAGCCAGGCCCGGTCGGGGACGGTTCCGGCGAGGTCCAGAGGCAGGGTGATGTTCTCGGCGACGGTCAGGGTGGGCAGCAGGTTGTACGCCTGGAAGACGAACCCGATCCGCTCGCGGCGCAGCAGGGTGAGCCGCCGGTCGTCGAGGGTGGAGAGGTCCGTGCCGCCGATGATCGCGGACCCGGAGGTGAGGGTGTCGAGGCCGGCGGCGCAGTGCATGAGCGTGGACTTGCCGGACCCCGAAGGGCCCATGATCGCGGTGAAGCGGCCGGCCGGGAAGTCGACGCTCACCCCGTCCAGGGCCCTGACCTCGGTGTCTCCGCCGCCGTAGACCTTGACGGCGTCCACGACCCGGGCGGTGGCGCGGGCGGTGCGCGGGACGGTGCCGGGGGCGGTGCTCGTCATCGCGCACGCCCCTTGGGCCCCGCCGTGCGGCCGAACTGCTCCTCCAGGACCGTCAGTCGCCGCCAGTACTCGTCCTCGTCGATCTCGCCGGCCGCGAACCGGTGGCCGAGCAGCGCGATCGGCGACTGCTCGTCGTAGGCGGGCCGCGGGCCGGAGCCGCGCCTGCCGCGCCATCCGGTGCGGCGCAGCACGGTGACGACGGTGAGGATCACGGCCGCCCAGACGAGGGGGAAGAACAGGACCCAGGGGCCGGGACCCGCGTAGGCGAGGGTGTTCATGAGGCTCAGCTCCTCGTGCGTGTGTGTCGCGTGTGCGGATGCTTCGAGCCTCGCTCGCGAAGGGGGTGCGGGTCGTCGTACGGCCAGCGGCTTCGCCCGTACGCCGTGGGGAGTACGGAGCCCGAGAGCGGGAGCAGGACCAGGAGAAACGGCCTCTGTACCTACTGGTATGTACACTCGCCTCATGACGACGTCCGAGCGACTGATCGAGGCCACCCGCGAGCTGCTCTGGGAGCGCGGCTACGTGGGGACGAGCCCCAAGGCGATCCAGCAGGCCGCCGGGGCGGGGCAGGGCAGTATGTACCACCACTTCGCCGGGAAGCCGGATCTGGCGCTCGCCGCGATCCGCCGCACGGCGGAGGAGATGCGGGCCGTGGCCGAGGCGTCCCTGAGCGGCGGAGGATCGGCGCACGCGCGCGTGGAGGCGTATCTGCTGCGCGAGCGGGACGTGTTGCGCGGCTGCCCGATCGGCCGGCTGACGATGGACCCGGACGTGATGGCGAGCGAGGAACTGCGCGCGCCGGTCGACGAGACCCTGAACTGGCTGCGCGGCCGGCTCGCGTCCGTCGTCCAGGAGGGCCTGGACAGCGGCGAGTTGGCGGGCCCGCTGGATCCGGCCGAGCTGGCGGCCACGATCGTGGCGACCGTGCAGGGCGGCTACGTCCTGGCCCGCGCCTCGGGCTCCCCCGCCGCCTTCGACACCGCCGTGCGCGGCCTGCTCGGCCTGCTCGGCCGGCTGTCGTCCCGTACCGCCTGAGCACCCCCCAGCTGAGCACCTCCGGCTGACCACCTCCCACCTGCGCACCCTCACCAGAAGCGGAGACCTCCCGATGCACGCCATGCAGTACGAGATCACCCTTCCCGCCGACTACGACATGGAGATCATCCGCAGGCGGGTCGCGACGAAGGGGCACCTGCTCGACGACTTCCCCGGGCTCGGCCTCAAGGCGTACCTGATGCGGGAGCGCGCGGACGGGTCGCCGGTCGATCAGTACGCCCCGTTCTACCTCTGGAACACCCCGGAAGGCATGAACTCCTTCCTCTGGGGCCCCGGTTTCCGGGGGATCGTCAACGACTTCGGCCGGCCGGTGGTGCAGCACTGGACGGGCCTCGCGTACGAGGAGGGTCCGGAGGCCACCGCCGCGGCGACGACCGCGACTCGGCGGAAGTCCCCGGTGCCGGAGGACATCCCGCCGGGCCACGCGGTGTCGGAGGCGCTCATGGAGCACGGGGCGGAATCCTGGCGCGACGGCGTCGTCGCGAGCGCGCTCGCGATCGATCCCCGGCACTGGGAGCTGCTGTCCTTCACCCTGTGGGCGGAGGGCGCGAAGATCCCCGCGGAGGCGGGCGAGCGCTTCCAGGTGCTCCATCTGTCCGCGCCGGAGCGGGACTTGCCGGCCGACTGACCGGAACGGACGGACCGCTCGGCGCAGCGTTGACGTCGAGACGTCAGGCCGCCGCGCGGCCCAGGGCCGCCAGCGGGTCGTCCAGGACCGGCTGCCAGGCCAGCTCCGCCGCGCCCACCAGGCTGTTGTGGTCGAGCGTGCACGCGAGGATCGGCACCCCGCCGCTGCGGCCCCACAGGCTGCGGTCCGCGACGACCGCGCGGAGCCGGTCGGGGTTGGCGTCGAGCAGTTCGCGATGGAGCCCGCCGAGGATGATCCGGTCCGGGTTGAGGATGTTCACCAGGCCCGCGAGACCGAGGCCGAGCCGGTCGATCAGCTCCTCGGTGGCGGCCCGCACCCCCGGCTCGTCCGGGCTGGTACGGAGCAGGTCGCGGGCCTGTTGCAGCAGCGACACCTCCGGGCCCGGGTCGCGGCCCGCGACCGTGAGGAAGGCGAGCGGGTCGGTCTCGACGTCGAGGCAGCCCCGGCTTCCGCAGTGGCACGGGCGCCCCTCCGGGTTGACCGTGAGGTGCCCGACCTCCAGGGCGAGGCCCGAACTACCCGTGTGCAGGCGGCCGTCGAGGACGAGCGCGCCGCCGACGCCCCGGTGACCGGTGGCCACGCAGAGCAGGTCCTTGGCTCCCCGGCCGGCGCCGTGCCGGTGTTCGGCGAGGGCGGCGAGGTTGACGTCGTTGCCGGTGAAGGCAGGGCCCTCGATGCCCGCGGCGCGGACGCGTTCGGCGAAGATCTCCCGTACCGGCGCACCGGCCGGCCAGGCCAGGTGGAGCGGGTTGAGGGCGGTGCCCTCGGGTTCGGCGACCGCCGACGGGGCGGCGAGCCCGGCCCCCACACAGCGCCGGCCACTCGCGCGGAGCAGGGCGGCGCCGGCGTCCACGACCTCGCCGAGGACCTGGGCGGGGTCGGCGGAGACGGTGACGCAGCCGGGCGCGGTGGCGACGATCGTGCCGCCGAGGCCGACGAGCGCGGCACGGAAGCCGTCGGCGTGGACCTGGGCGGCGAGGGCGACGGGGCCCTTCTCGTCGACGGCGAGCCGGTGCGAGGGGCGGCCCTGGGAGCCTGCGGCGGCGCCGGGGTTGGAGTCGACGCGGATCAGGCCGAGGGCTTCGAGTTCGGCGGCGACGGCGCCGGCCGTGGCGCGGGTGACGCCCAGTTCGGCGGTGAGCACGGCACGGGTCGGCGCTCGGCCCGTGTGCACCAGTTCCAGCGCGGGCCCGAGCGCGCCGCGCCCCCTGTCCAGCCGTGTTTTGGTCGTGGTCGCCTTGCCGTTCATGGGGGCGAGTCTCCCATGATCGGGCCGGGGCGCGGTCTGCGCGGGCCGGATGCGGGGAGGTAGCGCGGGCGGACGGCCCGGGTGGGACCGCACCGGATGCCTGGGCGGGACCGCACCGGGCGCCCCGGGCGGGGGGACCACACCGTCCACGCGCTCCCGGACCGCACCGTCCACGCGAGCCGGGAACCGGGGCCTCGAGCGGGCCTGCGCGGGCCGGGGCCGGAGCTTCGAGCGGGTCCGCGGTTGAAATCCGTGCCGCCTCGCCCCTATCCTGAGTTTGTGCCGCTACTAAACAAAGTACGGACGGCCGTACCGGGGGGCCCTGGCGGAGACACCGCCCCCTCCCTGTCCCGCCTCCGCTCCGCCCTGACCCTCTTCTTCGCCCTCGACGGCTTCCTGTTCGCCGGCTGGGTGGTCCGGATCCCCGCCATCAAGCAGCAGACCGGCGCCTCCGCCAGCGACCTCGGGCTCGCGCTGCTCGGGGTGTCGGCCGGCGCCGTGGTCACCATGACCCTCACCGGCCGGCTCTGCCGGCGCCACGGCAGCCACGCCGTCACCGTCGCCACCGCGGTGCTGCTCTCGCTCTCCATCGCGCTGCCCGCCCTCACTCACTCCCCGCTCGCCCTGGGCCTCGTTCTGCTGGTCTTCGGCGCGGCGTACGGTGGCATCAACGTGGCCATGAACAGCGCCGCCGTCGACCTGGTGGCCGCGCTGCGCCGCCCCGTGATGCCCTCCTTCCACGCGGCGTTCAGCCTCGGCGGGATGCTCGGCGCGGGGCTCGGCGGGCTCGTCGCCGGGAGCGTGTCGCCCACGGCGCACCTCCTCGGCCTGACGGTCGTCGGCCTGCTCTTGACGGCTGCCGCCGGTCCCGTACTGCTCCGAGAGCCCTCCCCCGCGCCGCCGGAGGCCACCCCGGCCGCGAGCGGCGCCCGGCCACGCCGAAAGGCGGGTACGCGCGGAAAGGCCGGTACGCGTGGGCTCGTCGTCGTCTTCGGGGTCATCGCGCTCTGCACCGCGTACGGCGAAGGCGCCCTGGCCGACTGGGGCGCCCTCCACCTGGAGCAGGACCTCCAGGCGCACCCCGGCCTCGCCGCCGCCGGCTACTCCCTCTTCGCGCTCACGATGACCATCGGCCGGCTTTCCGGCACCGCGCTCCTCGAACGGCTCGGCCAGACCCGCACCCTCGTGGCGGGCGGGGCGACGGCGGCCGCGGGGATGCTGCTCGGCGCGCTCGCGCCCAGCGTCTGGGTCGCCCTGCTCGGCTTCGCCGTGACCGGCCTCGGTCTGGCGAACATCTTCCCCGTCGCCGTGGCACGGGCGGGCGCGCTCGCCGGTCCGAGCGGGGTGGCCACCGCCTCCACCCTCGGTTACGGCGGCATGCTGCTCGGCCCGCCCTCCATCGGGTTCCTCGCCGACTGGTTCTCCCTGCCCCTCGCCCTGACCACCGTCGCCGTCCTCGCGGCGGGAGCCGCCGTCATCGGCTACGCGGCCCGGAACGCGCAGGCCCCCACGGCAGGTTGAGCGATCCCGGCTCCGAGCCCGCCGCCGGACCCGCCCTGGCAGAATCCGCCGTATGCGGACCATGACGGTGGACGAGCACATCGCGGCCCTCGACACGGCGGGCAAGACCCTCGCGGACGCCGCCGCGACGGTCGGCCCGGACGCCGATGTGCCGGCCTGCCCCGGCTGGCGGGTACGGGACCTCCTGCGCCACACGGCGATGGTGCACCGCTGGGCGACGGGCTTCGTCGCCGAAGGACACACCTCCTACCGCCCCGCCGATGCCGAGCCCGACCTCGACGGCGACGAACTGCTCGACCACTTCCGCACGGGCCACGCGCGACTGGTGAACGCCCTGCGCGCGGCGCCCACGTCCCTGGCGTGCTGGACGTTCCTGCCCGGCGCGTCCCCGCTCGCCTTCTGGGCGCGGCGCCAGGCGCACGAGACGACGGTCCACCGCGTGGACGCCGAGTCCGCGCTGCCCGCGCTCGGCGCCGGACCCGTGGACCCCGCCCTCGCGGCGGACGGTATCGACGAACTGCTGTGCTCCTTCCACGCCCGCGAGCGCAGCCGGGTCCGGACGCCGGAGCCGCGCGTCCTGCGGGTCCGCGCCACGGACACCGGTGATGTGTGGACCGTACGGCTGTCACCGGAGGCACCTCGCGCGGAACGCGGCGGGGACGGCGGGGATGTCCTGGATTCCGAGCCGGCCGCCGACTGCGAGCTGAGCGGTCCCGCCGACCGCCTCTACCTCACGCTCTGGAACCGGCTGCCCGACAGCGCGGTGACCGTGGCGGGCGACGCGTCCCTCGCCCGGCTCTGGCGGGAGACGTCGGCGGTCGTCTGGTCGTAAGCGTCCGACGAATAAGGCGAATCAGCCCAGCCAGCCCGGGCGGACCAGGCCCGACTCGTAGGCGAGGACGACCAGTTGGGCGCGGTCGCGGGCGCCGAGCTTCACCATGGTGCGGCTCACGTGCGTCTTGGCGGTCAGGGGGCTGACGACCAGGCGCCGGGCGATCTCCTCGTTCGACAGGCCGATGCCGACCAGGGCCATCACCTCCCGTTCCCGCTCGGTCAGTTCGTCGAGGCCGCTCACGGCGGCCGGGGGCTTCGAGCGGGCCGCGAACTCCTCGATGAGCCGTCGTGTCACGCCCGGCGAGAGGAGCGCGTCGCCGTGGACGACGGCGCGCACGGCCCGGACCAGCTCCTCCGGTTCGGTGTCCTTGACGAGGAAGCCGGAGGCGCCGGAGCGGATCGCCTCGAAGACGTACTCGTCGAGCTCGAACGTGGTCAGCATGACCACCTTCACCGCGCCGAGCCCGGGGTCGGCGGTGATCGCACGCGTGGCGGCGAGGCCGTCGAGGCGCGGCATCCGGATGTCCATGAGGACGACGTCCGGGCGCAGTTCGCGGGCCTTGACCGCCGCCTCCTCGCCGTCGGCCGCCTCGCCCGCCACCTCGATGTCGGGCTGGGCGTCCAGGAGCGCGCGGAAGCCCGCCCGTACGAGCGACTGGTCGTCGGCGAGCAGCACACGGATCACGGCGTCTCCGTCGACGGCTGACCCGCTCACGGCGTCTCCTGTCACGGCGTCTCCTTCGGGCGGACGGGAAGGACGGCGCGCACCCGGAAGCCGCCGTCGGGGCGGGTGCCCGCCTCGATCGTGCCACCGAGCGCGGTGGCACGCTCCCGCATCCCGGCGAGTCCGTTGCCGCTGCCGCCCGCGTCGCCGCCGGTCGCGGGACCGTCGTCGTCCACGCGGAGCTCCACACGGCCGGGCCCGTAGCCGATCACGACGCGCGCGGTACGGGACCCGGAGTGGCGGACCACGTTGGTCAGGGCCTCCTGGACGATCCGGAAGGCCGCCAGGTCCGTGCCCGGCGGGAGCGGCACGGGCTCCCCCTCGGTCGACGTCCGTACGGTGAGCCCCGCGGACGCCGCCTGTTCGACCAGCTCCGGGAGGCGGTCGAGGCCGGGCGCGGGAGTGCGCGGGGCCTCGCCGGGGGCGCGCAGCGTGTCGAGGACCTGGCGGACCTCCCCGAGCGCCTCCTTGCTCGCGGCCTTGATGGTGGTCAGCGCGGTGCGGGCCTGCTCGGGGTCGGTGTCGAGGAGCGCGAGGCCGACGCCGGCCTGGACGTTGATGACGGAGATCGAGTGGGCGAGGACGTCGTGCAGCTCGCGGGCGATCCGCAGCCGCTCCTCGTCGGCGCGGCGCCGCTCGGCCGCCGCGCGTTCGGCCCGCTGGGCGGCCCACTGTTCGCGGCGGACCCGGACCAGTTCGGAGGCGGCGAGGATCGCGACGACGAAGGCGAAGGCGGGGATCTCCTGGCCCCAGGGCGCGGCGGAGTCTCCGGCAGGGGGCAGGTGGCGGTAGAGCCAGTGGGCGATGAGCAGGTGCCCCGCCCACAGCAGGCCGAGCGCCCACCAGGCGGCGCGCCGGTGGCCCTGCACGACGGCTGCGAAGCAGGCGACCGCGACGAGGAGGAAGACCGGGCCGTACGCGTAACCGGCGCCGAAGTAGACGAGCGTGACGGCGGCGGTGCCGAAGACCACGGGGACCGGGTAGCGGTGCCGCAGCAGGAGCAGCGCGGAGCCGAGGAGGAGCAGCGAGCGGCCGAGGGCGTCGAGCGACTCGCGGTCCGGCTGGTTCCTGGCCGCGAAGCCCGAGCCGATCATGACGAAGACGGCGAGCAGGAGGGTGGACCGCCAGGGCAGTCCGTCCCCGGGCTCGCGGTCGGCCCAGCGCAGCGGCCAGGGCGGTCCACCCTGTGCACCACGCGCCCAGGGCGGACCGCCGTATCCGTCTCTGCGCTGTTCGTCCATGTCCGCCACGCTAGACGCGACCGGGCGGCGGGAGCGTCAGCCGTGCGTGGTGATCGGGCGTACTCCCGCCGTAGTACGTCCCCGTTTCCCGACCGCACGTCGCACGCACGTGCTGATGCGGCAGGCTGCGACGAGTACGTGTACATGGACTTGCACATGGAGAAGCGCTACTTCACCATGCTGCTCCTGCTCGATGCCGCCGGGTACACCGCCGTGACCGACCGGAACGGGCGGCGCCGCTACTACCCTCCGGGCCGACACCTCCCGGGGCCCGACAGCCTCCTCTTCCCCGCGAACGAGCTGCGCACGCCTCAGACGCCTCAGACGCCTCAGACGCCTCAGACGCCGATGTCCCGGACGCTGATGTCCTCCAGGGACTCCCGGCGTACGAGTGTCCGCGCGGTGCCGTCGACCACGGCGACGACCGGGGGGCGGCCGACCAGGTTGTAGCCGGAGGCCATGGAGAGGTGGTACGCCCCCGCCACCGGAACGGCCAACAGGTCTCCGGGGTGGACGTCGCCGGGCAGCGGTACGTCCTGGGCGAGGAGGTCGCCGGCCTCGCAGTGGCGGCCCACGACGGTGACGAAGCGGGGCTCGGCCGTGGAGTGGCGGCCGATGAGCCGGGGCGCGTACCGCACTCCGTACAGCGCGGGCCTCGGGTTGTCGCTCATGCCTCCGTCGACGGCGACGAAGGTCTGCGTCCCGGTGCGCTTGACGGCGAGGACCCGGTAGAGGCAGACGCCGGCCGGGCCGACGATCGCCCGCCCCGGCTCGATCGTGAGGCGGGGGACGGACAGCTTCGCCTTGCCGCAGCCGTCCTCCAGTTCGGCGCGGACCCGCGCCGCGAGGGCAGGCACGTCGAGGCTCTCCTCGCCGGGCCGGTAGGCGATGCCGTGTCCGCCCCCGATGTTCAACTGGGGCATTTCCAGGCCGTGTTGTTCCCTGATCCGGGCCATCAGCCCGATCATGCGGCGTACGGCGGAGACGTACGGCCGCACGGTGGTGATCTGCGAGCCGATGTGGCAGTGCAGACCGACGAGTTCGAGACGCGGCTGGCCGAGCACCCGGGCGATCGCGTGCTGCGCGGATCCGTCGGCGACGGACAGGCCGAACTTCTGGTCCTCCGTACCCGTACGGATGTTGGCGTGTCCCCCGGCCGCGACGCCCGGGACGACCCGCACCATGACCTGCTGCCGCTCGCCCGCGGGGACGAGGGCGGCGAGGCGCGCGATCTCCGACGCACTGTCCAGGACGACGCGTCCGACGCCGAGGCGGACGGCCGTCGCGAGGTCCTCCGGGCTCTTGGCGTTGCCGTGGAGGACGATCCGCTCCGGCGGGAACCCGCTGGTGACCGCGAGGGTCAACTCGCCGGCGGAGCAGACGTCGAGGCCGAGGCCCTCCTCGCGGATCCAGTTGATCAGGCCGCGGCAGAGGAAGGCCTTGGCGGCGTAGAGGACGTCGGCTCCGGGGAAGGCGGTGCGGTACGCGCGGCAGCGGTCCCGTACCTCCTGCTCGTCCAGGACGTAGAGGGGCGTGCCGAATCGTTCGGCGGTCTCGGTGAGCGAGGCACCGCCGACGCTCAGGTCGCCGCCGCGCTCGGCGCGGGTGGAGCGGGGCCAGATCGACAGGCCCTCGGGCTCGTGGTCGGCCGCGGAACGGCTCTCCAGCGAGATGGTCATGACGCTCCCTCAGCCGATCAGCAGGTTGACGCAGGAGACGACGGCGCCGGCGATCGCGACGCGCAGGATGCCGACGCGCCGGGGGTCCCGGCGCCACGCGGGCTGCCCGGGGGCTTGCGTCGGCGCGTGCGCATGTTCATGTCCGTGTGCCTGTGCGTGTCCGTGCGCCTGCGCGGGGGCGGGCTGGGGCGCGGGGGTGTGGGCGGGCGCGGAGCTCGGGGGGTCGACGGTGAGGTCGGTGACGCCCAGCGGCGCGGTGAGGGCGCGCAGCGCGGGCTCGGAGAGCCTGATGCAGGCGTGGTCGGCGCCGAGGGTGGCGCAGAGCTTGGCCCGGGAGGTGAAGCCGACGGCGGTGCGACGGCCGAGGGGAGTGCGGAAGATACGGGCGGAACAGCCCGCGGGACCCGACCGGACGGGGACGAACAGCGGTCCGGCCGGGATGGGTTCGGAAGGCTCGGGGTCCTCGGCGTACGTGGTGTCGGACATGGCATTCCCCTCACGAAATGGTGTGCCTCAGAGCCGCCCGGCCCGGTCGGCCGTGCGCGCTCCTGTGACGCTATGCCCGCGGGTCGGGCGATCGGAGAGTTCGCTGACGCGTACTTGACGGTGAAGCGGCCACCCGTAACGTGCTCATGACGGGTGGCCGCGCCGGCCGACTCGTAGCCGGGGGCGGGGCTACGGGCGAGGCTACGGGCGGGACTCCGCCTTGGACAGGAGGCCGATGTCGCGGCCGAGGCGGGCGGCGGCCGTGGCGAAGAACGTCTCCCGGTCCTCGACGACCCGGTTGAACTGGCCGAACACCTCGAAGGAGACCAGCCCGAAGAGCTGCGACCACGCGGTGACCATGGCGACGGCGAGGGCGGGCGGCAGATCGCGGGCGAAGTCGGCGGCCATCCGTTCCGCCTCGGGACGCAGGGCGGCGGGGACGGGCGGCGGGGCGATGCCGTCGGTGGTGAAGGCCTCGCGGGCGATGCCGATCAGGACGAGCGCGACGCGGGAGGCCGGCTCGATGGTGTCCTGCGGGGCGGAGTAGCCGGGCACCGGGGAACCGTAGATCAGGGCGTACTCGTGGGGGTGGGCGACGGCCCAGGCGCGGACGGCCCGGCAGACGGCGGTCCAGCGGGCGAGGTGGTCCTTCGGGGCGGTGGCGGAGCGGGAGTCGGCGAGGGCCTGCTCGGCGGCGGCGCCGACCGCGTCGTAGGCGTCGACGATGAGGGCGGTGAGGAGGTCGTCGCGGCTGGGGAAGTAGCGGTAGAGCGCGGACGACACCATGCCGACCTCGCGGGCGACGGCGCGCAGGGAGAGCTTGGCGGCGCCTTCGGCGGCGAGCTGGGTGCGGGCCTCGTCCTTGATGGCGGCGGTGATCTCGATACGGGCGCGGGCGCGGGCTCCTTGGACGCTGGTCATGGAGAGCAGTGTGCCACCTTTCGGAGCACTGCTCCAAAGCAAGAGCGTCGCCTCGAATCGAGAGCACTGCTCTTGCTTTGGAGCACCGATCCATGCACACTGATCTCAAGAGAGAGCAGTGCTCACAGTTTGCTTGCTCACCGATCGCCTTGGAGGCACCCATGTCCGCTCAGCCCAGCCCCGCTCAGCCCGGCGCCTACGTCGCGAAGCCCGGCTGGTTCACGGTGAACGTCCTGAACAGGACCGTCGCGTGGCTCACCCGCCGGGGCCTCAGCATCTGGGGCTCCCGCGTACTGGCGGTGCGCGGCCGCAAGAGCGGCGAGTGGCGCCGTACGCCCGTCAACCTGCTGACGCTGGACGGCGCGCAGTACCTCGTGGCGCCGCGCGGCCACGTCCAGTGGACCCACAACATGCGGGCGGCCGGCGGCGGCGAGCTGCACCTGGGCAAGCAGGTACAGCCGTTCACCGCCGTCGAGCTGACCGACGACGAGAAGCCCGCCCTCCTGCGCGCCTACCTCAAGCGCTGGAAGGCGGAGGTGGGCATCTTCTTCGGCGGGGTCGGCCCGGACTCCACGGACGCCGAGCTGCGCGCGATCGCCCCCAAGCACCCGGTCTTCCGGATCACTCCGACCGCGTGACCCCGGAACCCGAGGGTCCCGAACCGTCGGACGCGTCCGACCCGTCGGTCCCGTCCGTCCCGTCGGCACCGTCCACCCCGTCCGTCGGCTCCGCCGCGCCCGGCCCGGCCGACTCCGGCGCGTCCGAAACAGCAGCCGCAACCTCCGCCACACCGGACGCGGTCTCGACCGCCGCCGTCTCCGACGCCGACTCCGCGGCCGACACTGACGCCGACCCCGACTCCGATGCCGAAACCGACCCCGCGTCCGAACCCGCCCCCGCCTCCGCCGACTCCGACTGCGCCGCCACGCCCCGGAGCGTCGTCCCGCCCGTCGGGGCCATCCGGCGGTCGAGGACGTCGAGTGCCCGCCGGGCGACTCCGTTCGAGCGGACGAGGCCGGCCAGCGAGCTGGAGCCCCGGGTGATGTCCGCGAACGCGTTCCAGGCTGGGCGCAGACCCGTGAGCGTGGCGTGCAGCAGCCCCGGCCGGCGCTCGAACAGGGCGAGCATCCGCCGCCCGACCGCCATCTCCACGCCAAGCCCCGCCTTGATGGCGAAGGCGTAGTTCAACGCCTGGCGGCGCGCGTCGACGGCGTCGTGCGACTCGGCGATCCGTACCGCCCACTCCCCCGCGAGCCGGCCCGAGCGCAGCGCGAAGGAGATGCCCTCCCGCGTCCACGGCTCCAGGAGCCCGGCCGCGTCGCCACACACCAGGACACGGCCGCGCGAGAGCGGCGAGTCGTCGCTCCGGCAACGGGTCAGATGCCCGGAGGAGACGGACGGCTCGAAGCCCGCGAGCCCGAGGCGGGCGATGAAGTCCTCCAGATACCGCTTGGTGGCCGCGCCCTCGCCGCGCGCCGAGATGACGCCGACGGTGAGCGTGTCGCCCTTGGGGAAGACCCAGCCGTAGCTGCCGGGCATCGGGCCCCAGTCGATGAGGACCCGCCCCTTCCAGTCCTCGGCCACCGACGGCGGGACCGGGATCTCCGCCTCCAGGCCGAGGTCCACCTGGTCGAGCTTCACCCCGACATGGGCCCCTATCCGGCCCGCGCTGCCGTCGGCGCCGACGACGGCCCGGGCGAGCAGGGTCTCGCCGTCCGCGAGGACGACGGCGACCGTGCGCCGGTCGGGCACGGCGGGGCCGTGCTGCTCGACCCGGGAGACGGTGACGCCCGTGCGCAGCTCGGCGCCGGCCTTCTGCGCCTGCTCGACGAGCCCGGCGTCGAACTCGGGCCGGTTAATGAGGCCGAAGAGCATGCGGCGCGAGCGGCGCGTGCGTGCGAAGCGGCCGTTCAGGGAGAAGGTGACGGCGTGCACCCGGTCCTGCAGGGGCAGTTCGAAGCCGGGCGGGAGCGCGTCCCGCGAGGGGCCGATGATGCCGCCGCCACAGGTCTTGTACCGGGGCAGTTCGGCCTTCTCCAGGAGCAGCACGCGGCGTCCGGCGACGGCGGCCGCGTACGCCGCCGAAGCGCCGGCGGGACCGGCCCCGACCACGACCACGTCCCAGACCGTCGCGGCATCCTGCGACTCTTCCGCCGCCTCTTCCGCGCGTACCTCTTCGGCGTCTGCGTTCTCGCTGCTCACGATGTGCTTCTGCTCCTGATCCGACGATGATCCAAGCTCTCGGGGCATCCTACGGCGCGGCCCTCGGGAGCCCGCGCCGTAGGATCGGCAATGCGTTCGCCGTACCACCGACATACGGCGACATCCTCACAACGTCGCACCCACCAGGAGCGTGCCCATGACCGCGAATCCGATCGCCGAGACCGTCGCAGGCCTGATGCCCCGCGCCAAGACGGAGCTCACGGAGCTCGTGGCATTCGAGTCGGTGGCGGACGAGGCGGTGGCTCCCCGCAGCGAGTGCGAGGGGGCGGCGAACTGGGTGGCCGACGCGCTGCGCGCCGAGTCCTTCGTGGATGTGGCGCTGCTCGACACCCCCGACGGTTCGCAGTCGGTCTACGGTGTGCTGCCCGGCCCGGCCGGCGCGCCGACCGTCCTCCTCTACGCGCACTACGACGTGCAGCCGAAGCTGGAGGAGTCGGCGTGGGTCACGCCGCCTTTCGAGCTGACGGAGCGCGAGGGGCGCTGGTACGGGCGTGGCGCGGCGGACTGCAAGGGCGGGTTCATCATGCACCTGCTCGCGCTGCGCGCCCTGAAGGCGAACGGCGGGGTGCCCGTCACGGTCAAGATGATCGTGGAGGGTTCCGAGGAGCAGGGCACGGGCGGCCTTGAGCGGTACGCCGAGGCGCACCCCGAGCTGCTGACCTCGGACGCGATCGTGATCGGCGACACGGGCAACTTCCGGCTCGGTCTGCCGACGGTGACCGCGACCCTGCGCGGCATGACGATGATCCGGGTCCAGATCGACACCCTCGAAGGCAACCTGCACTCGGGCATGTTCGGCGGCGCGGCGCCCGACGCGCTGGCCGCGCTGATCCGGGTCCTGGACACGCTGCGCGCCGAGGACGGTTCGACGGTCATCGACGGCCTGCCGGCGGACGCGGTGTGGGAGGGCCTGCAGTACCCGGAGGACGACTTCCGCGCGGACGCGAAGGTCCTGGCGGGCGTCGGCCTCCCCGGCGACGGCACGGTCGCGGACCGTCTGTGGGCCCGTCCGGCCGTCACCGTCATCGGTATCGACTGCCACCCGGTGGCCGGTGCGACGCCGTCGATCCCGTCGACGGCGCGGGCGCAGATCAGCCTGCGGGTGCCGCCGGGCCAGGACGCCGCCGAGGCGACGAAGCTGCTGTACGCGCACATCGAGAAGCGTGTGCCGTGGAACGCGCGGGTGTCGTTCGAGCAGGTCGGTCAGGGCCAGGCGTTCCGGGCGGACGTGACGAGCCCGGCGTACGTGTCGATGGCGGAGGCGATGAAGGTCGCGTACCCCGGTCAGGAGATGCAGACCTCCGGCATGGGCGGCTCGATCCCGCTCTGCAACACGCTGGCCTCGCTCTACCCGGAGGCGGAGATCCTGCTCATCGGCCTGAGCGAGCCGGAGGCGCGGATCCACGCGGTGAACGAGTCGGTGTCGCCTGAGGAGCTGGAGCGGCTCGCGGTGGCGGAGGCGCACTTCCTGCAGAACTACGCCCGCTCGAAGCAGGGTTGAGCGGCCCGGGTTAAGCGTTGGGCGAAGCTCGCCCAAAGCGTAGTTCGATGCGGCGGACCCGCGGGGCTCCGTAGGTTCGCCGTATGGAACCGATGACACTGAGCGAGATCACGCCCCGACTGCACATGCTGCACTTCTCGATCGGCCAGGCCTATCTGTGGCGGGACGGGGAGGAGTTGACCCTGATCGACGCCGGCTGGGTGGGCTCGGCGGACGAGATCGAGACGGCGGTACGGGGCGTGGGCCTGGACCCCGCCCGTATCCGCCGGATCGTGCTCACCCACTGCCACCGCGACCACGTGGGCTCCGCGCAGGAGTTGGCCGACCGCTTCGGCGCGTGGATCCTGGCCCACCGCCTGGACGCCCCGGTGATCCGGGGCGAGGCCCCGGTCCCCGAACCGGACCTGCTCGACTGGGAACTCCCGCTGTACGAACACGGCTTGACCGTCCCGGAGGCGCCGCCCACCCGGGTCGACCGGGAGTTGGAGGACGGCGAGGAGCTGGACTTCGGCGACGGCGCGATCGTGGTGCACACGCCGGGCCACACGCCCGGTTCGATCGCGGTCCATCTGCCGGAACACGGCGTCCTGTTCACCGGTGACACGGTCGCCTCGGTGCAGGGGGTGACCTTCGGCGTGTTCCACGTGGACCGCGACCGGGCGAGGGAGTCGATGCGCCGCCTCGCCGACCTGAAGCCCTCGCTCCTGTGCTGCGGCCACGGCGCCCCGGTGACACAGGACACGGCACGCCAACTGGCGGAAGCGGCGGGCTAGTTCGCACGGAGGCCGAATGGTCAGCCGACGGGTACGCCCGCCTCCAGGTTGAGGACCGTGCCGCGTTCGCGGGCGCGGAGGGCCCAGCGGAGGCGTCGGTAGCGGACCGGGGGGAGGAGTTCGGCGGCCTCGTCCTCGGTGACGAAGCGCCAGCCGCGCAGTTCGGCGCCGGGCAGCAGGAGCCGGTCCGCCTCCGTCGAGGCGAGGCGGCCTCCGTCGAAGAGGAGGCGAAGGCCGCCGTAGCCGGGGGGCTGGGGGCGTTCCCAGTCGACGAGCAAAAGGCGGGGAACGGCGTCGAGTTCTATCCCTATCTCCTCGGCCACCTCGCGCATGCCCGCGCGGGCGGGCGGCTCGCCGGGTTCGACGACGCCGCCGGGGAACTCCCAGCCCGGCTTGTAGGTGGGATCGACGAGAAGGAAACGATCCTGCTCGTCGAAGAGCAGGACCCCGGCGGCCAGCGTCTCCCCGGTGGGTTCGGGTGTCTGGACGATGCCGCAGGGCGCAGCGAGGCCGGCGTGGATGGCCTCGGCGACGGCCTTGGCGGTCTCGGCGGGCGTGAGGAGCGAGTTGTCGACGGTGTAGGCATCGGCGGTGAGCCAGCCGAGCGCGTCGCGGAAGGGCTCGATCCGGGCGTGGCACCACTGGCGGGCGCGCTCGGCGCCCTCCGGATCGTCCTCGCCCGCGGCACGGCTGTCGACGCGGGCCCGCAGGATCGTTTCATCGGGGGCGAGCACCACGTGCCGCACCTCGATCCGGCGGGCCGCGAGACCGCCGAAGATCTCGTCCCGGTACTCCTGCCGGATCAGCGTCATCGGGACGACGAGCACGCCGCCCACCTCGGCGAGCAGCGCGGCGGCGGTGTCGACCACCATCCGGCGCCACATCGGCAGGTCCTGGAAGTCGCCCACCTCGTCCCGCCGCTTCTGCGGCAGCAGCTGGTCCAGGAAGCCGCCGGTGAGCTCGGGGTCGTACAGCGTGCTGTTCGGGATCAGATCGACCAGCTCACGCGCGGTGCTGGTCTTGCCCGCGCCGAACGCACCGTTGATCCAGACGATCACGATTCCCCCTCTTCGGTAGCCCCAAGTGGCTTGCCCGCAACACCCTGCCATGGAAACCCCGGGCACGACCCGGGGTGCGCGGCCACCCCGCGAACGTCCGTGCGGGCCGATGCGTAACACTTCGGTACGGGGCCTCGTTGGACCGGCGAGGCAAGGGGGTGCGGAGATGACCCGTACGGTATTGCAGAGGTTTCCCGCGGGCGGCCCGCGGGGCAGTTGGCCCGCCGAGGAGTTCGCGAGCGAGCGCCGGGACGAGGGACTCCCCGCGGAGGTCGTGATGGACCTGGAGTCCGACACGTTCCTGGTGGTCGTACGACAGCGGACGCCGGAGGCGGTCGGCCGGTACACCGGGAGACGCGACGCGGTGACGCCGGTGGGCGTCTGACGGCCGGGGTCTGACGGTGGTCTGGCGTCTGACCGCTGGCGTCCGACGGCGCGTCGGGGCGCTGCGCCGTCACATGTCCGCGCGGGCCGCCGCCGCCGCGCCGAGGAGGCCCGCGTCCGTTCCGGTGAGCGCAGGGGCGACGGTGAGGTCACGGACGAACGAGAGCGTGGCGTACTCCCGCAGGCTGCGCCGGAGCGGCTCGAAGAGGACGTCCCCGGCGCCCGCGACGCCCCCGCCCACGACAGCTATCGAGACCTCGACCAGGGTCGCGGTCGCCGCGATCCCGGCCGCGAGCGCCCGCGCGGCGCGCTCGTAGGAGGCCACGGCGACCGGGTCGCCGGCCCGTGCCGCCGCCGCGACCGCCGCCGCCGACGTGTCGCCGTCGGGGCCCGGCCGCCAGCCGCCCTCCAAGGCGCGGCGGGCGATCTGCGGGCCGCTGGCGATCCGTTCGACGCAGCCGCGGCCGCCACAGGCGCACAGGTCGCCGTCCAGGTCCACGCTGATGTGACCGATGTGGCCGGCGTTGCCGGTGGGGCCGGGGTGGACCCGCCCGTCGAGCACCAGACCGCCGCCGACGCCCGTCGAGACGACGAGACAGAGCGCGTTGTCGTGGCCCCGGGCGGCGCCCCGCCAGTGCTCGGCGGCCGTCATGGCGACGCCGTCGCCGACGAGCGTGACGGGCCGTCCGCCGGTCGCCTTCCCGACCCGCTCGACCAGCGGGAACCCGCGCCAGCCGGGGACGTTGACCGGGCTGACCGTACCCGCCGAGGCATCCACGGGACCCGCGCTGCCGATGCCGACCGCGCGCACGGAAGGCCACAGGGGCGAGGCCTCCAGGTCCGCGAGGACCGCCTCGACCGCGCGCATCACCGTCTCGCCGTCCTCCTGCGCCGGAGTGGGCCGCTGGGCCCGTACGAGAATGTCGCCGGCGCCGTCGACCAGCGCACCGGCGATCTTGGTGCCGCCGAAGTCGAGGGCGGCAACGAGGTCAGTCTGCATGTGCGCGGTGTCTCCAGTGAGGACGAGAGCGGTAGATCGCTGTGACGTACAGTCTCCCCCGCCCTGACAACGTTGTCCAGGGCCTATGCTCGGACGAGACAGAGCCGAGACCGAGGAGATTCGCAGACTGTGGCCGACACCGCCCGCCGCCCCGAGCACCGTTACGGCAATCGGCCCACGATGAAGGACGTCGCCGCCCTGGCCGGCGTCGGGCTCAAGACGGTCTCCCGCGTCGTCAACGGCGAACCGGGGGTCACCCCGGACACCGAGCGCCGCGTGCAGGAGGCCATCGACTCGCTCGGCTTCCGGCGCAACGACAGCGCCCGCGTGCTGCGCAAGGGCCGTACGGCTTCCGTGGGTCTGGTCCTCGAGGACCTCGCCGACCCGTTCTACGGTCCGCTCAGCCGTGCCGTGGAGGAGGTCGCCCGAGCCCACGGGGCGCTGCTCATCAACGGCTCCAGCGCGGAGGACCCGGACCGGGAGCAGGAGTTGGCGCTCGCGCTCTGCGCGCGGCGGGTCGACGGACTGATCGTCATCCCGGCCGGTTCCGACCACCGTTACCTCGAACCGGAGATCAAGGCCGGTGTCGCCACGGTCTTCGTGGACCGCCCGGCTGGCGGGATCGACGCGGACGTGGTCATGTCGGACAGCTTCGGGGGCGCGCGGGCCGGGGTGGCCCATCTGATCGCCCACGGGCACCGCCGGATCGGGTTCATCGGTGACCAGCCCCGCATCCACACGGCGACGGAGCGCCTGCGGGGCTACCGGGCGGCCATGGAGGACGCCGGGCTCGCGGTGGACCCGTCGTGGGAGTCGCTCGGGACGACGGCTCCCGACCGGGTACGGGAGGCGCTGGCGGCGATGCTCGCGGGCCCGGAGCCGGTCACGGCGCTCTTCGCGGGCAACAACCGCGTCACCGTCACGGCGGTGCGCGCCCTGGCGGGCCGCGCGCACCCGGTGGCCCTCGTGGGCTTCGACGACATCGAACTGGCCGACCTGCTCGGCATCACCGTGATCGCGCAGGACGCGGCCGCCCTCGGCCGCACGGCCGCCGAGCGGCTCTTCCGCCGCCTGGACGGCTTCGAGGAGCCGCCGGCCCGCGTGGTCCTGGACACCCGGCTGATCCCGCGCGGCTCGGGCGAGACCGCCCCGCCGGCGACCGCGTAACCGGAACGCCGGGCCCGTCGGCCGCGAGCCGTGAAAGCCCAGGGGCCCCGCCGATCGGTCCGAACACCGGAC